>CBDTTW010000001.1:0-65929 GCA_965363675.1 uncultured Rhodothermaceae bacterium
ACCATGAACCTATCGAGAGTACCCGCCACCCGTTTCGAACCTGTTTCGCTCTCGACGCTGCGCTACCCGCCGCTGCCGCGCACCGTTACGGAGGTGGCCGCGCTGCTGAGCAAGCCCGGCACGCCGGACAACGCCGCGCTCTCCCGCATCGTCAACCGCGACCCGGTGATTGCGGCCAGCGTGCTGCGGCGCGTCAACTCGGCTTATTTCGGCCTGCGCAGCCACGTCGATGACATCGGCGCAGCGGTGTTTATGCTGGGCTTCGTCGAGGTGTGCAACATCGTCATGACCGAGGGCATGGTCAAGCTGCGCAGCATCGTCCGCTCGAAGGAGCAGGAAGAACTGTTCAACCAGATCATGCGCCTGAGCGTGGGCGCGGCCGCCTTCGCCGACGTGCTGGCGCGGCATCTGCAACTGCGCCAGGCCGCGACGGCCTTTACGGCCGGGCTGCTGCACGCCTCCGGACGCCTCGTGCTGCTCTACAACCGCCCGGACGACTACGAAGCGCTGTGGGTGACCGGTATGCAACCCGGCGGCCCCGACGCCGAGGCCGAGCGCAGCATCTTCGGCGTCGATCACGAGACGCTGGGGCGCAAGGCGGCCGAAAACTGGAACCTGCCGGAAGACCTGGTCTCGCTCATCGGCAACTATGCGCGCCCGCAGCGGCTGCAAGGCACGCGCCTGCACGCCCAGGCGCTCGTGCTGGCGGCCTCGGTGACGGCGGCCGTCGGCGTGACGGTGGCCGAGGACGAGCCGGAGGCGCTTCGGCCGGCGCATGCGCTCTACGAGCTTGCCGAAGTCGTAGGCCGCCCGCCCGATGACCTGCTGGCGGTGCTCGAAGCCAACAAGGAGGAAGTCCGGCGGCTGGGGAACGAGATCACCGGTTAGCCGAGGCGGCCCCCGAAACCACGGCGCGCGACGGCCGGTAGAAGCATGCCCTTTCCTTTCGGCCCGGCATGCACAAAAACGAACTCGTCAACGTCCTCTACGCCGCCCTTGCCGACGTGCAGCGGCACATCGAGCGCATAGAGCGCTTGCGGCAGCCCGCGCAGCTTGCGCGCCAGGGCCTCGACGCTGCCGACGCGCGCGAGGTCGAGCGCACCCTGCGCAACATCGCCCGCGAGCTGGAGGAAGCCGTGCTTTCCAGAAGCCTCGGGCGCTGAAGCCGGAAAGTTTTCGGCATACGGTTCGCTAAGCGCACGCGCCTCGCCCTCCGGCAGCCCGGACGCGCGCGCAGAAGCAGGGCGACGCGCCGCTGGAAGGGCTTTAGCAACTCTTATGCGGAATATATTATTCCCGGCCTCGGCTCAACGTGTGATAAGGAAGTAGAGCTTTCGATTTACACGCTTTACAGCGTATACGTCACGACTCCTTCGCGGCTGTAACGTTCGTTTAACGCTTCTTCTCCCTGCGCGTCGCCCCATGTTTTGCCCAGGGCGCTGTAGTATCATGTGCAGCGTTGGGAATGCGCCTTTCTGCCTCCGAAGTCTTAGGTTCGGCGCAGGGAGCCGCCGCCCGAGGCCGCTGCGGGGTTACGAAATGCAACGCATCGGCGTCCGGCGCTTGCCGACAGCTTCCCTTTTTATCCATTAGTGGAGGGCGGCCCCCAGACCCTTTCATCTCGCCTTCTGCGGTCGGCCCGGCCGGCGCGCATCCCCTGAATCTCCAAACCTTATCTCAAGAGGTATGTATGCAGCAAAGATTACTACGTTGGTTAATCCTGGCGGCGGGCATGACGCTCGCAACGACCAGCGCCGCGCTGGCTCAGGTTCCGACCGAGTGGGTTAATTTCGGCAGCACCCCGAACGTCGTGCTCCTCAGCGGCGCCCCGCAACTCACCGTCGGGGGGGCTCCGGTCGCCCTCACCACGGGCGATTACCTGGCGGTATACGACCCCTCCGACGGCCAGCTCGTCGGCGCAGGAGAGGTGGAGTTTGTCCAAGGGACCGGTTACGTCGTGCGGGACGTGTCCATCGCGTTCGACACCGATCCGAACGACGGCATCGACGAGGGGCTCAGCGCTCCGGGTCCGGTCACGCTGCGCTACTACAGCGCGACCAATAACCGGATCTACACGCTCTCGAACGACGGATCGACGGTGGTGACGTTCCAATCCGGAAATCCCAGCCTCGGTGTCTACAACTCCGTTTATAACGATCCGGGCGACCCGATTACGTTCGTGGCCCCGGCCAGCCCGTCCGTCAGCATCACGAGCGGGGCCGCCGCCTCGGGGGTCGCCGGCACGGCCGGTTCGTTCAACGTGACGACTACCGGCGGCGCAAGCACGACGTTTTCCCTGAACGGGGCTCCGGCGGGCGTAACCGTCGTCAACAACGGCAACGGCAGCGCCGCGCTGAATTTCGACGGCACGCTGGTTCCGGGCACGTACAACTTTACGGTTTATGCGCAGGACGGCGGCGTCGGCTTTGATTCGCAGGCGTTCACGCTGACGGTCAGCGCGGCTCCGAACCAGGCGCCGACGGCGACCAACCTGACGCAGTCGCTGAACCTGAACGAGGACGCCGCCAACACGGCCATCGGCGACATCGTGGTGTCGGACGCCAACCCCGGCGACCAGATCACGGCCACCATCACGCTGAACACCCCGGCGGCCGGCGCCTTCACGAACCTGGGCACGGGCGCATACAACGCCGCTACGGGCGCGTACACGGTCACCGGCACGACGGCGCAGGTCAACGCGGCCCTTGCGGGCCTCACGTTCAGCCCGGCGGCCAACTTCGAAGGCGTCGTCACGGCGAGCGCGCGGGTGCGGGACGCCGCCGGCACAGGCCCTGCGGACGGCACGCTCACGTTTACGGTGGCGGGCATGCCCGACGCGCCGACGGCGACCAACCTGACGCAGACGATCAGCGCCACCGCCGGCTCGAACTCGGCCATCGGCGACATCGTCGTGACGGACCCGGATATGGGCGAGACCATCACGGCCACCGTCACCCTGAGCGACCCGGCGGCCGGCGCCTTCGCCAACCTGGGCACGGGCGCGTACAACGCCGGCACGGGCGCGTACACGGTCACCGGCACGGTGGCGCAGGTCAACGCGGCCCTCGCGGGCCTCACGTTTACGCCTGCGGCCAGCTTCCAGGGCCCGGTCACGGTCTCCACGGTGGTGCGGGACGCCGCCGGCGCCGGCCCCGCCGCCGGGACGATCACGTTCAACGTGACGCGCATCAACACCGCCCCGACCGACATCATGCTCTCGGCTAACACGGTTGCGGAGAACTCGGCCGTGGGCACGCTCATCGGCACGCTGACGGCGACCGACGCACAGGGCGGCGCCATGACGTACACCATCGTCTCGGTAGACGGCGTCAGCGGCGCGGGTCCGTTCAGCATCGCAGGCGATCAGCTCCGCGTGAACGGCCCTCTCAACTTCGAAGCCAAGAACAGCTATACCGTGCGCGTCCGCGTGACCGACTCGGACGGCGCCGGCTTTACGAAGAACCTCACGGTGACGGTCACGAACGTGCCGGAAGCCCCGGTCGTGACGGCCATCCCGGCCGTGACGGCGCCGATCAGCGCGCCCTTCACGTTCAACGTGTCCGCCAGCGACCCCGAGGGCACGGCCCTCACGTACAGCGCGGTCGGTTTGCCGGCGGGCCTCTCGATCAACGCGGCGACGGGCGCCATTACGGGCACGCCGACGACGCTTCAGGGCGCTACGCCGGTCACGGTGACCGTGACGGACGCTTCGGGCGCTTCGACGACCGTGACGTTCAACTTCACGGTGGCGGCGTTCGTCAACCAGGCGCCGGTCATTACGAGCGCGCCGAGCTTCAACGCCTTCGTGGGCATGGCCGCTGCCTTTACGGTCACGGCCACGGATGCCAACGGCTTCCAGGACGTATCGTTTAGCCTCACGGGCGCGGTCCCGACGGGCGTAACGCTCGCCGACGGCGGCGGCTCCAGCAACCAGGCTACGCTCAACGTCGGCGCGAACGTGGCGCCGGGCGTCTACACGTTCACGATCAACGCGACCGACGGCGTGGATACGACGACGCAGACGTTTACGCTTACCGTGAGCGAGATCCTGCCGATCACGATCAACGGGCAGGAGGACGAAGGGCCGCGCACGATCCAGTTGAATCTGGCGGCGGGGCAGTCCGTGAGCAGCTTTACCCAGCCGACGGGCAACGCGGGCACGGTGACGCTTGCGGGCAACGTGTTCACGTTCACCCCGACGGCCAACTTCAACGGTTCGACGAGCTTCACGTACAACGTCGTCAACGGCCAGGGCGCTACGGTGGGCACGGGCACGGTGACGCTGAACGTGGCGGGCGTGCCGGATGCGCCGATCTTCGTGCAGCCGCCGGCGCTCAACGCCTTCGTCGGCGAAAACTTCAGCTTCCCCGTCCAGGTCTCCGACGCCGACGGCGACCCGATCATGATCACGGCCTCGGGGCTGCCGTCCTTCCTGACTTACAACGCGGCTACGCGCACCCTCTCCGGGCGCGCCACGGCCGCCGACGTAGGCGAGTATGAAGTGCTGCTTTCGGCCAACAACGGCGAGGCGACGCTCCGCATTCCGCTGCGCGTATGGGCGGTGCGGGCGCTGACGGCCGTCGCGGACACGGCCACGACGATGGAGGATATGCCGGTGGCGGTCCGGGTGACGGCCAACGACTTCGGCAGCCTTGAAGGCGGCCTGGAGTTGGTCTCGGTCACGCAGCCGGCCAACGGCACGGCCGTCGTGTCGAACCAGGCTGAGGTGACGTACACCCCGCGCGCCAACTTCAGCGGTACGGACACGTTCACGTATACCGTCCGCGAAAGCCAGGGCGGCACGGTCACGGGCACGGTGACGGTGCGCGTCATGCCGGTCAACGACGCCCCGCCGGCGGTCATGATCACGAGCCCGGCCAACGGCAGCAACATCGTGCTGGCGGGCGATTCGCAGCAGCGGCTCAACGTGACGCTGGCCGTAGACGGCATGAACGTAGACGCCGACACGCTCGACTACGTCTTGCAGCTCTCGACGAGCCAGGACTTTGCGAGCGTGCTTTTCGAGCAGTCGGTAGGCATGAACACGGGCTTCTACGTCACGTACGGCGATCTGGCGCAGCTTCTGCGCGCGAACGGCGTGCAGACGGGGCGGCCGGTGGAGCTGTGGGCGCGCGTCGTCACGCGGGACCGCGGCGGCCTGGAGACCGTCGGCGAGCGGCGCTTCATCACGGTGGAGCTGGGCACGCTCACGGCCAACGAAGCGGCCGAACTGCCGCAGGCGTTCGCGCTCAAGGGCAACTACCCGAACCCGTTCAACCCGTCCACGACGATCAGCTTGGACCTTCCGGCTTCGGCTGAGGTCAGCATCGAGGTGGTGGACCTGCTGGGCCGTCGGGTGATGCTGCTGCCCGCGCAGGCGATCAGCGCCGGGGCGAACCGCTCGGTGCAGGTCGATGCGGCGGCGCTGGCCTCGGGCACGTACCTGTACCGGGTGACGGCCAAGATGGCGAACGCAACGAAGGTCGCTACGGGCCGTATGACCCTCGTGAAGTAACCCGCCGAAGGGGGCGGCCCCGTAAGGCGGCCTCCGTAAGGACGCAGTAAAAGCAGCAAGCCCCGGGCGCCGTAACGTCCGGGGCTTGCTGCTTTTTTAGAGCGGGGTAAGGGGGGGTTAGGGCAGGGTGGGGGCCGCCGGTTAGTTGCGCATCCGGCCGCCGCGCCCGCCGCCGCCCATGCGCGCGCCCGGCATGCGCTGCCGGCCGGCGTTCCGGCGCATCTGCTCGAACTGTTTGGCGACATCCTCGCCGAGTTCTCGGCGGATGCGCTCCTGGGCCTGCTGCGCGTGCTGCGTCCCGAAGGCTTGCCGCTCGGCCGCCGTCGCGTTGGGATGGTCGGCGAGCCAGCGGTCGCGCTCGGCGTGCTGCTCCGAGACGATGGCCTGGAGGCGGGCGCGCTGCTCGGGCGTGAGGTTCATGAGGGCGCCGCCCATCTGCCCGCGGCCCGCGCCCATTTGCCCGCGCCGCGCGTCCATGCGTCCACGCGCGGCCTTCATGCGGCCCCGGCCGTTGGCCTGCATCTGCTGGTACGTCCGGCGCTGCTCCGGCGTCAGCACGCTCTCGACGCGGCCCGTCATTTTGGTGCGGCGCGCCTGCATCTCGGCCTTGCGCTGCGCCTGGTCGTTTAGCTGCTCGCGGTAGACCTCACGCAGGCGCGTCTTCTGCTCGTCGGTGAGCTTGAGGCGGCCGTCGAGGGCCGTGATGCGGCGCTCGATGCGCTGCTCGTCGGTGAGAGGGGCGCCGGCGGTGCGGCCTTGCGCCTGCGCCAAAGGCGCGCCGGCGATTAGGGCCGCCGTCGCCAGGGCCAGGGTAAAACGGTAAATGCTCATGGCAAGTCTCGTTTGGAGGATGGATGAACCGTCTGTCGGCTACACCCATACAACGGACCCTGCCCGGCCGAGTTGTCACGCAAGTATGGAGATACTACGGCGCAAACGTAAGCGCGCCGCCGCTAGTAGCGCAGGAGCGCGTGCACCGGAAGCGCCGAGTTGAGCGCCTGCCGGCCCTGGAGGAAGCCCAGCTCGATGAGAAATGCAAACCCTACGGGCGTCGCGCCGGCCTGCCGGATGAGGCGGTAGGCCGCCAGCGAGGTGCCTCCAGTGGCGATCACGTCGTCGTGGATGAGCACCCGGTCGTCCGGCGCGAGGGCATCGACGTGCATCTCGACGCTGTCGGAGCCGTATTCGAGCGCGTATTCCTCCACGAGCGTTCGGTGCGGGAGCTTGCCGCGCTTGCGCACCGGCACGAAGCCTGCGCCCAGCTCCCGAGCCAGCAAGCCGCCGAGGATGAACCCCCGCGCCTCGACGCCGACGACCTTCGTCACGCCGGCTTCGCGGTAGGGGGCCGCCAAATGCTCGACGGCGGCGACGAGCAAATCGGCCCGCCCCAGCAGCGGCGTGATATCCTTGAACTGGATGCCGGGTTTGGGATAGTCGGCGATGTTGCGGACGGCGCGGCCGAGGTCGTCGAGGCTGATCATACGGAGGAAGGCAGGAACGGCGTTAGGGCAGCCCGGCTTGCAAATCGCTCTGGTACTGCTGCTGGAAAAGCGCTACGGAGCGAAAGATAGCGTCTGCCACGCGCTCCTGCCCACCGGCGCTCGAAAGAAATGCCGCCTCGCGCGGGTTGGTGACGAAGCCTACCTCGACGAGCACGGCGGGCATGCTGGCGTTCCAGAGCACGTAGAACCCGGCCTGCTTGACGCCCCGACTGTGGCGGTCGGCGCCGAAGGCCGCCTCGACGGCTCCGGCAAGGGCTTCGCTTTTCTTGAGGTAGGCGCTGCCCGCGAGGGTCCGGCGGATGAGCGCCGCCTCGTCCATGTCGGCGTACGTCTCGGCTTCGTAGGCCACCACGCTGTTCTCGCGCTCCATGACCTCGCGCGCGGCGTCGGTTTTGTGCAGCCCCAGGAAGAACGTCTCGGTGCCGGCGGCGGCGGGGGCGGCGGCGGCGTTGGCGTGTATGGAGATGAACAGCTTGCCGCCGGCGGCGTTGGCCCGGCGCCCGCGCTCGCGCAGGCTCACGAACGTATCCGTATCGCGGGTGTAGACGACGGCCAGGCCCAGCTCGCGGCGGATGCGCGCGCCGAGGCGCTGCGCCAGGGCAAGCGTGACGTCCTTCTCGCGCACGCCGTTGGCCGTGGCGCCCGTGTCGTGGCCGCCGTGCCCGGCGTCGATGATGACGGTGTCGAGGTTCCAGCGCGCTTCGAGCGCGGGGGCCTCGGGCGCCGGCGCGGCAGGCGGGCGGGCGGCGATGTGCAGCAGAACCTCGCTGCCCCCGGCGTCGCGGTAGGCGGCGGCCTCGACCGGCGCGCCCGGGGCCAGGCGCACCCACAGCGTCGCATAGCGCGGCCCGGCCTCGACGGCGTAGCCCTGCACCGGAAACAGCGCCGCGGCCTGCTCGGCGATGCGCTCGGTATGCACGCCGTAGAGCTTGAGCGCCACGACGCCCTCGCGCACGACGGGCTGCCCGAAGCCTTGCACCGGCTCGGTCAGGCGCAGCCGGAGGACGACGCCCTCGCCGGCGGGGTGGGCGCCGATCTGCACCTCGGCGATGCGCCCTGCGCCGGACGCTGCGAACGGCGCCGCGCCGCAAAGCAGCAGCAGGAAAATCAGGGACTTCATAGGCGCAAGGCGGCAACGAATGTACGCCTATGCGCCCGGCAACATTCACGCCGATTGTCCAGAGGGCCGCCTTTGCCGCCGGCAGGCGCCCGGATGCCCCGATGCGCGCGAAAGGCGGCGTTCGGGGGAGCGAAGGAGGCGCAGATTCTAAACGGCGCAGCTACAATATGTAAGCCGCCCCGAAGCAAGGCTCCGGGGCGGCCGTCGTTGCGCCAAGACGTGCCTCAAGAAGAGACTACCAGTCCAGGTTGTCCTCGCCGAGCATCTCCTTCATGCGCCGGTCGATGATCTCGTCTTTGTTGCGCTTGCGCTCTTCGAGGCGCGCGGCCTCGGCCTCGGCCTGCGCGTTCATCTCGTCCAGGCGCTGCGCCTGGGCCTCCAGGCGCTTGTCGAACGCCTCGTCCAGCTTACGCTCCAGGTCGCGTTCGAGCTGCTTGCGCCGGGCGGCTTCGGCTCCTCGGGCGCTGCGGGCCAGCTCGGCGGCTTCGCGCTCCAGCGCGCGGATCTCCGGATTGGCGAGGGCCAGCGCGTGCGATAGGTTGTCCAGCGCGTCGGCGCCGTCCACGTCCATGCGGAACACGCGCACGTCGCGCACAGCGTCCAGCATGTCGGCAAAGCCGTCCGCGTTGGGGGGCTGCACAAAGCGCTCGATCGTGACGTTGCCATCGGCGCCGGGAAGCCGGCTGAGGCGCTCGATCAGGGCGTTGGCGTCGGGCTGCTGCCGGAACAGCGCCGCGTGCTGCTCCGCAAGGCGGCGCAACTGCTCGGCGTCGAGCGGTTGCGTGCGCCTGAGGGGGGAGGCGCCGGGGGCGAGGTTCTCGCGCAGCACATCGCCGCCCTGCACGGCGACGGCGCCGTTCTTGTCGATCACGATGACGGTGCGCCGGTCCTCGCCGCCCGCCGCCTCAGGGGCGGGCGCGGCCTCTACGCCGTTGACGGTGACGGCGCCGCTTTTGTCGATGACGATGACGGTGCGCTCGCCGTCGGGGACGGCGGGCTGCTCCTGTGCAAGCGCCGCCGGCAGGGTGCAAAAGAAGACGCCCGCGGCAAAGGCGACGCAGGCGCTTCGGAGGGGGAATGGCTTCATGAACGGTCTCCAGAGGGTTGGGTTTGGGTGAGCGCAGGGCGCAGCTCCTCCATGAGCCGACGCCGCTGCGTGTCGGGGGGTCTGGCGCAACAGGGGGATGCAGGGGGCGCGGTGGGGCCGCGCCCGTTTACCAGCGCGCTCCGGCGGGTGAGCCGATCAGTTCGAGCGCGCGTTGTTCTATGATTTGCTTGCGGTTGGTCTCGCGCTCGCGCAAGCGCAGGCGCAGGGCGTCGAGCTGGCTTTCGAGGTGGCGCACCTCCCGGCGGCGATTCTCCTGCTTCAGGTCGAACGCGTCGTTCAGGATGCCGCGAAGCTGCTGCTCCAGCAAGGTGCGCCGCGCCGCGTCGGAGGCGCCGCGAATGTCCGAGGCGAGCGCGAGGCTGCGTTCTTCGAGCTGGTTTTCGCGGAGCAGGCGGTTGTACAACTCGCCGTTGTGCCGGCGCACGTCGTCCAGGTAGGCGGTGTACTCCATGCGGGGCAGGTCCTCAGCCATGCGAAGCATGTCCTGGGCCGAATTGCGCAGGCGGGCGGCGCTCTCGGGGGCGCCGGCCCGCTCCAGCTCGCTGCTGCGCCGGAGGAATTGCTGCGCGTGCAGGGCGATCATGTCTACCTGCGGGCCGGCCACCGAAGGCGCGACTTCCAGGCGCGGCGCGGCCTCGAAGGCCGGCGCTTCCGCCGCCGGGGCCACCCCGAACGAAGCCGCCAGCCGGGCGCTCTGGGGGGCGGCGCCCTCAAAGGGGAACGCGCGCATGACGGGTTCGCCGAAGCTGAAGCCGGAGACGCCTTCGAAGTGCACGACGACGCCTTGGGTCTCCAGTTCGCGGAGGTTCGCGCCGTCGAGGGCGAACAGGCGCTCGCCGAGCATAAAGACCGGCTGCACGTCGCCGCTGAACGTGATGCGCGCCTCGGCGAGCGTCTCCGGGGCCAGGTCGTCGGGCAACTGCGCCGCCGCCATGCGGGCGCCGTCGAGGTAGAGCACGCCGCCGCGCACTTCAAAGGTTCGTTCGGCGGCCGTCTGCGCACGCAGGGGCGCGGCAAAGGCGCCGGCCAGCAGAAGCGCCGCCGCCAGCAGGCCGAGCCGCTTCGGCGCGGAAGGATTCAGGGGTGGCAACGTCTCGCGCATGTAGGCTTCAGGCTAGAACTGCCTCATCGAGGCGGGTTGTACGAGAGGAAGGTTGCGGCCGGAAGGCGGCGCGGGCATCAGGTCTTCCTCGTCCCACGCGGCCTCGGCGCTGCGGGCCTCCAGCAGCTCGACGCGCCGGTGAAGGTGGTACACCTCGTCGGCCTCGTCCCAATCGTAGCCGCCTGCTTCGAGCGCCTGGCGCGCTTCTTCGGCCGTGGCCGGGCGCACCGACGCTTCCGCCGGGCGGGCGGCGGCGAGCCGGGCGGCGGCCTCCGGCGCGGCGGGCTGCGGGCGCGCCGGCGCGGCGGGCGCGGTCTGCTCGGCGCGGGGGGCAGGCGCAGCGGCAAGCTCGGCCGCCGGGGGCGCTTCGGGAGCCGCCAGGTGAGGCGTGGAGGCCGCCGGCGAAAGCCCGGCTTCGGGCGCCAGGCGCCACACGCCGATGCTGAGGGCGATCAGAAACGCGAAGGCGGCTCCGGTAAGGCTGTACAGAGGGATCCGGCGGTTGCGCATGCGCGGGCGCGGCCCACGGTCGGCGCGCGGACCGGCGCTGCGCGGCTTCTCGGCCGCCAGAAACACGGCGTCGAGCGCGGCGCGGCTGGGCCGCAGGCGCGGGCGCGCATCGAGCGCTCGCTTTACTTCGGCGAGGGCTTCCTGCTCGCGCAGGTCTGCGCCGCTGCGGGGCGGCGCGTCTTCATCCGGGTAGAGCGCCCAGACAGAGGAAAAGGTATCGTCCATGACAAAGGTCCTTCGAATAACGCTGACGCGTATGGCAATACTCGCTGTTTCCCGATGCCGGGGCTGCCGAAGAACGCTTACGCCTCCACCAGAGCTTTTCTGGGGGACGCCTGCATCATCCGTCGGAGGTTGAGCAGCGCATATCGCATGCGGCCCAACGCCGTGTTGATGGAGCAGTCCGTCAGTTCTGCGATTTCCCGGAAAGTCAGTTCTGCCTCCTGGCGCATCAGCAGCACCTCCCGCTGTTCGGGCGGCAGCCGCTCGATGCACGCATCCAGCAACTCCGATTGCTCCAGCCGGTGAATCTGCTCGTCCGCCGCGACGCCGTCGTCGGGGAGGGCGTCCCAGAACGAGGCGTCATCCTCGGCGGCGCGCCCGTCCACGTCCACCCATTTCTTGCGGCTGCGGAGGTGGTCGAGGGCGGCATTGCGCGCAATGCGCATGGTCCAGGCAAGCCAGCGGCCTTGCATTTCGTAACCGCCGCGCTGGTTGTTCAGCGCGGAGATGACGCGGAAGAACGTTTCCTGGAACAGGTCATTGGCGACTTCGCGATCACGGACCATGCCCATCAGGTACCCGAACAGGCGTTCCTGATGCCGCTCGACCAACACGCGAAACGCGCGCTGGTCGCCGCGCTCAACGTACTGGGCGACGAGCTCTTCGTCAGTCTGGTGCATGAAGTCGGATGCTTTCACGAGCGTTCTTCAGTCAGCGAATGCAACAGGCAGGAGGTCGGTCCCGCCCGGCGCATTCGGCTGCCTCCGGACGTCTCGCTGACATATCCTGATCTGTCGCATTAACGCGCTTCTTAAGACCTTTGGTATAACGGCACGCAAATAAAATACCGGGGCCCCGAAGCGCGGGGGGCATAAATGCGTCCAGCCGAAAACGCGCCTCAAAGGCGGTTTGATCGATTCTTCGGCCGCCGGACGCGCCGGCGGCGACCGCTAAACTATACATCCTAGCGCGCGCGTGCACACTTTACTGAACAACCGGCGGGGCGCATGAACGGCAAACAGGCGCTCCGAAGCTCGGAGCGCCTGTCTTTCACAAGAAGCCTTGCGGGGTTTAGCTTGCAGGCAGCAGCTCGATCCGGACGTTGGCCGTGCCGGCCTCCGCCATGTCGAGCGCGCCGGCGGCCTTCTCCGACACGTCCAGCACGCGGTCTTCGGCGTACGGGCCGCGGTCGTTGACGCGCACGATGATCGACTTGCCGTTCTCGACGTTCGTCACCCGAAGGCGCGAACCGAACGGCAGCGTCTTGTGCGCCGCCGTGAGCGCGTCGCCGTCGAAGCGCTCGCCGCTGGCCGTCGGGCGGCCCTCGAAGCCTGCCCCGTAAAAGCTGGCCTCGCCTTCCGCAATCAGCTTGCCCTGCTCGGTCATCGCCGCAGGACTTGCCGAACGGATGGCAGCGGCCGCAACGCGGCTGCTATCCGTGCGAGAAGTCGTCAGCATCACTACGCCGGCGATCAGCATAAACACGGCAATGACAGCACCCGCGATCAGGTCCTTCTTGCGCCTAACAAGGTTCTTCATACGCGTCTCCGTTTGTTCGTTTAACATATATTTTCAACGCATCACGAAAGGTATTGTTCCTTAAGTCATTGTTTTTTATATTACTTGATTAGCCTTGTCCGAAAAATCCGGCGGCGCGGCGCCCCGAGGCATCCGGCGGGCAATACGGCGGCCCCGCAGGGGCGCGGCGGAACAACGCGCGGCCTCGGGGCATCTATCAACGCTGTCGCCGATGCTCGCCTGACCTTGCCCGACATGACCTTTCTCCGCTATAGCCGCCGCTCGGCGCTGCCTGTGCTCGCCGCGCTCGTCCTGGCGCTCGGCGGCTGCGACGCCGGCATCACCATGAAGGACCCGGTGTTTCTGACGCAGGAGCTTACGTTCCGCTTTTCGTTCGACGAGGAGGACATCAACTCCGGCAAGCTCTCCTCGCTGCGCTCGGAGCAGCGGATCAACCTCGACGATTTGCTCGAAGACGGGTACACCAAGGACGACATCAAAAGCGCGAACGTGGCGCTCGTGGAGCTGGTGCGCGGGCAGCCCGCCGGCGTCAAGCTCAACGACATCTTCAGCGAGGTGAACGTGCTGCTCTCGTACTCGGAGCAGGTGTTCGAGCTGGTGGCCTCGGCGGACAACGTAGGGGCGCAGGACCGCATACAGCCCCGGCTTGCGGAGAAGTCCGACCCCCGGAAAGTCCTGACGAAGCCGAACTTTGAAGCGGTGCTCGAAATCAAGCCGCGCGAGCTTACCCCCGCGACCTACGTGCTGACGGCCCGTATGGTGCTGACGCTGGAGATGCGCGGCTCGTGAGGCGGACCGTCAGCGTACGGCGATGCACGAAATTTCGACGCGCGCGCCACGGGGCAGGGCGCTGACCTGAACGGCCTCGCGGGCCGGGGGCATGTCCGCCGAGAAGTAGCGGGCGTAGACCTCGTTGATGGCGGCATAGTCCGCCATGTCGGTCATGTACACGGTGCACCGCACGACGCAATCGAAGCCGAGGCCGGCGGCCTTCAGGACGCCGCCGAGGTTTTGGAGCGCCTGTTCCGCTTCGGCCTCTACGGTCGCGTTGACCAGAGCCCCCGTCGCCGGGTCGAGCGGCACCTGTCCGGAGCAGTAGAGCACGTCGCCGGCCATGATGGCCTGGCTGTAGGGGCCGATGGCCGCCGGGGCGGTGGTCGTAGCAATGCGGGTGCGGCTTGTGGCGGGTTTATGCATGGCGCAGCAAGGAAGCGGTAGGGTAGAGGCGTCGGCGCGCGGCTAACATCACCCGCAGCGTTTGTATACTCAAGCGAATATTTAATGGACAGGCGCAGAGCAGGCTATTTTATCCTCTCGCCGCTGCGTATTCACACGTTCTCTACCCTGAAAGCACGCATACCCCTCATGAACCTACAACTAAACGGTAAAACCGCTTTCGTGGCGGGGGCCAGCGCCGGGCTCGGCTATGCCGTCGCCGAGGCGCTGCTGGCCGAGGGCTGCCGCGTGGCGATCTGCTCGCGGAATGCCGAGCGCATCGAGGCCGCCGCCGAGCGCCTGCGCGCCGCCGCGCCCGGCGGCGAGGCGCTGCCGCTCGTGTGCGATGTCGCCGACGAGGAGGCCATCGAGGCGGCCGTACAGCGCACCCTGGAGGCGTTTGGTCGCCTGCACATCCTCGTCACGAACGCCGGGGGCCCGCCCTCGGGGGCCGTCGCGGAGCACGCCTCCGAGGCCTGGCGGCGCGCCTTCGAGCTGAACCTGCTCGGCACGGTCAACCTGTGCCGGAGCGCGCTGCCCGCGCTTGCCGAGGCGGCCGCCGTGGACGGACACGCGCGCATCCTCATGATCACGTCGGTCTCGGCCAAGCAACCCATTCCGGGCCTGGTGCTCTCGAACGCGCTGCGGGCGGGCGTGCAGGGCTTTGCCAAGACCCTTGCCGACGAGGTGGGGCCGCTCGGCATCACGGTGAATACCCTGCTGCCCGGCTACACGCGCACGGACCGCCTGACGGACCTGCGCGAGGGGGCGGCGGCAAAGACGGGCAAAACGGCCGAGGAGGTGGAAGGGGCCTGGGCCGAAGCGACGGCGCTGAGGCGCATCGCCGAGCCGCACGAGTTTGCGGCGGCGGCGGCGTTTCTGGCATCCGGGCGCGCCTCCTACATCACCGGCATCGCGTTGCCGGTGGACGGCGGCCGCTCGAAGCACGTGCTGTAGCAAGCGTCAGGGCGCGCCGCCCAATGGCAGCCGCGCCGAAACGAGACGGCTTCAGGGCGTCGCGGCTTCCGGTGCGGCGGCGTAGGCGCGCCAGGCGGCTTCCGCTTCGGCCGGCGCGGCGGCTCCGGTGTGCACGCGCGTGCGGTAGCGCAGCGTGAGCGCGGCGTGCGGGGGCAGCACGAGCGGCGCGTGGTAGAGCAGCGCAGGCGTAAAGAAGGCGTGGGCGCCCGTCTCGAACCAGACGTACCACGGCGAAGGGCTGCGGGGGTTGGCCGGGTGGCTGAGCATCGTCAGTCCGCCCGCGCGGGCGCCGTTGCGGGCGCTCAGGTCCATCCAGCGCGCCGTGTGGCCGTCGCCGGTGAGCGACTCGCGGCGCTGCCGGCCTTCCGAGTCGAGAAAATGGTGGTCGGCAAGGCCCTCGTCGGCCCGCAGCGAGAGGCCGCCGTAGCCGCCCCACGTCTCGCCCCCGTAGGCGGCCGGCGGCGTCCGGTCCAGCGTCACCTCCCGGTCGAGCGCCGTAAAGCGCAGGCGCCAGTCGATGTCGTAGCCGCCGGCGGTGGGCGCCCCGACGGCAAGCGTGCGCTGCTCGGTGAGCACCGGTGCGCCCCCCTCGGGCGCATAGGCCAGGCCGAGCGTGATGCGGGCGCTGAAGTCCGCCGCCGGGACGGCCTCGACGCTCCGGATGAGCGTGCGGCCGGCGGCGAGCCCGCGCGCAGGGTCTTCCTCCCAGTAGTTTACGCCGTTGATGAGTTTCCACGAGAACCAGAGCCCTCGATGCCAGGGGTGATCGGTCGGTCGGAGCCCGGCCAGATCCAGGCCCTCCGGCGTGCGGAGCGGGTAGAAGTACGGCTTGTCCTGCTCGGAGTCGTAGTTGAGTTGCCACAGCGGCGCGTCGCCGCGCATCAGTGCAAGCGTGCGGCGGTCCTGCCGCCATGCATAGGCAGAGGCAGGGCCGCGCGCGGAGGCGCACCCGGCCAGCGCCAGCGCTCCGGCGAGTGCGGCAAACTGCCGGCGGGAGATGGGCGCGCCGCCGGGCGTAAGGGGAGAGTTCATGCCTTTGGGAGCGACCATTCCGGCTGCCACTCCACGCGCGCTTTGCGCTGGTAGGCCAGGTTGCCGATGTGGCAGGCCATCGACGAGTAATAGCCCGCCGTCGCATCGGCGTTGGGCGTCTGCCGGGACTTCACGCAGGCCAGCCAGTTCTCCATGTGCGCCTCCTCGGGCGTCCAGCCGCCGGTGAGCTTGCCTACGGCTTTGTTCGCCTCGGCGGGCTCGTAGGTGTAGCCGCCCCGAAAAATCGAGAGGCGCCCGCCCGTGCCCATGAATACGATGTCGGCGGCGCCCAGGTCGGTCAGGCTCGCCTCGAACGTGACGTTCAGGTGGTCCGGGTATTCGAGGATCAGGTTGATATTGTCCGGCGTGTCGCGGCCGTCATCGTACTGGTAGATGCCGCCGCCGGCCACCGCCGCGAGCGGCTGGTGATTGTCGAGGAACCAATGGACGACATCGACCATGTGGACGAAAAGCCCGCCGGTCTGCCCGCCGGTCGATACGTCCCAGTAGGCGAAGCGGTTGAAATAGCGCTTGGGGTCCCACGGGATGCGCGGCAGGGGGCCGAGCCACGCGTCCCAGTCCAGCCCGGCCGGTTTGCGTTCCATACCGGGCGGCGGGATCGTCACGTAGCCGCTGTTGCCGTTCCAGAGGGTGCGGACCATGTGCACCTTGCCGAGCAGCCCCGGCGCGACGATGCGCCGGCGCGCCTCCTGGAAGTTTGCCATCGAGCGCTGCTGCATGCCGACCTGCACGATGCGGTCGGAAGCGCGCACGGCCTGCACCACCTCGGCGCCTTGCTCGGGGCGCGAGGTCATCGGCTTCTCGACGTACACGTCCTTGCCCGCCCGGACGGCCTCGATGGTCAGGTGGGCGTGGTGGTGGTCGGGCGTGGCAATGATGACCGCGTCGAGGTCGTCGCGGTGGAGCAGGTCGCGGTAGTCGGCGTAGGCGCGCACGCCGGAGGTGCGTGTCGCGGCGGCGCCTTCCTCGCGCCGCTGGTCCCAGATGTCCGAGACGGCCGCCCACTCCACGCCGCCGACGTTGGCGGCGACTTTGTGGACGGCGCTCATGAGGTACTTGCCGCGGTCGCCGGTCCCGATGATGCCCAGGCGGATGCGCTCGGCCGCGCCGAGCGTGCGGCGCGCCGAGAGCGCGCTAAGGCCGACGGCCGCGGAGGTGGCGGCCAGGAAAGAGCGTCGGGTAAGGGGAGAGGCCATATGTAGAGGCGGGATAAGAGGACGGTTAGAGTTCGGCGCCGAGCGCCAGCAGGTAGTCGCGGCTGCGCAGCAGGTTGTCGTCGCCGGCGACCTCAAGGGTAGCATACGGAAGGTGCGGCGCGTCGGCCAGCGCCTCGTACACGCCGCGCAGGTCGATGGCGCCCTCGCCGAGCGCAATCGGCCCCATGCCGCAGCCGTACTGCGTGCCGCGCCGGGCTTCCCAATCGGCCGGGAGGTCCTTCCAGTGCACATGCCGGATCTCGTCGCGGAACGCGCGAGCGAAGGCCACCGGGTCGGCGCCGCCCAGCCATGCGTTGCCCGTATCGAGGTTGACGCCGAGCGCAGCGGGGCGCCCGAGGCGGTCCATGAGGGCGTTCATGCCGTCGATGGAGTCGGTCAGGATGCCGTGAGGCTCCAGCAGGAGTTCCACGCCGAGCGCTTCGGCCAGGCGGAGCGGCTCGTGCAGCTTCTCGGCCGCGACGAACACGCGCTCGGCGTGCGAGAGGCCATGCCCCCACGGCGTTTTGGGGTCGCCTTCGGTCGTGATGACGTGGCGCACGCCCAGCCCGGCGGCCAGGCGGACGGCTTTGTAGATCTCGTTGGCGCCGTAGCGGGCGGGCGAGCTGGCGTCGAGCAGGTTGGCATGCGCGCACACACTCGTGATAGTTAGGCCGTGCCGGTCGAAAAGCGCGCGCACGTCGGCCGGGTTATCGTCCAGGCTGACGGCGGCGGCGAAGCCGAACTCGCGGCCGAGCAAACCGCCCGAATGGTTCTCCGTCACGTCGGCGCAGCGGAAGCCCAGGGCGGCGATGCGCGCAAGCTGATGATCCAGCACCTGAAACGGGTCGAGCAGGGCAAAGCATCCAATCTTCATAGGTTCTCGGCGGCGCAATGAATAGATTCGAACATCCCGCGAAGCGATTTCGCTGTTTCAAAAAATAGCCTTACGCTTCCATGGGTTCGTTTGAAATCTTGCACCGGCTAAAATCGAACATGCCCACCTCGGACCGCCGCCCTGACTCCTGCGAGCCGCTCAAGGCGGCCCACGCCGCCGGCCGCCTCGACATGGCCGCCCTGGCGCGCGGTCAGTATCCGGGCCGCCCTATGCCGCCGGGGCTGCTGCCCGGCGTGTCGAGCGTCGGCTACTGGGACGCGACCACGCCGCAGACCTGGGGGCTGGACTGGCACTGCAACGAGGGCATCGAACTGACCTTCCTGGAAACCGGAGCCATGCCCTTTGCCGTCGATGGCGGGGCGTATCTGCTGCTGCCGGATCAGTTTACCATCACCCGGCCGTGGCAGCCGCACCGCGTCGGCGATCCGCATGTGCACGTCGGGCGGCTGCACTGGGTGATCCTCGACGTGGGCGTGCGGCGGCCGCATCAGGCATGGCGGTGGCCCGCGTGGCTGCTTCTGGCCCGCCGCGACCTGGACGAGCTGACGACGATGCTGCGCTGCAACGAGCAGCACGTCTGGTCCGCCGATCCGGCCCTACGGGCGTGCTTCCGGCGCCTTAGCGAGGCCGTGCGCCGCGCCGAGGCCGACCCCTCCGCCGCCGAGTCGTGGTTGCGGCTGCACCTCAACGCCCTCATGCTGCACCTGCTGGAGCACTTCCGCCGCCACGCGATTGCGCTGAGCGAAGCGCTGACCGACTCGCGCCGGAGCGTGGCCTTGTTCCTGGCCGAGCTTGAAACCCAGCTCGACCGTCCGTGGACGCTTGCGGAAATGGCGACGCACTGCGGCCTGGGGGCCACGCGCTTCACTGAGTACTGCCGGCAAATCACGAACCGCCCGCCGGCGCGCTACCTGAACGACCTGCGCCTCGAAGCCGCCGCCGCGCGGCTGCGCGCCGACGCGGCATGCAGCGTCACGGAGGCGGCGCTGGCGTGCGGCTTCAGCTCGGGGCAGTACTTTGCCACGGCCTTCCGCCGCCGCTACGGCTGCGCTCCCGGCGCCTGGCGCGCGGCGGGCTGAGGCCCCGCCGGGCCGTTCGTCGGGGCCTGCATGTGTAGAAAAACACAGCATTTCAGAGCATCCGGGTTGCTGTTACAAGAAGGTGTTACCCTCGTAACACCTTCTTCCATTGAAGGCGATTTCTTTTTGCCCTTTCGTCGGTTTACTCCTCTGCTGGCATCCTGGCAGCATCTCATCGGCACACCTGGAGAAACCTATGGACGAACAAGCGACGCCCAAACCCGGCGTCTACGATACGCCCGACGGCGCTACGGAAAGCGGCAGCGTTGATGGCGCGCCCAAGAAGCTCGGCGTATACGACCGGCCCACCGGCGGCGCGGCGCTCGTTCCCCAGAACCTCATATGGATTTTGCTGGTCGTCGCGCTTGTGATCGCCGCGGCTTACTTCCTGTTCTAACGCGGCCCTCGGCCGCGCCTGCTCATCGTTTCGCTTTGCATCCTTTTCCCCCTATGACCCCGCAACAACGACGCATCGTAGTGATCGGTACGGACGGCATCTACGGCACGGTAGACGCCGACGACCTGGACCGGGGAGCGCCCGTGCGCTGGACGCTCGACTCGGGCGAGACGGTCATCGTGCCGCGCGAGCTGTTCACGGAGAGCATCGACGGCAGCTACCGCGTAGCCCTCGGCAAGGAAGATCTGGCTTCCTATGCCGGCGCCGAGCCGGAGGCGCCCGCCGAGGCTGCCTACGCCGACCGCACGGCGCTGCGCTCGGAGCGCGCCGACTTCGAGGCGGCCCGCGCCGCCGAGGAGGTGGTGCCGCTCGTCGAGGAGGAGCTGGTCGTCGGCAAGCGCGCCGTCGAGAGCGGCAAGGTGCGCGTCACCACCCGCGTGCACGAGCGCGAGGAGGTGGTCGATGAGCCGCTGCTGCGCGAGGAGATCGACGTGCGGCGCGTGCCGGTAGGGCGCGTCATCGAGCGCCCGCTGGAAATCCGCACCGACGGCGACACGACCATCATTCCGGTATACGAGGAAGTGCTGGTCGTCGAGAAAAAGCTCATGCTGAAGGAAGAAATCTACCTCACCCGGCGGCAAACGCACCACCGCGACGCGCAGCGCGTCACCCTCCGCTCGGAGGAGGCCGTTGTCGAGCGCATCCGGGGCGACCACCGGGAGACTTTGTAGCACCCCAACGGCCTGGGCCGCCCGCACACGGCGCCCTGCCGCAGCACACCCCGCACATACATCCACCCCTCACCTCACCCCTGCATCCTGCTCGTCGCCACGATAGGATCGCATACTCTAATCACCATACAAGTTCAATTCTAAAGGAGGTTTAAGATGGCTAAGACGATTGTTGGCCTGTTTGACGATTTCGCCCATGCGCAGCAAGTCGTGCGCGACCTGGTGGACCATGGGTTCCGCCGCGAAGACATCAGCCTCATCGCCAACGACGCCGCCCGCGAGCATTCCACGACGCTCGGGCTCAGCGATAACACGGCGGCCGTGGCGGACGACACCGCTTCCGACACCATGAAGGGCGCGGGCATCGGCGCGGGCATCGGCGGCGTCGCCGGGCTGCTCGTCGGGTTGGGCGCGCTCGCCATTCCGGGCGTGGGCCCCATCATCGCGGCCGGCCCGATTGCGTCGGCGTTGGCCGGCGCGGGCATCGGCGCGGTGGCCGGCGGTCTCATCGGCGCCCTGACGAACCTGGGCGTGCCGGAGGAGGAAGCGCACGTCTACGCCGAGGGCGTCCGTCGCGGCGGCACGCTCGTCGCCGTGAAATCCTCGGATGAGGATGCAGATAAGGCCGCGGACATCATGTCGCGCCATAACCCGGTCGACATCGACCGCCGTTCGACGATGTACCGCGAAAACGACTGGAAGGGTTTCAGCCACGAGGCCGAGCCGTACCGCCACGAAGACATCCACGCCGAGCGCGAGCGCGTGGGCAACGTCGAGCGCGTGCCGGTCGTAGAAGAGGAGCTTACGGTGGGCAAGCGCGAGGTCCAGCGCGGCGGCGCGCGGGTGCACACGTGGGTCGAGGAGCGCCCCGTCCAGGAGCAGGTGCGCCTGCGCGACGAGACGGTGCACGTCGAGCGCCATGACGTAGACCGCCCGCTCACGGATGCGGACGCCGCCGGGGCCTTCCGCGAGCGCACCATCGAGATGACCGAGACCGACGAGGAAGCGGTGGCCGCCAAGCGCGCCCGCGTCACGGAAGAAGTGGTCATCAGCAAGGACGTAGATGAGCGCGTCGAGACGGTCAGCGACACCGTGCGCCGCACGAACGTCGAGGTGGAGAACACCGGCGGCGCCTTCGGCGGCGACGAGGACTACCGGACGCACTTCAACAGCACCTACGCCAACCGCGGCTACACCTACGAGCAGTTTGCTCCGGCCTATGGGTTCGGCAGCGAGCTGCGCCGCAGCGGCCGCTACACCGGCGACTGGAACGCGCACGAAGCCGACTTCCGCCGCGACTGGGAGGGCCGCTACGGCGCCCAGGGCAAGTGGGAGGATTTCAAGGACGCCGTGCGCCACGGCTGGGACCGCATGACCCGCTAAAGCGCGTCGCAGGTCTGTAGCATTGTGGTAGTACAAGGCAGGGAGGCCGCGCGGTCTCCCTGCCTTTTTTATGCGCTCCCTGCTCCGGGAGGGGCGCCCCTGTGCGCCGGCGGAACGGCGCCGGGGGCCGCGCGGTTGTATGCGCAGAGACACCCGGCAAAACGAAGTTATGAGCACCCACGGCAAGGTACTGATGGCGATGAGCGGCGGCGTAGACTCCTCGGCGGCGGCGGTGATGCTGCGCGAGCAGGGCTACGAGGTCGTCGGCATCACGATGAAGACGTGGGACTATGCCACGAGCGGCGGCGCCCCGCCGCTCGGCAAGGAAGTCGGCTGCTGCACCCTCGACGCCATGAACGACGCCCGCGCCGTCGCCCTGCGGCACGGCTTTACGCACTTCATCGTGGACATCCGCGAGGAGTTCGGCGACTGGGTGGTGCAACGCTTCGCGGACGACTATTTCGCCGGGCGCACGCCGAACCCGTGCGTGCTTTGCAACACGCATATCAAGTGGACGGCCCTGCTCCGGCGCGCCGATGCGCTGGGCTGCGCCTACATCGCCACGGGTCACTACGCGCGCACCCGGCGCGACTCCGAGACCGGGCGCACGGTGCTCATGAAGGGTCGCGACGCCGCCAAGGACCAGAGCTACGTGCTTTGGGGCCTGCCGCAAGCCCAACTGGCCCGCTCGCTCTTCCCGCTGGGCGACTTGCACAAGCCCGAGGTGCGCCGCAGGGCCGAAGCCTACGGCCTGGCGAAGGTGGCCGGCAAGCGCGACTCGTACGAGATCTGCTTCATCCCCGACAACGACTACCGGGGCTTCCTGCGCCGCCGCGAACCTGAACTGGACGCGCGCGTCGGCGCCGGGCCGTTCCTGCTCCGCAGCGGCCGGCGCGTCGGGACGCACGAGGGCTACCCCTACTACACCATCGGGCAGCGGCACGGGCTGGGCCTGGCGCTGGGGCGGCCGGTCTACGTCACGCGCATCGATGCCGCGACGAACACCGTGTGGGTAGGCCCCAAGGAAGAGCTTCTGGGGCAGACGCTCACGGCGGCGGAGGTGAACATGGTCCAGGTGGAGCGTCTGGAGGACGAGCGCACTGCGTGGGGCAAGATCCGCTACAAAGACGAAGGCGCGCCCTGCGTGGCGGCGCCCGACGGCGACGCGCTCCGCGTGACGTTCGCCGCGCCGCGCCGCGCCATCACGCCCGGCCAAAGCCTTGTGCTCTACGACGGCGACGACGTGCTGGCCGGCGGCTGGATCCGAAGCGTGGACGGCCTGACCGCGGAAGCGCCCGTTTCATCCCTTCCCTACGAACTACCTTTGGCAACGTGAGGATGCTATGCGCAACCGTATGCTCGCCCTGGCCCTGGCCGTGGCGATGAGCGGCGGGGCCTGCCGCTCGGCGGACCAACCTTCGCAGGACCTCTCGGCCCCGGCGCCTTCGGAGCGCATCGAGGGCTTCGGGGTGGTGACCTACGTGGACCTGGAGGGCGGGTTCTTCGGGATCACGATGGAAGACGGCCGCCGCCTGGACCCGCAGCAACTGGAGGAGCCCTTCCGCCGCGACGGCCTGCGCGTGCGCGTGGTTGCGGAGCCGGTGCGCGGCGTCATGACGACCCGGATGTGGGGCGTAGTCGTCAAACTGGTCGATATTCAGCGCAGAGACGGCTGAGGCGGGGCCTCCACGCGCACGACGGCGCAGAGCGCCCCGAGCCGCGACGTGGTGCGCTCGAACTTGTGCGCAATCCCTTTCTCCAGGCCGCTGTGCACCGACTCGGGCCGCAGCCACTCGGCGGCGGGCGCAGCCGAGGAATAGTAGAACGTGGGCGGCGCCGGCTGCATGTACAAATCATCGACGAGCCAGAGCAGGCGCATGGCCTCGTCGGCGCCGCCGATGTGGATGTCGGGCAGGTAGAGGCTTTCGCAGCGCGCCAGCCGGCGCAGCAGCCGGGCGTGCTCGGTGGCGGCTGAGGCGGCGATCAGCTCCGGGTAGGGCATCCATAGCTTGCGCCCGGCGTCGGCCTCGAAGGCGGCGCGCAGATGCGCCCGGGCGGCCTCGGGCGGGCCGATCCAGGCGCGCCCCGGCTTCCGCTGCCCGGCGCGGTAGTCCTCGCCGCGCACGAGCAGCACCTTGTGGCTTTGCCGAAACTCCTGGCTCAGGAAGCGTCGGAAGCGGTCGTTGCCGAACTCGGCCGCCAGAAACCGTTCCGGCTCGACGTTGCTCGTCGCCAGCAGCACCACGCCGAGCGTGTCGAGCGTCTTGAACAGCACCACCAGGCGGGCTTCGTTGGCCGGGTCGTCTATCTCCACTTCGTCCAGGCACAGCACGTCGTAGCGGTGGGCGATCTCGTGGGCCAGACGCTCCGGGTGCATCGGGAGGCGGTTGAGCGCGGCCGTGTGGAAAAAGCCGCACCGGATGCCGGGCGCAAGGCTGTTGTACATCGAGGCCATCAGGTGCGTCTTGCCGGTGCCTACGGGCCCCACGAGGTACAGCCCTTTCCAGTCGGAGCCGGGGCCGCGCCCGAACAGCTTGCGCACCCGGCGGGCGAGCGTCTTGCGGGCGCGCACCTGCTCCGCGAACGCCTCGGCTTCGCGGAGCGCCTGGGCTTGCGCGGGGTTCTGGGGCTGGTACGAAGCAAACGAGGAGCGGGCGAACCGCGCCGGCAACGCGCCCGGCGGAAGCGAGGCGTCGCCCTGCAAGAGGGGGGAGGCGTGCATCGAGGAGCGTCTAGTGGAGTCGTCGGCTAAAATAGGCGCCGCCGCGCCCCGGCGCTCCATCCCCCGGCCCGAGGTCCGCAGGCGACGAGGCAAAACGCCGCGCGGCGCGGCGGTAAGGGCCGGGGCGCCAGGATTCTGGGCCGTCGACCCATAGGACATGTGATATGGCATTGATTATGTTGATGTTGCGTCCTGTATCTCGGGCGCAGCGGGCAGGGGGGCATAATTGCAAAGGCTTTACAGTCCCGCCCCGCTGAATTCAACACATTACGGTTCAACCGACCGGCCCCGCAGGCGCCGGGTCGGCGGGACTCATGGAGGCAGCGCATCATCATGGAGTGGCGACAAGTCGAACTGGACGCAGGGAAGATATCGGCGGGCGCGTATCACGCCCTCTGCCGGCGTTTCCAGCGGGCATTCATCCATGCCGGAGCGCCGCAGACCATGGCGCTTTTTACCGGCATGACGCCGCAGGGCGGCCGAATGGTATACTTCACGCCGGAATGCACGGGCCTGGTGCAGGAGCTGCTCGAAGAGCACGCCGCGCGCCCCTGCGGCCGCCCGCGCGCCGGAACGGTCACGTTGATCTACGGCGTCCCCGGCGTGGAGCAGCTATTGCTTTACGACCCCCCGCTTCCCGTTTTTCCCGAGCCCTGCTCCCGTCCGGACGCGCGGCAGTTTCGCCCGGCCGCCGCCTGAGGCGCTTCCGCTCCCCACACCCCTTTTATACCTTGCACACCCGGTTACCACTCTATGAACGATCACAGCATCGACCAACGCCTTCTCGTCGTCGAAGATGACCCACAGCTCAGCGCCGGACTCTCGATGTTCCTGGAGGCGCAGGGGTTCGACGTGACCCTGGCGACCGACGGGGACCGGGGTATGGAACAGGCGCTGGCGCTGCCCGGCTACTCGCTGATGATCCTGGACGCGCGTCTGCCCGGCAAAAGCGGCTTCGACATTCTCCGCGAAGTGCGCAACAAAGGCGTCAGCACGCCCGTGCTGATGCTCACCGGCCTCGGCGGCCACGAGGACAAGATGCGCGGCTTCGACCTGGGCGCCGACGACTACCTCACCAAGCCGTTTTCGACGGATGAGCTGCTGGCGCGCGTGCAGGCCATCCTCCGCCGCCGTCAGGTGGCCGCTGAAGACGAAACCGGCTCGTTCGACGTAGGCGGCCTGCGCGTGGACATCTCCGCCCGCGCCGTCACCCGCGACGGCAAGCCGGTTGACCTGACCGACCTGGAGTTTCGCCTGCTGCGCTACATGATCGTCCACCGCGGGCGCACCGTGAGCCGCACCCAACTGCTCCGCGACGTGTGGCAGCTTCCCGGCGATGTGGAGACGCGCACCATCGACCGCCACGTGAACGCCCTGCGCAAGGTGATGGACGGCGAGGACGAAGAAAGCTGGCCCATCCGCAGCGTCTACGGGATCGGCTACAAACTCGTCGGAGCCGAGAAAGCATAAGCCTCGATACGACGCCGCCCGCCCCCATGCCCGAATCCCCCGTCGTGGCGACGCTCGCCGGCGCGGAAGAAGCGCTGCGGGCGTACCCCGTGATGCGGCAGCTCCGGCCGCACCTCAGCCCCGAGCAGTACGCCGCCGCCATGCGCCGCATGATGGCGGCGGGCTACCGCCTGGCCGTCGTGGAAGCCGGCGGAGAGGTCCGGGCGGCGGCGGGCTACCGCATCGACGAGATGCTGCACCGGGGCTTGGCGATGTACGTCGATGACCTCGTGACCGACGAGCGCCGGCGCTCGGAGGGCTACGGCAAACTCCTGCTCGACTGGCTCAAGCAGACGGCGCGGGCGGCGGGCTGCCGCGAGCTGCACCTCGACTCGGGGGTGCAGCGCGAGGGCGCGCACCGCTTCTACTTCCGCGAGGGGCTCGGGATCAGCGCCTACCATTTCCGCATCACGCTCTGAAAGCGCGCGCGCTGAATATTAACCGGTTCAGCGTTGACTCTGGCGGCGCGCGCGTCGAAATTGTCGGGGTGACCTGACCGACCCTACCGACGAGGTTTTCCCCATGCGCACCCTCTCCCGCGTCGCCGCCTGTGCGGCGCTTTGTTTCGTGCTGGCGGCCGGCAGCGGCTGCAAAAGCTCCGGCGGCTGGCAAACGCTTTTCGACGGCAAGAGCATGAAAGGCTGGCGAGCGAGCGAGCACCCCGACGCCGTGAGCGTCCGGGACGGCGCGCTCGTGTGCCAGGGCGAGCGCGCGCACGTGTTTTACGTCGGCTCCGACGCCGAGGCCCCCATCTACAAGGATTTCGAGTTTCAGGCCGAGGTCAAAACCTCGCCGGGCGCCAACTCGGGCATCTACGTGCACACCGCCTACCAGGACGCCGACTGGCCCCGGCGCGGCTTCGAGGTGCAGGTCAACAACACCGCCAAGGGCGAGGGCGACTACATCGAGCGCAAGAAGACCGGCAGCCTCTACGGCGTCCGCAACCTCTACAAGCAGATCGTTGAGGATGAAGAGTGGTTCACGATGCAGATACTGGTCTCGGGCCGCCGCATCGTGACGCGCGTCAACGGGGAAACCGTAGCGGACTATGTGACGCCGGAGCCTGCGGGCGCAGGGCGCGCGCTCACGGGCGGCACGTTTGCCATCCAGTGCCACGACCCCGGAAGCCGCGTGGCGTACCGCAACATCCGGGTGCGGCCGCTGCCCGCAGGCGCCGACCTCGGCCCGGCGCCCGCCCCCGTGCAGGATGCCGTGTACGACCAGATCATGAAGCTCAACGCTTCCAACTTCCCGCTCATCGACTTCCACGTGCATCTCAAGGGGGGCATTACGCTCGACCAGGCCCTGGCGAAGTCGCGCGAGACGGGCATCAACTACGGCATCGCCCCGAATGCGGGCCTGCACTTCCCCATTCAGAACGACGCGCAGATCTACGCCTTCCTCGACAGCCTCAAGGGCAAGCCGGTATTCGTCGGCATGCAGGCCGAAGGGCGAGAGTGGGTGAACATGTTCTCGCGCGAGGCGATCTCCCGGTTCGACTACGTGTTTACGGACGCCATGACGTTCACCGACGACGAGGGCAAGCGCATGCGCATCTGGCTCGACGACGAAGTGGGCGAGATCCGCGACCCGCAAGCCTTCGTGGATATGTATGTGGACCGCATCGTCAAGGTGCTTACGAACGAGCCCATCGACATCTACGTCAACCCCACGTTCCTGCCGACGGCTATTGCCAAGCAGTACGACGCCCTGTGGACGAACGCGCGCATGGACAAGGTGATTGCCGCCGCCGTGCAAAACAAGCGCGCCATCGAGATCAACAACCGGTACCGCATCCCGAGCAAGGCGTTTTTGCAGCGCGCGAAGGATGCCGGCGTCAAGTTCTCCTGCGGCACGAACAATGCCGGAGCCGAGCTGGGGCGCGCCGAGTACTGCCTGGAGATGATCCAGGCCCTCGACCTGAAGCCGGAGCACATGTTCATGCCGAAAAACACCCGTTACTTGCAGGGCTCGGTGGCGCGCAACTAAGCCGCCCGCCGAACCTCCGCCCGACCCTCCAGCCCCTGCCCCAGGGAACGAACCGCGCAGCCTTGCGTAAGGCTCGCGGTTTTCGTTTTCAGCCCACGCCTGCATGATTCCCGCCTCCGCCGACCCGACCACCCTTGCCGACTCCCGGCCGCAGTCGCCCGAGGCGGCGGAAGCGGTGTACCACGTGCGCGAGTGGGGAGCGGGCTATTTTTTCGTGAACGACGAGGGCCATGCCGCCGTGCGCCCCGAGGCCGCGCAAAAGCTCGCCATCGACATCTACGACGTGGTGCAGGAACTGCGTTCGAGCGGGGCGCCCTTGCCGCTGCTGATCCGCTTCAACGATCTGCTTCATACGCGCGTAGCCCGGCTGAACGAGTCGTTCCGGCAGGCCATCCAGCGCACGGCCTACCGAAGCCGCTACGAGGGCGTGTTTCCGGTGAAGGTGAATCAGCTCCGCGAGGTCGTCGAGGAGATCCTGGAAGCCGGGGCGAGCTACCGCTACGGGCTGGAGTGCGGCTCGAAGGCGGAGCTGGCCGCCACGCTGCCCTACGTCGCCTCGAACGAGATGCTGTTGATCTGCAACGGCGCCAAGGACGAGCCGATGATGCGGCTCATGCTGGCGGCGCAGAAGCTCGGCAAAAACGTACTGCCTGTGCTGGAGCGCCAGGACGAAATCCGGATGCTGAGCCGCCTGGCCCGCGAGGCCGACGTAGACGCGCGCTTCGGCGTGCGCGTGCGCCTGGCGACGGCGGGCGCGGGGCTGTGGTCCGAAAGCGGCGGCGAGCACTCGAAGTTCGGGCTTTCGCTGGCCGAACTGACGGCGCTCGTGGAGCGGCTGCGCGCCGAGGGGCGCGCGCACCAGCTCCGGCTGCTGCATTTCCACCTCGGCAGCCAGATCGCCGACCTCTCGAACGTCCGCGAAGCCGTGGAGGAGGGGGGGCGGCTCTATGCGGAGTTGTACCGGCGCGGCATCTGGCTGCATTACCTCGACATCGGCGGAGGGCTGGGCATCAGCTACGAGGCGGGCAACCCCGACGCGCCCGGCAGCATCAACTACGGCCTGGACGACTATACGCACGCCGTGATCTCGGCGCTCAAGGAAGTCTGCGACCGTGAGGGCGTGCCGCACCCGATTGTCGTCTCGGAAAGCGGGCGCGCCGTGGCCGCCTTTCACTCGGTGCTGATCGTAGAGGCCATCGACGTGCGGCGGCAGGCCGTCGAGGAGCTTCCGGCGGCAGGGGTGGATGCCGAGGCCACGCGGCGTATGCATGCGCTGGAGCAGGCCGCCGCCGACGCCGCCGACGCCGAAGCCCTCGCAGCCCTGCGCCGCGCCTCGGCGGCGCTGCACCAGAGCGCCCTGGCGCAGTTTCGCAAAGGCGCGCTGACGCTCGAGGAGAAAGCCGCCTTCGACCTGCGTCACCGCGCCTTCCTCCAGGCGCTCCGCGCGCAGGCCGAGGCGCTTGCTCTCGAAGAACTGCCGCCCGACCTGGCCGATTTGCCCCTGCACGAGCCCGACCACTACCTCTGCAATTTCTCGGTCTTTCGCTCGCTCTCGGACTACTGGGCCATCGGCCAGCGCTTCCCGATCATGCCGATCCACCGGCTGCTCGAAGCGCCCGCCCGGCGCGGCAAGCTCGTCGATCTCACCTGCGACTCGGACGGGCAAGTCACCGACTACATATCGCGTACGGGCCATAAGCATTTCCTGGAGTTGCACCCGCTCGACCCCCGCGAGCCGTACTTCCTCGGCATTTTCCTGACGGGCGCCTACCAGGACATCATGGGCGACATGCACAACCTGTTCGGCCGGGTCACGGAGGCCCACGTCTACGCCGACGCCGAGGAGCCGCAGAACTTCTACGTCGAAACCATCCTGCCGGGCGCGCTCATCGAGGAGCAACTGGCCTTGGTGCAGTACTTCCCGAACGACCTGGAGCGGCGCATGGGCAAGATGATCCAGGCCGGGGTGCGCGCCGGGGTGCTGCGGCCCAAGGAGGGCGTGGCGATGCTGGAGCAGTACCGCCGCGTGTTCCGCGAGTACACGTACATGAACACCTCCCGCACGGAAGAATAGCGGCCGCTGCGATAACGTAAACAAGGCGTT
Organism: uncultured Rhodothermaceae bacterium; assembly: GCA_965363675.1. Classification (GTDB taxonomy): domain Bacteria; phylum Bacteroidota; class Rhodothermia; order Rhodothermales; family DASSAV01; genus CBDTTW01. Next base: position 29,870 of record CBDTTW010000001.1, read on the forward strand.
ACGCAAAGCCCCCGGCGCAACCGCGCGCGCAGTCGGCGCTTAAAGAAAGGAGAGACGCTTTTCCTTTCCGCCCAAGCCCCGCACGCTCATGCCCCGTGGACGCCTGATCGGCCTCATTATCGGCCTTGCCTTCCTGGCCCTGGCGCTGGCCTTCTTCAAGTCCTGCCGTGAATCCGACGGCGACATCGAGGTCAACGGCGCCGGCGCCCCGATCAGCAGCGCCACCGGGCGAAGCTGGAACGTCTGAGCGCAGGGACTTTCCCGTTCCTAAGGTCGGGAGGCGCAAAGTTTTTCTTTTTTGACCTTAGCTCCGGAATTCGTTAGAACAACGGAACAGGTTCATGGAATCTCAACACGGCAACGGCTGCTACAATCTGATAGCGTAGTTCAATCGGGGGAGCAAGACCATGATAGAGTTACTGGTACTGATGGTAGGAGCCATGCCCTTCATCATCGGGCTGCTGGCCTTGCGCAAGATGCGCAAGCGCAACGACACCGGCTCCGACGATATGCCGCCGCCGCCCGACCCGCAGCCGCCGCTCCCGCTGCTGCCTTCCACCCCGGAGACGCGCCGCAGCCATCGCCACCGACCCGTCATGACGGACCGCGGGCCGGCGCCCAAGGCGCGCGTCGCAGCCCCCGGCTGGAGCCACCGCGTCCGGTGCTGACGGCTATGCGCCCCCGACATTCGCCGCAGTCGCTGCGGCCATGCCGGCGGCGCACGTAGAACGCTGACCCCAACGGGGAGCCTGAGCCTTCAGGCTCCCCGTTGCGTTTCTTGCAGCGCCTGTTCGATGGCCTGCTCGAACACTTCGGCGGACTGCGCCCCCGAGATGCCCAGGCGGCCGTGAAGGATGTAGAACGGCACGCCCCGGATGCCGAACTGCGCCGCCGTGCGCCCGCTCTCGCGGACGGCCTCGGCGCCGTCGTCGCTTTCGAGGTAGCGCGCCGCGATCTCAGCCTTGATGCCGACTTCGGAGGCCAGGCGCACCAACTCGGCAGGGTCGTTCAGGCGGGCCCCTTCGCCGAAGTAGGCGCGGAACAGGCGCTCCGCCATTTCCGGCCCCAGGCCCAGGCGCTCGGCCAGCAGCACCAGCCGGTGCGCGTCGAGCGTGTTGGGGGCCGTGGCGACGCGCTCGAAGTCGAACAGGCAGCCCTCGGCGGCGCCGAGGGTCGCCACCTGCTCGAACATGGCGGCGGCGCGGTGCAGGCCGCCGAACTTTTCCTCGGCAAAAGCGCGCCACGGAAGGCCCTCCGGGGGCAAGTCGGGTTGCAACTGGAACGGTCGCCAGCGGCGCTCGGCGCGGAGGTCCTCGCGGCGGGCCAAAGCGGCTTCCAGGCGTTTGTCGCCGATATAGCACCACGGGCAGGCAATGTCGGCAAACACATCGATGCGAAGAAGCGGCATGGGATCTCGGGGGATAAGGGCGCGCGCTAGTAGCTGACCATCGGGGCCTCATGCATGAAGCTGCGCTGCCGGACGGCGGCGAGCATGAAGTCTGCCACGTCGGCGCGGGAGATAGAGGCGAGCGCGCCGAGGCGCAGGTAGCCGGTGCGGTACACGCCTGTGCGGGGGCCATTGGTCAGGCGGGGCGGGCGCACGGCCGTCCAAGCGAGGTCGGACTGGCGCAGCCGTTGCAGCGCCTGCTCGAAGTCGGCCATGACGGCGTGGGCGAACGGCTCCGCGAAGGCTTGCAAAATCTGCCTGGAGGCCGGGGGCGGCGGGTCGAGCGGCATGGGCGCCCCGGCGCCGAGCATCATGACGAGCCGCAGCACCTTCCGGCGCTTCATCGCCTCGATGAGGCAGTCGGCGGCGCCTTGCATGAGGTTGGGCGGGCTGCCGGGGCGGCGGCCGATCACCGAGAGCACGGCATCGGCGCCCTCGACGGCGTCCTCCACGTCCTGAAGCTGCATCACGTCGGCGGTCCAGGGCTCCATGCACTCGTGCGGGGCGAGCCTCATGCGGCTGACGTCCCGTGCGACGGCCCGTACGTGCAGCCCCGTCTCAAGGGCCTGCTGCACCAGGCAGCCGCCCGTGCGCCCCGACGCGCCGAAGACGACGATGCGCTCAGCCATGGGCTGCCGGGGTTTCCGAGCGGCGCGGCGCGTACCACACCAGCCCGAGCACGACGGCCGCCACGGCGATGTGCATCACGTTGAGCGCCACGAGCATTTTGACCGGGGCCGCCGGAATGCCGAGGGGCATGGCAAAGGATACCAGCAGCAGCAGCAGGGCCAGGCCGGTAAAAATGCGCCGCGCGCCGGTCAGGAAGCGCCGCATGAGGGCATAGAGCAAAACGCCTCCGGCGGCCGTGACGGCAGAGCTGACGACTACGGGCGCGAGCGTGATGGGCGCCCCCGCGTTCGGCACGATCACCTCTTGCGGGATCATGTCCAACGCAAGGAAGACGTAGTACAGCACACCGTTCAGGACAATGGCCCCGGCGACGGCGGCCGGGACCAGCCCGACAAGGGGCAGGGAGCGGGGAGGCGCTGCGGCAGAGGGCATGGCAGTTCGCATCGGTTGGGGCCTTTGCATGATACTGACGTTTATATCCGCGAAAATTGCATCCCCAGCGCCGTCGTAGGCATGTTACATTTCGGCTCCGGCGCAAGCGGCGCGCTCGTTGGCCGGGGCGGCTTTCCATTTTCATCGGCTATCGGGGCATCCCTCATGAGCGCTTCTTCCATCCTGATCACCGGAGCCACCGGCAACGTCGGCCTGGAAACGGCGCGCCTCCTGGCCGCTCGGGGCGTCGCCTTCACGGCGGCGGCGCGCGCGCCCGAGCGCGCCGCAGGCGTGCTGCCGCCGGCCGCGCCGGCCGTGGCGTTCGACTTCGAGAAGCCCGAGACGTTCGAGCCGGCTTTGCAAGGCGGGCGCAAGGTGCTGCTGGTGCGTCCGCCCGCCATCTCCGACATCGAGGCGACGGTGCAGCCGTTCCTCGCGGCGGCCGAGCGCGCCGGGGTCGAGCACGTCGTGTTTCTCTCGCTGCTCGGCGCCGAACGCATCAAGGTCGTGCCGCACCGCCGCATCGAGGAGGCGCTGCTGCGCGGCGGCATGGCCCATACGTTTCTGCGAGCCAGCTTTTTCATGCAGAACCTGACGACCACCCACCGCGACGACATCCGGCGGGGCGAGATCGTCGTGCCGGCAGGGAGCGGCCGCACCAGCTTCATCGACGTGCGCGACATCGCGGAGGTAGGGGCGGCGGCGCTTCTGGAGCCGGGGCACGCCGGCAAAGCGTACGAGCTGACCGGCGCCGAAGCGCTGCGCTACGACGAGGCGGTCGCCATCCTCTCCGACGTGCTCGGGCGCACGATTCGCTACCGCCGCCCTTCGCTCATGCGTTTCGCCCGGCACATGCGCCGCGAGGGACACCCGTGGGGCTTCATCCTGGTGATGGCGGGCATCTACACCACGGCGCGCCTCGGCCTGGCCGCCGAGGTCGCGCCGGACGTGCAGCGGGTGCTGGGGCGGCCGCCCATCTCCTTCCGGCAGTTCGCTGAGGACTACCGTGAGGCGTGGGCGCCCGCCTGAAAAGTCTCTGCCAAGCCTATGCCTCGATTTCTTGGGTGACCTCGCCGGTGCGGACGTTCTTGCGGATGCGCTTGACGGCCCCGTCCGGCATGCGCTCCTCCTTGATGAGCACGTATTCGCCGTCGGCGGCTTCCGGCTGCGCTCCCGAGGCGACGGATCCGCCGCGCCAGTCGTCCAGGTCCACCGGCGTCCAGGCTTTTTCGCGCGCCGAGCGGTAGCACGCGTCGAGGACGGCGTTGACGACGTAGCCGTCGTAGAAGGTTTCCATGGGCGGGCGCTGCGCATCCATCGCGTTGAACATGTCGTCGAACATGTGCGCATAGCCCAGCGCGTGCGGCTCGTCGCCGACGGGGAACAGCCAGCCGCTTTCCGACTCGACTTTTTCGGCCACGTAGCCGCCGGCTCCTCCGGTCGTGAACATCTCGAAGCCGGTGCGCAGCCAGTGGTTGAGCATGATCGTGCCCTGCGTGCCCGACACCTCGTCGCGCAAATCCATGCCGCCCCGGAAAGCCCAGCTCACCTCGAACTGGCCTACGGCGCCGCTCTCGAAGCGGATCAGGGCGATGCCGTGGTCCTCGGCCTCGATGGGATGCACGAGCGTATCGGCCCAGCACACCACCTCGACCGGCCGGTTGCCCTTGCCGACGAAGCAGCGGATGATCTCGGCGCAGTGGCAGCCCATGTCGATCATGGCCCCGCCGCCGGCGCGCGCGGCGTCCCAGAACCAGGCGCTGTGCGGCCCCGGGTGCGTCTCGCGCGAGCGCACCCAGAGCACCTTGCCCACGGCGCCCTGTTGCACCGACGCGATGGACTTGAGCGTCTTGGGGGTGTACACCAGGTCCTCCAGGTACCCGTGAAAGACGCCCGCTTTCTCTACGGCTGCGAGCATGCGGCGGGCCTCGGCGGCGTTGCGGCCGAGCGGCTTGGTGCACAGCACCGCCTTGCCCGCCTCGGCGGCCAGCCGCACGGCCTCCTCGTGCCGGTCGTTGGGGATGCCGACGACCACCACGTCCGTCGTCTCGTCCCGGATCGCGGCGGCCAAGTCGGTGGTGTGGCGCGGGATCTTCCACTCGGAGGCGAAGGCCGCCGCCCGCTCTTCCCGCTGCGAGTAGACCATGCCCACCGTGTCGCGGCTGCGCCGCCCGAGGATGGTCTGAGTGTAGAACGACGCGATGAGGCCCGTTCCGAGCATCGTGATGCAGTGTTGTGCAGGCATGGCGGCGATAGGCTGGTGAGGGAAGGAAGCGTTTTTTTCGGCGGCGGCGCGGCCGATAAAGCGGCTCCGGCATTTGCGCTTTGTCCGAATGTACGTACCTTTGCACCAGCGAACAACAACCCCCCGTCACGCTTGCGCCGATGATAGACCCCGCGCGTCCGTTGCCGCTGTACCGCCAGGTCGAGGCCGAGCTGCGCCGGCTCCTGCGCAGCGGCAAAACGCCTCCCGGCGCGATGCTGCCCTCCGAGGCCGAGCTATGCCGGCGCTTCGGCGTGAGCCGCCACACGCTGCGCATGGCCGTCGGCAAGCTGGAGGACGACCGGCTCATCAAGCGCACGGCGGGGCGGGGCACGCTCGTGCTGGACGCGGCGCCGCGCCGACGCTTCTACCTCGACCAGAGCTTCACGCAGCAAATGGCGGACCTGGGGCGCAAGGCGGCATCTGTCGTGCTGCTGTCCGAGGTAGGGCCGGCGACCGAGGAGGAGTGCGCCGCCGCCGACCTGGCCCCCGGGGTCGCCGTGTTCCGGCTCAAGCGGGTGCGCCTCGGCGACGGGGCGCCGGTGGGCGTGCAGCGCCTGATCCTCCCGGCGGAAGCCTGCCCGGGCATCGAGACGGTCGATTTCAGCGCGCATTCCGTCTACGAGGTCCTGGCGAGCCGCTTCGGCATCGTCGTGGGCGCCATACGGCACACCGTCTCGGCGACCCTCGCCGACGCGCCCACGGCGGCGCTCTTGGAGGCCCCGGTCGGCAGTCCGCTGCTGGCGGTGCGCACCTGGACCGGCTCGCGGCGCGGCGCGCTCATCGAATGCACGAGCAGCCTGTACCGCGCCGACCAGTTCGAGTTCAGCACCACGCATCACCCTCCGGACGCCCAACGCCCATGACGCCCCGCTCCCGCGTGCTCGCCGCCCTCGACGGGCGCCCGGCCGACCGCATCCCGACAGCCCTTTGGGGAAGCTGGTACGGCGTCACGGACCGCCTTTACTTTCGCCTCCTGGAGCATCTGGGCTGGGAGCCGGCGCCGCCGTTCCGGCCGGAGAAGCTGCATTCGGTCAACTACTACGACGACCGCCTGCTCGCACGGCTCGGGACGGACGTGCGCCACGTGGACCCCGGCCCCGCCACCGTCACGGCGCGGCGCAGCCCGGAGGGCGTGGACGGCTGGGGCATCGGCTGGGACGACTCGGGGCTGTACCGCTCGGCGCGCGTGCATCCGCTCGCGGCGGCGAGCGTCGCCGAGATTCTGGCGCATCCGATGCCCGGCCCCGACGCCGTGCAGGAGGCCGAGGTGCAGGCGCGCCTTGCCGCCATCGACGCCTTGGGCGACGAGTACGCCGTCTTCGGCCGGGCCGTCAGCTCGTACGGCTTGTTCGAAATGGCCCAGGCGCTGCGCAAGCACGACCAGCTTTTCCTCGACTTTTTCGATGCGCCCGAGGTCGTCGATGCGCTCGCCGGGCGCCTGGCGGATTGCTATCTGGGCCTCTACGAACGCTTCCTCGACCTCGCCGGCGACCGCCTGGATGCGGTCGAGCTGCCGGGGGACGACTTTGCGGGCAATCAGCACCCGATCATCTCGCCGCGCATGTTCGACCGCTTTTTCGCCGAGCCGTACCGCCGGCTCATCGGGGGCATCAAGCGCATGCGCCCCGGCGTCAAGGTCATTTTTCACTCGGACGGGGCTATCAAGCCGTTCTTGCCGCGCCTCATTGCGCTCGGCGTGGACGCCGTGCACCCGCTGGAACCTCTGCCCGCCACCGACATGGCCGCCATCCGCCGCGCGTTCGGCGGCCGCATCGCCTTCCTGGGCGGCATCGACATCCGGGAGGCGCTGCAAGGCGGCCCGGAGCGCGTGCGCGCCGAGGTAGAGGCGCGCATCGACGCGCTCGGGCCGAGCGGCTACCTCCTTGCGCCCGCCAACCATCTTCAGTGGGACATTCCGCCCGAGAACGTGCTCACGCTTTTCGACCACGCCCAGCAGTATGGGCGCCTCACTCCCTTGACCTGAACCCTATGACGACGGCGACCGCCTCGACCCCCACGCCCCCGCGCGAAGCCCTGGCCCCTGCGCTGGATTACCTCGCCGCCGGAGCGGCCATCCTGGAGCGCATCCGCGACACCCAACTCGACGCGCTCGACGCGGCGGCCGAGATCGCCGCCGACAGCATCGCCGGCGGCGGCCTGGTGCATTTGTTCGGCACGGGCCACTCGCGCATCGCCATCGAGGAGATTTTCCCGCGCCACGGCTCGTTTCCGGGGTTCCACCCCATCGTCGAGCTGTCGCTGACGTTTCACAACATGGTGGTCGGCGCCAACGGCCAGCGCCAGGCGATGCTGCTCGAACACGTCGAGCCGCTGGGCAAGGCCATCCTGCGCAACTTCGTGCTGCGGCCTCCGGACTCGTTCCTCATTTTCTCGAACAGCGGCGTCAACGAAGTCGTGGTCGAGGTGGCGCGCCTGGCGCAGGCGCAGGGCCTGCCGGTGGTGGCCGTCGTCTCCCGCGAGCACTGCGACGCTTCGCCGGCGCGCCACAGCTCGGGCATGAAGCTGCCCGACGCCGCCGACGTGACGATAGACAACTGCACCCCCGGCGGCGACGCCATGGTGACCGTGCCAGGCTTGCAGGACCCGGTGGGGCCGGGCTCGACCATCGGCCATGCGGCCGTGGCGAACGCGCTCAAGTGCCTCGTGGCCGACCGCCTCACCCGGCGCGGCCGGCCGCCCATCGTCCTGACGAGCAGCTACTTCGCGGGCGAGGAGCGTTCGAAGGAGCTGTTCGAGACGTGCTACGACGACTATCGCCGCCGCGTGGCGCGCGTCTACGGAGCCGGAGCATGACGCGCGCCGAGGGGGGCCTGCTCTCAGGCAAGACGGCGTGGGTCACCGGCGCCGGCGGCGGCATCGGGCGCGCGGCGGCGCTGCTTTTCGCGGCGCACGGCGCCGCCGTCGGCTGCATCGACCTCGACGGAGGGCGCGCAGCGGCCACGGCGGCCGAGGCCGGGGGCGAGGCCGCCGTGGCCGACGTGAGCCTCGCCGGAGACGTGCAACGGGCTTTCGCGGCGCTCGCCGAGCGCATGGGGCCGCCGGACGCGCTGTTCAACGTCGTCGGCGTCTCCGGACGGAGGTGGGGCGACGGGCCGGTGGAGTCGTGCACGGAAGAAGCGTGGGAGCGCGTCATGGCCGTCAACGTGCGCAGCATGTTTCTGTGCTGCCGCGAGGCGGTGCCGCTGTTGCGGCGGCGGGGCGGCGGCGCCATCGTCAACCTGTCGTCGGTGCTGGGCCTCGTCGGCGGCGACGCCGACTTTGCCACGCACGCCTACGCCACGAGCAAGGGGGCCATTATCAGCCTCACGCGCAGCATCGCCAGCTTTTACGCGCCCGAGGGCATCCGCGCGAACGTGATCTGCGCCGGCCTCATCGCCACCGAGATGAGCCTTCGGGCGCAGCAGAACCCGGCCATCACCGCCCGGCTGCCGGCGTTGCAGCCGCTGACGGGCGGCTTCGGCGCTCCCGGCGACGTGGCCGGAGCGGCGCTCTACCTGGCCTCCGACCTTTCCGCCTTCGTCACCGGAGCCGTCCTCGCCGTCGATGGCGGGTGGACGGTTCGTTAAGCCGCTGCCGGCATGATCTACAGCAAACAGATTGACGCGACGATCCGGACGGAGGTGCTGGTGGTGGGCGGCGGCTCCGCCGGCGCAACGGCGGCCATTGCGGCGGCGCGTACGGGCGCGCGCACCCTGCTCGTGGAGCGCTACGGCTTTGCGGGCGGCACGAGCACGGCCGTCCTCGACACGTTCTACGGCTTCTACACGCCGGGCGAGCCGCGCGCCAAGGTCGTCGGCGGCATCCCCGACGACGTGGTGGCGGCCCTCGACGCGCACGGGGTGATGCTGGTGCGCCCCAACACCTACGGCGCCGGCGACGGCATCACCTACGACCCCGAGACGCTCAAAATCGTCTGGGAGCGCCTCATCGAAGGGGCGGGCGCGCGCATCCTGTACCATACCTATGCCGTCGATGCCTTGCGCGAGGGCGACGCCGTGGCGGGCATCGTGGCGGTCAACAAGGGCGGCTTCGTGCGCATCGAGGCCGCCGTCACCATAGACGCTTCCGGCGACGCCGACGTGGCCGCCTTTGCGGGGGCCGCCTTCGAGGGGCCGCGCGACGGCCCGGTGCAGTCGCTCACGACCACGTTCCGCATGATCAACGTGGACGTGGCGCGGGCGCGCGCCGTGAAGAAAGACCAGTTGCACGCGCTCATGGCCGAGGCCATCGCCTCGGGCGCCTACGATCTGCCGCGCAAGGAGGGCAGCGTGCACATCACCCCGCTGCCCGGCGTCATGGCAACCAACATGACGCGCGTAGCGCACGTAGACGCCACCGACCCCGAGGCGCTTTCCGAGGCCGAGCGCGAAGGGCGGCGCCAGGCGCTCGAATACGCGCGCTTCCTGCGCGACAAGGCGCCCGGCTACGAGCAGGCGGCGCTCGGCGGGCTGAGCGTCTCGGTAGGCGTCCGCGAGACGCGGCGCATCCACGGCGACTACCGCCTCACGCGCGCCGACGTGCTCGGCGCCCGCCGCTTCGACGACGCCATCGCACGCTGCGGAGCGCCCATCGAGGACCACCACGCCGGCGCCGACACCGCCTGGCAATACCTCCCGACGGGCGCCGCCTACGACATCCCGTACCGCGCGCTCCTGCCGGCGGGCCTGGAGCGTCTGCTGGCGGCGGGCCGCTGCCTCTCGGCGGAGCATGCCGCCCATGCAAGCGTGCGCAGCATGGGGCAGTGCATGGCGATGGGGCAGGCCGCCGGCACGGCCGCAGCCCTCGCCGTGGCGGGCCGCACGACCCCCCGCGCCCTTGCCGTCGGCGCGTTGCAGGACCGCCTGCGCGCCGACGGGGCCATCCTTTAAATCGCAGCCTTCATGGCGTTTATCCGCACCGTCCGGGGAGACATCGAGGCCGACGCCGTTGGGCGCGCCTACATCCACGAGCATTTGCTGGCCGCCCCGCCGCCGCCTTACTGGACCGAAGACCTGGCCCTTACCGACGAGCAAGCCGCCGCCGCCGAACTAAGAACGTTCGCGGCGGCCGGCGGCGCGCTCGTCGTAGAGATGACCACGCCCGATTACAACCGCGATGCGGCGGGTCTGCGGCGCCTCAGCGAGGCGACGGGGGTGCACCTCGTGGCCGCCTCGGGCTATAACAAAGAGAAGTTCTGCATCGACTTCATCCGGGGCGTTCCGGCCGAGACGCTTACGGACCGTTTTTGCCGCGAGATCGAGCGCGGCATGGACGGCGGCGACGTGCGGGCGGGCCTCGTCAAGGCGTCCTCGATGGGCGGCCCCTTCAGCCGCGACACCGAGCAGCTTTTCATCGCGGCGGCCCGCACCCACCTGCGCACCGGCGCGCCTATCTCGACGCACACCGAGGCCGGGGCGATGGCGCTGGAGCAGGTGGCACTGCTGCGGGCGCACGGCGCGCCGCCGGAGCATATCATCATCGGGCATCTGGACCGCAGGCTCGACCTGCCGTTCCTTGAAGCGGTGGCCGCTACGGGCGTGCACCTCAGCTTCGACCAGATCGGCAAAACGAAATACTACCCGGACGAGGCCCGCGCTGAGGCGCTGGCGCATCTCATCGGCCGTGGGTACGGCGCCCGGCTCGTGCTCGGCGGCGACCTGGCGCGGCGCGCCTACTGGCCGTCGTACGGCTTCCCCGAGGGCCCCGGCTTCGGCCACATCCTCCGCCGTTTCAGCCGCTTGCTGCTGGAGGCCGGCTGCGCGCCCGCCGACATCGACCGGATGCTTCTCGACAACCCGCGCCGCGCGCTCAGCTTTGCGCTTTAAGTTTGTGCAAATACGGTTACTACCGGCGGGTTCGTGGGCGGCGTAACGGTATCTTCGCCTCGCGGGTTAAACCCTCGCGGCTGCGGCCGATATAAGGCGCTGTAGTCTTTCACCAAACCTGTGGAACCATGATTATCGGCTTCGCCATTTCGTCGCTCAGCTTCGCCGTCGTGAGCGGTATGTTTTTGATTGTCGCCCGGGAGAGCCGCGTCAGCTAAGCGCGCCCGTTGGATATAGAGCTTCCCCTGAGAAGCAAAAGCCGCACGCCCTGAAGCACAAAGGGCGCGCGGCTTTTTTTAGGTAGGCGCCGCCGGGCGGCAGGCTGCGTTCAGAGGTCGTCGGCGGAGCGGGGCAGGCCGTCGCCTTCGGCAAGGGCGTCGAAGCCGTCGGGCTCCTCGTCCTCGAAGCGCGCTTGGGCGGCCAAATCGACGGCCGGCTCTTCGGGGGCGTAGCGCGGGTCGTAGGCGTGTTCGACTTTCTTTTGCTCCTGCGCCTTCTCCTGCGCCTTGTAGAGCTTGTCGGCCTCCTCGACGAACAGCTCGACGTGCCCGCAGTCGCCGCAGACGCGCGCATAAACGGTCGTGGTTTTGCCGCCCCTGAAGAAGAAGGCGTTGGGGTTGCGGTAGACTTGCAGGGTCAGTTCGAGCACGGGAATGTTCACCGGCCCACGGTCGAGGATGTGAGCCTTGGTGATCAGCCGCACCGACCCGCACCGCATGCAGGGCCGTTCGGGCTCCTGGGCTTCCGGTTCGCTCATCCGAGTGTCTCGTGGAAAGTGGGGAGGGCGCCGCGCGTTTGCAGGGCGCTATGGGGCAGTAATCGACCGGTTTGGCCGCAGCTTAAGCGGCGGCCCTACCACACGGTACGCATAAAACGCGCGAATTCCGGCGGCGCCTACAAGGCGATGAGGTTGCGCGCCGAGTAGTTGACCCCGCCGACGCGGAACCAGTGGTACCCGAAGGTGCCGATAGGGATGAAGTAGCGCCCCGATTTGGACTCGTGGAAGCGGTCGCTGATGAGGTCCACGAGGCGGTCGTCCCCGGTGTCGCCGGGGCTGAGGCGGACTTCGTGGGGCCGGTCGTCGAAGTTGTGCACTGTGATGAGCGTATTGCCCTGCCAGTCGTAGCGCATGGCGAGCACTTCCGGGCAGCCGGTCGGGATGAGGCTCCACGCGCCGTTGCCGATCTCGGGGCACTCGCGCCGGAGGCGGATCATGCGGCTGGTCCAGTTGAGCAGCGAGTCCGGCTCGCGGCGCTGCGCCTCTGCGTTGACGATGGGGTAGCCGTAGAGGCCGTCGGAGATGACCGGGTTGAGCGTGTCGGGCGACATCGAGAACCCGCCCTGCGGCTCGTCGGCCCACTGCATGGGGGTGCGTACGGCGCGGCGCTCGGCGAGGCTGAGGTCGTCGCCCATGCCGATTTCGTCGCCGTAGCGCAGCACGGGGGTGCCGGGCAGAGAGAACATGAGGCTGTAGGCCAGCTCGATGTGGCGGCGGTCGCCGAGCATGGGCGCCAGGCGGCGGCGGATGCCCCGGTCGTAGAGCTGCATGCGCGGCTCGGGGCCGAAGCGCTCGAAGACGGCCTGGCGCTGCTCCTCGGAGAGGCGCCCGAGGTCGAGTTCGTCGTGGTTGCGGAGGAAGTGCGCCCACTGCGCGCGCTGCGGGATGTTGCGGGTGGCCTTGAGCGCCTGCTGGAGCGGCTTCAGGTCGGCGGTGGCGAGCGCGTAGAAAAGGTGCTGGTTCACCCAGAAGTTGAACATCATGTGGATGCCGTTCTCGCCGCCGCCGCCCTCGAAATACGGCTTGGTATCTTTGGGCGTGACGTTGGCCTCGCCCAGCATGATGGCGCTGCCCGAGCGCCACTGGATGAACTTGCGCAGCTCCGTTAGGTATTCGAAGTGCAGTTGGCCCTGCTGCGCGTTGCAGCACTTCGACTCGATCATGAAGGGCACGGCGTCTACGCGGAAGCCGGCGATGCCTAGTTCCAGCCAGTACCCGACGATGCGGCGCACCTCGGCGCGCACCTTGGGGTTGTCCATGTTCAGGTCGGGCTGGTGGTCGTAAAAGCGGTGGAAGTAGTACGCCTCCGCCTTCTCGTCGTAGGTCCAGGTGGCATCCTGCACCCCCGGAAACACCATGCCCTGGTCCCAATTCGAAGGGCGGTCCTTGCTCCAGACGTACCAGTCGCGGTATTCGGAGTCGGGCGAGGAGCGCGCGGACTGGTACCAGCGGTGCTGGTCGGAGGTGTGGTTGATGACCAGGTCGATGATGACGCGCATGCCGCGCTTGCGCGCCTGGTGCATGAAGGCCACGAAGTCGCCGCTGGAGCCGTAGCGCGGATCGACGCCGTAGTAGTCCGACACGTCGTAGCCGTTGTCTTTGTCGGGTGTAGGCTGGAACGGCGCCAGCCAGATCGTGTCGATGCCGAGGGCGTACAGGTAGTCGAGCCGTTGCATGAGGCCGTCGAAGTCGCCGATGCCGTCGCCGTTGGAGTCCATGAAGCTGTCCACGTCGAGGCTGTAGATGACCGCGTTCTTATACCAGAGCTCTTCCGTCATGGGTGGGGCCGGTTGCTGTTCGAGGGGCGGCTTTCACGATACGACGGGGGGCGGCGAATCCTGCCTCCGGCGCTCCCCGAGGGGGTAACCCTACTGTAAAGAACGGCGCAGCGGCGGGCTTTGCAGAGCGCGGCGCGTGAACCGCCGGGGCCGCGCAGCCGTTTATTCCGCGTCAAGTGCTCTACGAACAACCTGTAACGAGGTGCAAGCCATGGATAGAAGATCGCAGGGGCGCCCGTCGCCTCGGGGCCGCGCGAGCGGCATCGACCGCCTGCACGACGAGGACGAGCGCCGCCCGGGCGATTCGGAGTTCCGCCGCAACGACCCGCTCCTGGACCGCAGCCGTGAAGGCGACGACGGCGACGGCTATTACCTGCGCCAGAGCATCGGCGTGCGGGGGCGGGGCAACGAGGGCTACCGCGCCGAGGACGGCTGGTACGACTCGGACCGGGGGCAAACGAACTTCCGACGCAAACTCGAACACCGGCGCGGCCCCGAGGGCGCCTACGGGCGCATCAACCCGGCCGAAGACGACCCGCACGCCCGCAGCCGCTTCGAGGGCGGGCGCGAGGCTCCGCGCCGGGAGCCGCACTTTTTCGCGCGCGACGACCGCGAAGGGCCGCACCGGGGGCGCGGACCGGCGGGCTTCAAGCGCTCCGACGAGCGGGTGCAGGAGGAGATCTGCCACCGCCTCGAAGACCACAGCTACCTCGACGCTTCCGGCATCGAGGTGCGCGTGACGGAGGGCGAGGCGCAGCTTTCCGGCGAGGTGGAGAGCCGCGAGGCCAAGCGCCTTGCCGAACGGATCGCCGAGGGGGCGCCCGGCGTCGCCGACGTGCACAACCACCTCACGATCCGCAAGCACGCCTGACCTCGGCGGCGACTCAGCCGGCGGGCAGCAAAACGGCCCACGGAACCGGCAGGGCGCGCGCGTCCACGGCGCCGCCTGCGGCCTCGACCACGGCCCCGGTGAGCGCGTCGGCGAAGCGCCCCTGCCCGGCGAGCGCCTCGGGCAACTCGACCCCGGCCTCGCCGGAGTGCGGCAGCGACGTGGGGAAGCGCGAGACGACGACGACGGCCGCTTCCCCCTCGCTCTCGCGGCTGAAGGCGATCCAGTGGGCGGCCCCCGGCCCGGAGACGCTCAGCGGCCGGTAAGCGCCCTCGCGCAGGCAGGCGTGCGCCCGCTTGAGCGCCAGCAGCCGCGCCGTCAGGTACAGCTTGGCCTGCGGGTTGCAGGCGTCGAGGAGCGCCTGCAACGGCTCGGCGCCGGGCGTCTCCAGCAGGCCCGATGCTTCTTCGAGGGCCGCCGCGCGCCTCTCGAAATCGACCGGGCGGCGGTTGTCGGGGTCCACCAGCGACAGGTCGAGCAGCTCGCAGCCCTGGTAGATGTCGGGGACGCCGGGGGAGGTGAACTTCAGGACGACCTGGCTGATCGTGTTGTGGAAGCCGACGGACCCGGCGAGCGACGCCATGTCGGCGATCGCTTCCGGCAGGCGCTCATCGGCCAGGAACGCCCGGACAAAGTGTTCGAGCGCTTCTTCGTAGTGTTCATCCTGGTTGAGCCAGCTCGTGGCGATTTTGCTCTCGCGGCTGGCCTTGAGCATGTATTCCACGAGGCGGTCTGCGAGCGTGGCCTGGTCGGCGCCCTGCCAGAGCGCCGTGAGCGCCTGAAAGAATACATAGCGGTCGGCGCGCGTGGGCTGGTGGAAGTCGCGCATGGCCTCCTCGGCGATCTCGCCGAGCCCGCCGAGCGTGCGTTCCCAGAGGTCGGGGGCCTCGGCCAGGGCCAGCATACGCATGCGCGTATCCTCGCCGCGCTTGTGGTCGTGCGTGGCCGTGGCGAGCAAATTGCGCGGGTAGCGGTAGGCGCGAAACCGGTTGTGCGAGTGGAAGGACTGCACCGTTTGCCCGAAAGCGTCGGCCTCGCCGCCGACTTCGTTCATGGCCGCCAGCCGGTAGTAGCGGTAGAAGGCCGTATCCTCGACGCCCTTGGCCGCCACGGGCGCCGTGTACTGCTGGAAGCGCCCCGCCCAGGACTGCTGCTGCTTGCGCAGATCCTCGCGCACGTCGCCGAGGATGATGCGCGCCACGAACTCGTAGACGGAAGGCTCGGTGGCGGGGTTGCGCTGCTGCGCCTTCCGCACGGCCATCTGCACGACCTCGCGCGCCTCGTCGGCGTTGTGGGGCAGGTACGTGCGGTAGCGGTCGAAGCAGGCCACGACGGCTTCGAGGGCTGCGCGCAGGGCTTCGAGGGTGAAGTCCCGCGTCCTGTAGTCGGCCTCGGAGATGCGGTCCAGCTCGTAGGTCAGGCGGAACAGCTCGCTGGAGAGCGTGGTCGCCATGACCATTTTCTTGCTTTCGTAGACCACGTCGTCGTAGGGCTCGGCTTCGGGCACGAGGCGCTTGTAGACGCGGTCGAGGAGGTGTTCGCCGTCGGGGCAGACGAGCACGTGCAGTACGTCGTTCAGGTATTCGTAGCCGCTGGTGCCCTCCACCGGCCACTCGGCCGGCAGCACTTCGCCGGAGGCCAGGATTTTCTCCACCCATACGGAGGCGGCCCCGAGCTGCCTGAGCATGCCCAGGTAGCGGTGCGGGTCGAACAAGCCGTCCACATGGTCGATGCGCACGCCCGTGACGCCGTCGAGCGTCAGCAGCTCCGCGAGGAGGCGGTGCGAGTCCCAGAAGACGCGGTCATCCTCCATGTGCAGGCCCACGAGGCCGTTGATGTCGAAGAAGCGACGGTAGTTGATTTCGTAGCCGGCGGTTTTCCAGTAGGCCAGGCGCCAGTGCTGCTGCTCCAGGATGGCGTGCAGCGACGCGGTGGAGAGATGCGCGCCGAAGCCGGCGGCGTCCAGGCGGCCGGTCAGGTTGAGCAGGCGCGGGCGCAGCGTCTCGGCGCGCTCCCGGTCGCCGGGCTCGATGCGCCGGTAGGCTTCGAGCACGTCCTTGAGGATCCAGTAGTCGTCGCTGCGCTCGAAGCGGGGCAGGGCCGACTCGATGATGGCGGCGTAGGAAGCCGGCGCCAGGGCGAAGCGGGCGTCGAAGTACTCGGCGAAGAAGCGCCCGTCCTGGTACTGAATCGTGATTTCGCCCCGGTCGAGGGCTTCGCCGTAGGTGCTGCCCAGGAACGGAAGCAGGATTTTGTTTTGAAGCTCCGGCTTGAGCGGCTTCCAGTCGATGTCGAAGTAGCAGGCGTAGGGAGAGGCGGCGCCGTAGGCCAGCACGTCCTGCCAGTACACGTTCCGAGGCCCCACGCCGGCATGGTTGGGCACGAAGTCGATGACGAGGCCCATGCCCGCCGCGCGCGCCGCCGCAAGAAGACGGTCGAAGCCGGCGCGGCCGCCCAGGTCTTCGCGGATCACGTTGTGATCGATCACGTCGTAGCCGTGCGTCGAGCCTTTGCGCGCCTCGTTGATGGGGGAGAGGTAGAGGTGGCTCACGCCGAGGCGCTGCAAGTACGGCAACACGCGCTCGGCGTCGGCGAAGGTAAAGCCGGGGTGAAGCTGAAGGCGATAGGTGGCGATCATAAGGCAGAGGCGGGCAAACGGGTGCTAGGAAGCGGAGGCTTCGACCCGGCGCGCCACGAGCGCGCCCGAGCCGGCGAAGTCGGCAAGGCCATCCCTGACGGTGAGCGTGGGGAACACCTCCCCGAGGTAGCGGGGCTCGCCGGTGTGCAGGATCACCTGGTCCGCCTCGCGGAGGTCCATTTGGGCGGCGTGCTTGAAGACGACGATCAGCTCGTAGGCGCCCCGGCGCACCGTGAGGGTGTGGCGGTCGAGGGCGCACGCTTCCGCCGGCAGGCCGGAGAGCTGCTTGCGCAACCGGAGCAGGTCTTTGTAAAACTGAAGGACGTTGCCGTGCGGAGGGGTTTCGGGCTCGCTCCAGTCGAGGCGGCTGCGCAGGAAGGTGGCGGGGTCCTGCGGGTCCGGCACGTCGCCGCCGAAGCCGGTGAAGTCCTTGAACTCTTCGAGGCGGCCTTTGCTGACGAGCTTACCCAGCTCGGGCATGTGGTCGGAGAAGAACTGAAACGGCGTCGTGGCGCCCCACTCCTGCCCCTGAAACAGCAGGGGTAGGCCCTCGGTGAAGAGCACGAGGGCCGAAGCCGCGAGGTAGGTGTGGTGGTCGATCGCGGTGTAGAGGCGGTCGCCGAGGGGGCGGTTGCCGATCTGGTCGTGGTTCTGGATGCAGTAGACGCACTGTTCGCGCCGCACCCCCACGGCCTCGGTGCCGCGCCGCGCGCCGCGCGCTTTATCCTTGAAGCCGTTGTAGTACCACCCCCGGTTGATCGTGTCGGCGAGGTCGTGGGCGGCGGTGTCGCGGAAGCTGGCGAAGTAGCCGTCCTGGTCGCCGGCGGTGATGTTGCGCATGAGGTGGTGGAAGTCGTCGATCCACATGCCGTCGAGGCCCCAGCCGCCTTCCGCGACGGGACGGATGACGTGGTTGAGGTTGCGGTGGTCCTCTGCGATCAGGATGCGGCGCGGCCCTTCCTCCAGCGCGTGCGCGGCTTCGGAAAGCTCGGCCAGGAAGTGCACCGGGCTGTCGTCCTTGATCTCGTGGATGGCGTCGAGGCGCAGCCCGTCGAAGTGGAACTCCTGGAGCCAGTAAAGCGCGTTCGTCTTGAGGAAGTGCCGCACGCCCGCGCTGCCTTCGTCGTCGAGGTTGATGGCCGGCCCCCAGGGGGTGGTGTGCTTGCGCGTGAACATCTGTCCGTAGGCCGCCACGTACGAGCCGTCGGGGCCGAGGTGGTTGTAGATCACGTCCAGGAAGACGGCCAGGCCCAGTTCGTGGGCGCGGTTGATGAGCCGCTTGAGGTCGTCGGGCGCGCCGTAGCCGTGGAAGGGCGCAAAAAGGCCGGCGTGGTCGTAGCCCCAGCCGTGCCTGCCCGGAAACTCCGCGAGCGGCATCAGTTCGATGGCCGTCACGCCGAGGTCGCGCAGGTATTCGAGCCGGTCGGTCACGCCGTCGAACGTGCCCTCGGGCGAGAAGGAGCCCACGTGCAGTTCATAAAAAACGAGGTCGCGCTGCGGCACGCCTTGCCACGCGGCATCGGTCCAGGAGAAGGCGCAGGGGTCTACAACCTCGGAAGGCCCGTGCACGCCCTCGGGCTGGCGGCGCGAGGCCGGGTCGGGAAAGATGATCGAGTTGTCGAGGCGGTAGTGGTAGCGCTCGCCGGCGCGCACGTCCGGCACGAAGGCCGTGAAAAAGCCGGGGGCGTCGTGCCGGGCGAGCGCTACGAAGGCGCCGGCGTTTTCGAGCATTACCTCGACTTCCTGGTGCGACGGAGCCCATACCGTGAAGGTCGCGCCCTCGGGACTCAGGGTTACGCCGGGGTCGGGAAAAGGATGTATAGCCATGTTCTTTTGCGGGAGGTTTCGGGCGCTGCAACGGTCGCAAAGCCGCCGGAAACTACCACCGGAAAGAAATGGCGCGCCGCCGCCGGGCAGGCATTGCCGAATCTTTTACATGCCCCCGGCGGGGCGCCGGGCGGGGCTACGGGCGGAACGGGTTGCGGTTTTGCGCCCGCCCGAACGTCTCGGTGTCCCGGCGCAAACGGTCGCATTCCTCGCTGCGGACCATGTCCCAGGAGAAGCGCCACGCCCAGTTGTCCGTTCCCACGCCGGGCTTGTTCATGCGGCCCTCGGCGCCGAGGCCGAGCACGTCCTGGAAGGGGAGGATGACCGTTTCGGCCACCGACGCCATGAGCGTGTGGATGAGCCCCCGGCGCAGAGCGGCGTCCGAGAGGTCCGGGGCGCCGGTGTAGGCGCGCACGTATTCGAGCACGTGCTGCTGCCCGGCGGCGCGGGCCCCGGCGAGCCAGCCGAGCGTGGTGTCGTTGTCGTGCGTGCCGGTGTAGGCCACGAGGTTGCGCTTGTAGTTGTGCGGCAGGTAGTTGTTGTCCACGCCGCTCTCGAAGGCGAAGTGCAGCACGGCCATGCCGGGAAAGTCGAACTGCGTCATGAGCTCGACGACGCCGGGCGTGATGAGCCCCAGGTCCTCGGCGATGAGGGGCAGGCGGCCCATGCGGCCGAACAGGACGGCGAATACGTCGGCGCCCGGGCCGGGCGTCCAGCGGCCGTTGATGGCGGTGTGCTCGGAGGCGGGGATCTCCCAGTACGCCTCGAAGGCGCGGAAGTGGTCCAGGCGCACCAGGTCTACCTGGCTGAGCACGCTCCGCAGGCGGCGTTCCCACCAGGCGTAGCCGTCCTCGCGCATGCGGTCCCAGCGGTAAATCGGGTTGCCCCAGCGCTGGCCGGTTTCGCTGAAGTAGTCCGGCGGCACGCCCGCTACGACGGTCGGGCAGCCCCGCTCGTCGAGGTAGAAAAGGTGCTGGTTGGCCCACACGTCGGCGCTGTCGTGGGCGACGTAGATCGGGATGTCGCCGAAGATCTGCACGGAGCGCTGGTTGGCGTACTGCTTCAGCCGCCGCCATTGGCAGTCGAAGAGGTATTGCTGGAAGATGAGGCTGTGCACGTCGTACTCGTACTGCGCCGTCAGATTCCAGACGGCGTCGGGGGTGCGGCGCGCCGCCTCGCCGGGCCACTGCGTCCAGTCGTTTTCGCCGAGCTTGCCCTTGAGCGTCGTGAAGAGCGCATAGTCGAACAGCCAGTCGCGGTGCGCGTCGGTGTAGCGGCGGACTTCCTCGCGGCGCTCGTGCGAGGCGCCGTTCCGGAAGCGTTCGTAGGCGATTTGCAGCAGGCGCGTCTTGTGCGCAATCACCGACTCCCAGTCCACGACGCCCTCGGGGAGTTCAGGGTAGCCGGCCAAGTCCTCGGCGAGCAGAAAGCCTTCCTCGACGAGTTTGTCGGGGCTGATGAGCAGCGGGTTCGAGGCGAAGGTAGACGGGCTGGAGTACGGGGAGTAGCCGTGCCCCACCGGCACGAGCGGCAGCACCTGCCAAACGCGTTGCCCGGCTTCGCAGAGCAGATCCACAAAGCGGTAGGCTTCGTCGCCCATGTCGCCGATGCCGTAGCGGCCCGGCAGCGAGCTGATATGCAGCAGGACGCCGCTGACGCGTGTCTGGGTCATGATTTTCGTTGCGTGTGCTGAGGGGACGCCCTGCTCCGGAGCAGGCGTGCGGGCGCACAAACCTACGTCCAAACGACCGGGGTTAACATAGCCCTGCCTGCCATAAGCGCTTTTCTTCTACAAGACTTTTGCATCTTTGCCACGCAACGGCAGACAATGGGGCCCCCGGGGCGCAACATTCCCGGCGGGTATACGTCCTGTAACCGTTGACGCCGCGCCCCTCCTCACCCGAAGCCACCGCCGCCCATGCAGGATTTGCTCGTTGACCTGACCGATGCCGACTACCTTTTCCTTGTCCGGATCATCGAAGGGGGGGCGCATCTCAGCGACACGCGCGCGCTCCGGGAAGCCCTGGCGGCCTTCGAGGCGGCTCCCTCCGACGCGGCGCGGCGGGCGCTGTGCGCCGAGATCGAGGAGCACGTACGCTACCTCGGCAGCGCCGACCTGGCGTACTTCCTGCGCAAAACGACGGGGCGCACGCCGGGGGCGCCGTTCCGCGAGATCGTCGGCGACGTGGCGCGCGTGCTCAAGACGCCCCTGGAGCCGGGCCTGACCGACCGCGAGGCCGTCCGGAGGCTCGTGCAGCGCTACACCACGCGCACGTTCGGCAGCATGTCGGCGCAGGAGCAGCAGGATCTGCTCGTAGAGCTGGGCGTGGACCGCGAGCGCGCCCTGGCGTTCCTGGCCAAGTCGGCGGGGGCGTTTGCCTTGCCGGCCCTCATCCAGGCATTCGGCATGATCGTCGTGGACGGCCTCATCAAGCGGGTGATCTTCGGGGCCATCGCCCGGTTCGTGGGGCGGCGCGTGGCGGGCGAGCTGTTCCGGCTGGCGGCAGGGCGTTTCCCGTGGTGGCTGCGCTGGATCGGCCCGGCGGCGTGGTCGCTCTCGGCCGGGTGGGTCCTCCTGGACTTGCAGGGGCCTGCCGTGCGCAAAACGGCTCCCATCGTGCTTTACCTCGGCGTCTGCGCCCTCCGCGAGGACGGCGCGACCGCCTAGCCGGCGGCAGCGGCGCGCGTCATGCGGTCGTAGAGCGCCGCCGCCAGGTCCACGGCCGCCGCCTCGGGCAAATCCGCGATGCGCGGGTGGTCGCGGCGGCTTTGCGCTCCGGCCAGGTCGATGGCGAGGGTGGCAAGGCCGAGGCGGCGCTGGAAATAGGTGCTGGTGCGGCTGAGCGTCTGAATTTTGCCCACGGGGATCACCCAGTAACGCTGGATGAGGCCGCCGCGCCGGATGTAGAGCAAATCGTCCGCCAGCTCCCATCCGTGCACGTGGTATTGGAGGCGCGCCAGCAGGAGCAGGAGCGGAAGCGCCGCGAGGCCCCAGAGCGTGAAACCCCAGTAGTGCGCGCCCGCCGCGAGCGGCAGGCACAGCAGCGCGCCGTAGCGCACCGAGAGGCGGCGCCGGTGCAGCGACGAGACGGCCCGGAGCGCCGGCGGCAACGTAAACGCGAGGACGTGCGGCGCGGCGGCGGCGGCCTCGGCGGGGCGCGCAAACGGCAGGAGCGGCTGCCGGCCGCTGCCCTCGGCCTTGATGCCCATCATCTGCACCTCCACGCGCGTCCAGCCGAAGCGGCGCATGACGGGGTTGGTGCGCAGCATCAGGGCCTGCACCCGGTGCACCGGGATGACGCCGGACCACCGCGTCAGCAGGCCGTGGCTTTTGTGCAGCTTGCCCTCGCGCAGCACGAGCCGGAAGCCGAAATAGCGGTTGAGTTGAAGGGCGATGCCCGTCAGCCAGGAGAGAAGCGCCGCGACGGCCAGCACGGTCGCCCCGGCCAGCACCGGCGCCGCAGCGGCCATCTCGGAGAGCGGCCCCAGCCTCCCCTCGGCGATGGCGGCGGCCACGTCTTCCACGTCGAGCCCCAGATAGTCGAGCGAAGAGACGGCGAGGACGATGTACAACAGCGAAAAACGAAACATGCCCGAGAGGAGCACGCGCCCCAAGTCCATGCGGAAAAGCTCGGTTTCGGCGGCGACCGGGAGGGCGCCCCCGGCGGCCTCGGAAGGGCGCGCGGCCCCGGCGGCGTGCGCCGCCACGAGGGCGCGGATGCGTTGGGCCTCCGCCAGCGAGACCAGTTCGAGCATTCCCTCCGGTTTGCCGCCGCTCGCCGTTTCGATCTTGACGCGCGCCGTCCCCGTCAGGCGCGCGATGAGTTGCTGTTCGATCTCGACGTTGTTGATGCGCTCGATGGGGATGCTGCGCACGCGGCGGTTCAGCACGCCGCTTTCGATGATGATTTCGCGGTCGGTGATGCGGTAGCGGAACTGGAGGTACTGCGCCATGATGAGGGGCAGCGCCACCAGGGCGTAAAGGCCCAGCACCGCCAGGCTCCCGAGGCTCCGGCCGTCGCCGCCGGTGCGCCACGCCTGCACGAGCAGCAGCGCCACGCCCGGCAGGCTCACGAGGATGCGCTGCAAAAAGGTCATCGGGTGCAGCCGGAGGCGGACGGCCGTGGGCTCCGGCGCGTTCATGCGGGCTCCTCGCCGAGGATGCGTTCCTTGATGACATCGCGCAGGCGGCGCGCCTCGTCGATGGGAAGTCCGGGCACGACCACCTCGCTGCCGTGCGAGCCCGACGTGTGCAAAATCAGCTTGCCCAGCTCGAATTCGCGTTCGAGCAGGCTTTGCGACACGTCGAGATGCTGCACCCGCCGCAGCGGCACAATCGTCCAGACGTGCGAGAAGACGCCGCGCTCCAGCACGAGTTCGTCGGGCAGCAGCGCGTACCCCCAGCGCCGGTAGCGCAGGCCGGGCCATACGAAAATGAAGAACAGCGCGGCGCCGACCAGCACGGCCGTAGCCAGTCCGGCCGGGGGGAACCCTTCGGCGCCGCGAAACAGGCGCGCCGCGTCGTAGAGCGCCGCCGCCAGCGCCAGGGGCGAGAGCCAGAGCGCAAGGCCCACCTGCCAGAGGCGCCGTACGGTAGGGTGCAGGGGCGAGAGTTCGGGCAGTGCGTTCATGGTTTCGGTCCGCGCAGCCGGCGGGTGATCTGCCCCAGCCAGGCGTCGATCTCCTGCATGCCCAGGCGGCGCGCCCCGGCCAGGTAGAGCGCTGCGAACAAGCCGCCCACGAGGGCCGCCGCAGCTAAGATAGGCAGCCCGCGCGCGGCGTACCACAGGCCGAAGGCCGGGACGAGGCAGGCCGAGGCCAGCCCGAACATGCGCGCCGTGCGGTTCCAGCGGATGCGGAAGTCCGGCATGGCGCGGCGCAGGTAGCGGTGCAGCAGGATGAGTTCGACCCATGCGCCCAGCACCGAGCCTACGGCCAGGCCCACGCCGCCCAGAAAAAGCGCCTCGCCGGCGGCGGGGATCGGCGCGACATCGGCCACCCGGACGCGGTCGAGCAGGAACATGGCCGGCACGGCCACGAGGGCCGACAGCACGACGCGCACGACGGCGATTTTGGCGGGCGTGCGGGTGTCGCGCAGGGCATAGCAAGCGTTCTGAAGCAGGCGCGAGGCCGTCGTCGCGATGAGGCCGAGGGTGTAACCCGCCAGCACGAAGTACACGAGCCAGTTGTTGGCCGCGTTGAAGCTGCCCGTGCGGTAGAGCGCCCCCACGATCAGGTAGCCGAGCCCCAGGTAGCCGACCGTCGTGGGGACCGTCAGGAACATGACCTGCCGCAGCGAACGGTCGAGGCGCGCGACGAACGGCTTCCAGTCGTCGTCGGTGATGCGCGAAAGCTCGGGCAGTTCGGAGGCCGCCACCGACATGCCGAACAGGCTGATCGGCAGCACGTAGAGGAGCTGCGCGTACAGGATGGCCGAGACGGCGCCGACGGCCAGGAACGAGGCCAGAAACTGATCGAGGTACGCCGACACCTGGTATACCCCGCGCCCGGCGACCACCGGCCCGAAGGCTCGGACGGCGCTGCGCACCCCGGGGATGCGGGCCGAGTAGCCTATCCGAAAGCCGCGCAGCACGGCGGCTACGCCCGGAAGCTGCACGCCGAGTTGCAGCACCCCGCCGGCAAGCGCGCCCCAGCACGCCGCCATGAGCAGATCGTTCAGGCCCGCCGTCGTGGCGCCGCCGGCGATGAACAGGCGCGCGCCGATGAAAAAGGCGACGATAATGGCGGCGTTCCAAGCCACCGGGGCGATATAGGGCAGCAGAAACTTGCGGTGGCTGTTGAGCACGCCCAGCGCCCAGGCCGAAAGCACCAGCACGCCCGTCATCGGGAAGATGATGCGCACCGCCTGCACCGTCAGCTCGAAGCGGTTGACGGCCATCGTCCCGGCGGCCACGGCTTCGGCGTCGCCGATCCAGCCGGGCTGGAACAGCAGCACGATAGGCCGCGCCAGCAGCACGCCCGCCAGGGCGAACAAGGCCGCCGCGATGAGCAGTAGGGTGAAGATGGCCCCGGCGAAGCGCCCGGCTTCCTCCTCGCGGCCTTCCTCCAGCATGCGGCTGTAAATGGGGATGAAAGCGGCCGAGATGGTGCCTTCGCCGAGGAGGTTTTGCAGCAGGTTGGGGCCGCGCAAAGCCGCCTGAAACACATCCGCATGCGCGCCGACGCCGAAGAAGTGCGCCACCGCGCGCTGGCGCAGCAGCCCTACGATACGGCTGGAGAAGATGCCTGCGGCAATCTTCAGCGCGGAACTGGAGGCGGAAGCGCGCGCGGCAGGGTCAGGGTTGGCAGGGCTCATACGGAGTGCAAGTGCGCCGAAAGACCCGGCAAGATCGGGCTTCGCGCGACCGATCGGCCGGGCGGAGCGAAAAACTTCCACGATCCGAACAGGATCGGACGCGCGGCGGCCTTCTTTAGTCCGTCCGCTCGGGCGCGGGGATGACGAGCGTAGCCGTGACGCCTTCGTCCGGGTAGCTGCGCAGTTGGAGCAGGTCGGCGCGCCCGTACAGCTCCTTCAGGCGCCCGGCCACGTTGCGCAGCCCGATGCCGTAGAAGCTGTGCGGATCGCCGCTAAAAGCATCGCCGCCAAAGAGTTGCGGAATGCCCGCGCCCGTATCCTCTACTTCTACCTGAACCGCGCCGTCGGCGCGGCGGGCGCAGCGGATCGAGACGCGCCCGCCCTGCCGCTTGCGCTCCAGGCCATGCTTGACGGCGTTCTCGACGAGCGTCTGCACGGAGAAAGCGGGCACGAGCGCCGCGCGCAGCTCGGGCGGGAAGTCCACGACGACTTCGAGCTTATCGCCGAAGCGGGCCTGCTCGATTTGCAGGTAGTGCCCGACCAGTCGCAGCTCTTCCTCCAGCGTCACGTAGGCGCCGCTGCCCACCTGGAGCACCTGCCGGAAGATGCCCGCCAGGTGCTCGACGACCTTCTCGGCCTGATCCGGGCGCTCCGAGATGAGCGAGACGATGGTGTTGAGGGCGTTGAACAGAAAGTGCGGGTTGATCTGCGCGCGCAGCGCCATCAGTTGGGCCTCGGCGCTTTCGCGGATGAGCGTGCGCTCGCGCTCGATAAGGGCCAGGCGTTCGACGGCAAGGGCGAGCTGGCTCGTCAGCGAGCGCAGCAGTTCTACGTCCTCCAGGTTGTAGACGGCGCGAATGCGACGCTTCGGGCCGAGCACGATGAGCCCGATCGGCCGCGCCTCGCCGACGATGGGGGCGGCGATGACGCCCTCGCGGCGCTGCAACTGCTCCACGGCATCGGCGGGCAAGTCGCCCTCGTTGAGTTCCGGGTTGAGCGCCCAGATGCGGCCGTCGGCGCTGAAGAACGGCCAGATGCGGCCGAACACGCGCTCGTTGAGCCGGTGGTTCACGGTGGGGTAGGCGGCCACGCACGGGCCGGCCTCCGGGTGGTTGTGAATCATGACGGCGCACCAGCGCGCCCCGAAAGCAAGGGCGCAGGCGCGGGCCGTCTGCTGCGCCAGCGCTTCCACGTCCATGATGGAGCGCACCGTCTTGATGAAGCCGTTGAGCTTCTGCCGCGTCTTCTGGCGCTCCGTCACGAAGAACGTGGCGCTGTAGGCCCGCATCCGCCGCGCCACGCGCTCGAAGACGAGCAGCAGCACCACCACGTAGGCGCCCATCGAAAGGTTGCGCGGCAAATCGGCCCGCCGCAAGAGCGGTTCCAGGAGCCACGCGCCGACGACGTAGGCCAGGAAGATGAGCGCCAGCACGGTGATGTAGGTCAGGCTGCGGCGAATCATCTCGTCGAGCTTGCCGTGCTTGAGCGTGGCCGCCGAGACGAGCAGCACCGGCGCCAGCGCCAGCAGTTGCACCGCCACGACCAGCCAGCCCGCCACCACGTCCGTCACGACGCCGCGCGTAGGGATGATGCCCAGCACGAACAGGGCGAACAGCACCGACACGGCGAGCGTGGCGATGCTGCCGGGGCGGTTCCAGCTTCCCGCAAGCGGGTTGGCATGGGCGCCCTCGCCGCTGCGCAGGATGACGCACCCGGCCGAGGCGGCGATGTAGCAGGTGGCGTAGAACAGGTTGGGGGCCATCAGGCTGTCGAGCGTGATCGGCCCTACGTCGCCGTAGAGAGCGGTCATGCACAGCGCGACGCCCAGCACGACCGGGGGGAAGAACGTAAACAGCAGCCCGGCGCGCGGCAGGTTCTTCGGCGGCGGGGCGCCCTGCAACAGCTTGTAGAACAGCAAAGCCGGGAAGGCCAGCCAGCCGATCAGCCCCAGCAGCGAGAGCGCCTTGAGCAGGCCGTCGTGCGTGCTGCCGACCACGAGCGCCGGGCCGCCCAACTCGATGATGAGCAGCCGGGCTTTCGTCATGAACACCCACAGCAGCGACACCACGATCAATAGCAGCGCATACCGCGCCTGGCTGCTGCGCCGGGCAAGCGGGATCACGACGACGAGGGCGAGCAGGTGCACGTAGGCCGCCGCGATGAACGCCCAGATGGAGAACTGCCACAGGCTCGCGGAGAGCGGATACAGAAAGCTCGGGTAGCGCGTAATGGCGACGGGAATGCTGATGAGCTTTCCGGCGCGCTGGACCGTGTAGACGCCCTGCGATCCCGGCCGCATGCCCTCGATGGCGTGCAGCACGTCCTCCGCCATGAAGTACTGGTGGTAGTCGAGTTCGTAGAGCACGTCGCCCGGCTGAAGCCCCGCCTGGGCGGCGGAGCCTCGCGGAAACACGTAAGTCGCCGTGATCTGCCCGTTCACGTCCTCCCAGCGCACCCAGTCGAAGCCTCGGCTCGTGCGGGGCAGCGTCTGAATGCCCATGACGCCGTGCACCTCCGCCCAGTCGGCGACGAGCCGGGCCAGGGGGGCCAGCGAGAGCAGCGGCGCCGCTACGACCAGCAGCCGGATGAGGAGCAAACGTCGATGTTCGGAGAGCAGGGGCATGGCCGGGGCGCTGTTCGGACAGTAACTTACGCCACCCTGCTTCCGAAACAATGCCAATCGCGCCGGCTTCCATGTACATCGACACGCACGCCCACGTATACCTCGGCAAGTTCGCGCCCGACTACGAGGCCGTGCTGGACCGGGCCGCCGCCGCCGGGGTGCGTACGATCCTCATGCCGGCCATCGACGCGGCTTCGGCGGAGCAGGCCCTTGGGCTCTGCGGCGTGCATCGGGGCGTGACGCTCCGGGCCATGGCGGCCCTGCACCCCTCGGAAACGCGCGACGCGACGGAGGCGGACATGCAGCGGATCGCCGCGCTGTGC
Source organism: uncultured Rhodothermaceae bacterium (assembly GCA_965363675.1). Taxonomy (GTDB): domain Bacteria; phylum Bacteroidota; class Rhodothermia; order Rhodothermales; family DASSAV01; genus CBDTTW01. The sequence goes on from CBDTTW010000001.1 coordinate 57,642, forward strand.
CGGGACCCGCGCGTCGTCGCCGTCGGCGAGTCGGGGCTGGATTACTACTGGGACCGCTCGTTCACCGACGAGCAGCACCGCTTTCTGCGGGCGCATATCGCGCTGGCCGTCGAGACGGGCCTGCCGCTCGTGCTGCACAACCGGGACGCCTCGGACGACCTCATCCGCATCGTCGGGGAGGCGAGCGCCGCGACGGGGGGACGGCTTACGGGGGTGTTCCACTGCTTCGGGGGCGACCTGGAGACGGCGCGCCGCATCCTCGACCTCGGCTTTTACCTCGGCATCGGCGGCACGGTCACCTTCAAGAACGCCGGCGTGGACCGCGTCGTAGCGGAACTCCCGCTGGAGCGGCTGCTGCTGGAGACCGACGCGCCGTACCTGGCCCCCGCGCCGCACCGGGGCAAGCGCAACGAGCCGGCCTACATCCCGCTCATCGCACAGCGCATCGCGGAGGCGCAAGGCGTTGAGGTGGAACAGGTTGCCCGCGTCACCTCGCGCAATGCGCGAGCGCTGTTCCGGCTTCCGGAGGCCGCCTGAGGCCGCCCCGGCAAGGGCGCGCCCTCAGCTTTGCTGCGCGAGCGCGTCGAACGTCGGCTTGAGCGCGGGGTAGAGTTCGCGGTAGCGGGCGTAGGCAGCCGAGTACTCGGGCACGCAGTCGAGCTGCACCGGCGTGCTGCCGGTCAGCCGGACCGTGGCGTCGCAGGCGGCTTCGACGGAGGGGTACAAGCCCGCGCCGACGCCGGCGAGCAGGGCCGCGCCGAAGGCGGCCCCCTCGGTGGTGTTGACCGTCACGAGTTCCGAGTTGAGCACGTCGGCGAGGATCTGCCGCCAGAGGGCGCTGCGCGCGCCGCCGCCTGAGACGCGCACCTGCTCGGGGGTAGGCAGGCCGGCGCGTTGCATCAGCGCGAAGCCGTCGCGCAGCCCGAAGGCCACGCCTTCGAGCACGGCGCGCGTCAGGTGCGCACGGGTGTGGCGCACCGTCAGCCCGACGAAGGCGCCGCGCGCGTAGGGGTCGGGGTAGGGCGTGCGCTCGCCGGTGAGGTAGGGCAGGAACAGCAGACCCTCGCTGCCCACGGGCGCCGCGGCGGCCTCCCCGACGAGCGTCTCGAAGTCCATGCCGGGGGCGATGACATCGCGGTGCCAGCGCAGGCTGCCGGCCGCCGAGAGCATCACGCCCATCAGGTGCCACTTGCCGGGCACGGCGTGGCAGAAGGCGTGCAGACGGCCTTCGGGCTCGATGAACGGCGAGTCGGCGGAGGCGAAGGCCACCCCCGAGGTGCCGAGCGTGAGCGCCACGATGCCTTCGCGGATCGCCCCGACGCCGACGGCCTGGGCGCTCTGGTCGCCGCCGCCCGCCACGACGGGCGTGCCGGCGCGCAGGCCGGTGGCCTCGGCGGCGGAGGCCGTCACGGCGCCCGTGACCTCCGGGCCTTCGTAGAGCTTCGGCATCCACTCGGCCGGTATGCCGAGCGCTTCGAGCACCTCGGCCGACCAAGTGCGGCGGCGCACGTCCATGAGCAGCGTGCCGGCCCCGTCGGCCACGTCGGCGGCGAACTCGCCGGTGAGCCGGAAGCGGACGTAGTCCTTGGGCAGGAGGACATGCCGGCAGCGGTCGAAGAACTCCGGCTCATGCGCGCGCACCCACAGGATCTTGGGCGCCGTGAAGCCGGTCAGGGCGTCGTTGCCGGTGATCTGGACGAGGCGCTCCTTGCCGATGCGCTCCCGGATCTCGTCGCACTGCTTGCCGGTGCGCTGGTCGTTCCAGAGGATGGCCGGGCGCAGCACGTTGCAGCGCTCGTCGAGCATGACGAGGCCGTGCATCTGGCCGGTCAGACCCACCCCCCGAATCTCGTCCGGCGAGACGCCGGAGAGGCTGAGCACGTTGCGAATGGCCGCCGTGGCGCCGTCCCACCAGTACGAAGCCTCCTGCTCGCTCCAGAGCGGATGCGGGGTGTGAAACGGGTATTCCGCGGCCGCCACCGCCGCGACGGCGCCGCTTTCGTCGATGAGCAGGGCCTTCGTGGCCGTGGTGGAGGAGTCGATGCCGAGCAGGTAAGCCATAGCAGCAAGGGGAGAGACGTGAGCAGGGGAGAGGGCGGCGCGGCGGCTACCACTCGTTATCGTAACCCGGACGGTTGAAGATCTCCGACCAGTCGCGGTGGTTTTCCTTGTAGGCGCCGAGGCACCAGTTGAAGGTGAAGTCCACGGCCGGCGGCGCAATCGTGTCGTGGAAGCTGGGCGTCACGTTGATCGCTTCCTCGTCGAAGACGTGGACGTAGACGTTGACGGCCTCGCCCGGGCGCGAGCAGTTCTGGAGCACGTACGGCACGTCCCCCTCGATGTCGGACTGGCAGCGGAAGTGGTAGATCTCCTCTTTCGCGTTTTCGCCCAGGCCATGCGGGCCGTCCGGGCCGTGGAAATGCGGCGGGTAGCTCCCGACGCCCCCAGGGGCTTCCATGTACGTGTCGCCGAAGAGCAGCCGGCAAGCCTGCACGTTCTGATCAACGAGTTTGAAGACGGTGCGCCGGGTGCTGGGCCGCTTGCGCCCGAGGTCGGCGGCCAGCGGGGTGCCCTCGATGTCGGCGTGCCGGACGAGCTGTACGGGGTAGGAGGCGCTGCACTCGGCGGCGCGGTACTCGCTGAGGTCGCAACGGCTCGCCGTCTCGATGCGCACCGCGCTGCCGATGCCGGCGTAGAGCACGTCGCCTTTCTCCATCTCGTACGTCTGCTCGCCGACGGCGAGCGTCGCGGAGCCGCGCCCTACGTAGAACACGGCCTCCTCGTCGGGGGCAAGCTGCACGGTTTGCGGGGCGTAGCCCGGCTCGGCGGCGTCGAGGAAGATGCGTGCGAAGCGCAGAAAGCGCAGCGTGGAGTTCTCGGCGGTCACGATCTCGGCGCGTCCGTTGAGCACGGGCGTGGCGTTGAACAGCTCTACCGTGCGGAGCGCTTCCTGGCCCGGCACGACGGCGCGGCCTTCGCGGCGGCGCTCGGCCGGGGTCTTGGGCGGCGCCGTGACGGAGAGGCCGATGGTCTTGGGTTCTACCATGCGGATAGGCAACGGTTACCGGGCCATCCAGCCGCCATCGACGGTCAGGACGTGCCCATTGATATAATGCGACGCCGGCGAGGCCAGAAAGACGGCCGCGCCGACGAGGTCTTCGGGGGAGCCCCAGCGCCCGGCAGGGATGCGCGCCTCGATGTCGCGGGCGCGCGCCGGGTCGTCCTGGAGCGCCTGGGTATTGTCGGTGCGGATGTAGCCGGGAGCGATGGCGTTGATCTGCACGTTGTGGCGCGCCCACTCGTTGGCGAGCGCCTTCGTCAGCCCGGCGATGCCGTGCTTGCTGGCGGCGTAGGCGGGCACCGTGATGCCGCCCGAGAACGAGAGCAGCGAGGCGATGTTGATGATTTTGCCGCCGCCCTGCGCGATCATGCGCTTGCCGAAGAAGCGGCAGAGCGCAAAGACGCCGCTGAGGTTGGTTTCGACGACGTAATCCCAATCCTCATCGGGAAACTCGGCGGCGGGATGGCGGCGGATGGTCCCGGCGTTGTTCAGCAGCACGTCGATGCGGCCCGCCCGCCCGAGCGCGTCTTCGGCGAGGCGCTGCATGGCGGCGCGGTCGGACTGGTCGCCGGCGACGGTCCATGCCCGGCGCCCGAGCGCCTCGATGGCGGCGGCGGTTTCGGCGGCCCCGCCGGGTTTCGAGCTGGCGCAGACGACATCGGCCCCGGCGGCGGCCAGGCCGAGGGCCATCGCTTTGCCGATGCCCCGGCTGGCCCCGGTGACAAGGGCCGACTTGCCGTCGAGCGAAAAAAGGTCAGAGGCAGGCATAAATAAGGGGAAGGTCGAGAGCAGTTTTCCGGGTGCAAAGGTAACCGCAATTTAGGAGGTGGGCGCGCCGGCGCGTTGAATATCTATGAAGAAATCGGGCGGACGCACCGGTTGCGTTACCGGTAACGCCCCGCAGGGCCGCCGCCGGGCCGGGCCTCCGGGCGCAAGGCGCGGCGCGCACTTGACGTTGCGGCGGCGGGCGGATACCTTGCGCTGATTCTCCACTGCCCTTGCCTCCCAAACTCGCCTTTCGGCGCCAACGATGCCCTCTTCCGTGAAGCGTTTGTTGCTGCTTGCCGCCCTGGCTTTCGCCGCCCTTCCGGGCTACGCCCAATCCACCGCGACGCCTGCCTACAAGAACCCCGCCCTGCCCATCGGCGACCGCGTCGAGGATTTGCTGGGCCGCATGACGCTCGAAGAAAAGGTGGCGCAGATGCTCTGCCTGTACCCCGAGAAGGCGCAGTCCTACGACGCCCAGAAGCGTTTCGACCCGGCCCGAGCCGAGGCGAGCGGCGTGTTCAAGAACGGCATCGGCCGCATCGAGCGCCCCAGCGACGACCACGGCGTGCGCGCCGAGGCGGAGTACACCAACGCCGTGCAGCGGTTCATGACGGAGAAGACCCGGCTCGGCATTCCGGTGCTCTTCCACGAGGAGGCGCTGCACGGCCTGCAAGGCCCCGACGCCACGAGCTTCCCACAGGCCATCGCCCTGGCGAGCACGTGGGACCCGGACCTTGCCCAGCGGATCTTCAGCGTGGTGGCCCATGAGATCCGCGCGCGCGGCGGCCATCAGGTGCTGGCGCCGGTCGTGGACGTAGCCCGCGAGCCGCGCTGGGGCCGCTCGGAGGAAACCTACGGCGAGGATCCCTACCTGACGGCGCGCATGGGCGTGGCGGCCGTGCGCGGCTTCCAGGGGGTCGGCGGGCCGCACGTCGAGCGCATCGGCGAGCAGCACGTCATTGCGACGCTCAAGCACATGGCCGGGCACGGGCAGCCGGAGTCGGGCTACAACGTGGCTCCGGCCAACTACAGCGAGCGCGTCATGCGCGAGGTGTTCTTCTACCCGTTCGAGCGGGCCGTCAAGGAGGCCGGGGCGCTGAGCCTCATGGCCTCGTACAACGAGGTGAACGGCGTGCCCTCGCACGCCAACACCTGGATGCTGCGCGACGTGCTGCGCGGCGAATGGGGCTTCGACGGAACCATCGTCTCGGACTGGAACGCCATCGAGCAGCTCATGAAGCTGCACCACGTGGTCGGCACGAAAGAAGAGGCGGCGCGCACGGCGCTGGAGGCGACCGTGGACATCGAACTGCCGGGCATCGAGACCTACGATACGCTCGTCAACGCGGTCCGGTCCGGGCGCGTGCGCGAGGAGCAGATCGACGCGGCGGTGCGGCGCCTGCTGCGGGCCAAGTTCATGCTGGGCCTCTTCGAGCAGCCCTACGTGGACGTAGACCGCGCCGAAGCCGTCTCGCGTACGCCCGAGCACCGGGCTCTGGCGCTGGAGGCCGCGCAGAAGGCCATCATCCTGCTCAAGAACGAGCGCAACACGCTTCCGCTGGACCGCACGAAGCTGCGCAGCATCGCCGTGATCGGGCCGCACGCCGCCGAAACGCTGCTCGGCGGCTACAGCGGCACGCCCTACACGACGGTGAGCGTGCTCGACGGCATCCGCGCCAAGGTAGGCGCGGGCGTCGCGGTGCGCTACGCCGAGGGCGTGCGCCTCACGGAGGACTCGACGTTCACGCGCGACCCGCAGCCGCACCTCTCCGGCGAGCGCTCCATCAAGCGCTGGCAGACCGACCGCGTCGTGGCGGCCTCGCCGGCCTCGAACGCGGCGCGCATCCGGCAGGCCGTGCAGACCGCCCGCCAGAGCGACGCCGTGGTGCTGGTGCTGGGCGAGAACGAGATGCTCTCGCGCGAGGCGTGGGCGCAGAACCATCTGGGCGACCGCACGTCGCTGGATTTGTTCGGGCAGCAGAACGACCTCGTCGAGGCGGTGCTGGCGACGGGCAAGCCGGTGGTCGTGCTGCTCCTCAACGGGCGGGCGCTCGCCCTCCACTACGTGGCGCAAAACGTTCCGGCGATTCTGGAAGGGTGGTACCTCGGGCAGGAGACGGGTACGGCCGTGGCGGACGTGCTCTTCGGCGACGTAAACCCGGGGGGCAAGCTTACGGTCACGTTCCCGCGCTCGGCGGGCCACCTGCCGGCGTACTACAACCACAAGCCTTCGGCGCGGCGCGGCTACCTGTTCGACGACATGACGCCGCTGTTTCCCTTCGGGCATGGCCTTTCGTACACCACGTTCTCCTACGGCAAGCCGACCGTGCAACCCGCACAGATCCATCCGGACGGCTCGGCCACGGTGACGGTGGCCGTGACCAACACCGGCAAGACGGCCGGCGACGAGGTAGTGCAGCTTTACATCCGCGACGCCGTCAGCGCGGTCACGCGGCCGGTCAAGGAGCTGAAGGACTTCCGCCGCATCCGCCTCGACCCGGGGCAGACGCAGCAGGTGACCTTCCGCGTGACGGCCGACAAGCTGGAGTACTTCGGCCCCAACATGGAGCGGGTCGTGGAGCCGGGAGCGTTCGAGATCATGGTCGGCGGGAGTTCCGCGCAGACGCAGTCGGCCACGCTCGAAGTGATCCCCTGAGGCATGAAACTGTTCTCGTACCGGCCCTGGTCGCCGCCGGAAGCGCAGGGCGCCGCGCCGCGCCTGGGTGTAGTCCGGGCCGGCCGCTTCGTCGATGCCGGCGCGCTGGCGCGGCGCGGGGGCGCGCCGCCCGTGGATACGATGGCGGCCTACCTCGCCCTGGACGCGCCGGAGCGCGCCCGGTTCGCGCGCGCCGTGGAAGCGGCAGAGCCGCCCCCGGAGGCGATGCTGCCGTTGCCGGTGCGGTGGGCGCCGCCGGCGCCCGCGCCGGGCAAAATCATCTGCGTGGGGCTGAACTACTACGACCACTGCGCCGAGCAGGGCGTCCCGCCCCCCCGCACGCTCGTGACGTTCGCCAAGTACGCCACGGCGCTCCTCGCGCACGAGGAGGCGATTACATGGCCGCCCGAAGCATCGTCGGAGGTGGACTATGAGGCCGAGCTAGCCATCGTCATCGGCAAGGCGTGCAAGGGCGTGCGCCCCGAGGAGGCCCTAGGGTGCATCGCCGGCTATACCCTTCTCAACGATGTCAGCGCCCGCGACGTGCAGTTCCGCGAGCGGCAGTGGGTGCGCTCGAAAAGCTTCGACACGTTCTGCCCGACGGGGCCTTTCCTCGTCACGGCGGACGAAATACCCGATCCGCATGCCCTGGGCATCGTCTGCCGGCTCAACGGCGAAGTGGTGCAGTCTTCTTCGACGGCCGAGATGATCTTCAAGGCGCCGGAGATTATCGCGCGGCTCTCGGAGGCGAGCACCCTGCTGCCGGGCGACCTCATCGCGACGGGCACGCCGGGGGGCGTGGGCGTCTTCCGGAAGCCGCCGCGCTTCTTGCGCCCCGGCGACCTAGTCGAAGTCGAGATCGAAAAGCTGGGCATCCTGCGGAATCCGGTCGTTTGATGTTTCCCTCATACATACCTGAACAATGAAAAAACGCGTTTCTGTCATCTTCTTTCTGCTGGTCGCTGCGGCAAGTATGGCGGCGCCGGGCCGCGCGCAGAGCCTGCACGAGCGCTCGAACGAGGCGTTGCGCTTCGCCCTGCACCAGCTCGACCAGACGTCGCTTGCCCTGGGGGACAGCATCCGCTTTCCGCGCAGCACCCGCCCCAACGGCGCCTGGCAGACCAGCGACGCCGCCTGGTGGGCCAGCGGCTTCTATCCCGGTCTGCTGTGGTACGCCTACGGCTACACGGGCGACCCCCGGTGGCGCGCGCGGGCCGAACGCCTGACGGAGGGCCTTGCCGAGGAGGCGTCCACGCCGCGCGACCACGACATCGGCTTCCGCATCTTCTGCTCCTACGGCAACGGGTACCGTTTTACGGGCGACCCGGCTTACCGCGACGTGATTCTGCGGGCGGCCAAAACGCTTGCCACCCGCTACAACCCGACCGTGAAGGCCATCGAGTCGTGGAACAGCAAGGATAAAAGCACTTACCTGGTCATCATCGACAACATGATGAACCTGGAGATGATGTTCTGGGCGGCCCGCAACGGCGGCGATGCGTCGCTGCGCAAAATCGCCATTGCGCATGCCAACACGTCGATGAAGGCGCATGTGCGCCGCGACGGCAGCACCTACCACGTCGCTGAGTTCGATCCGCGCACGGGCGCGCTCAAGCGGGGCCGGACGGCCCAGGGCTACGCCGACGAATCGACGTGGTCGCGCGGGCAGGCGTGGGCCATCTACGGCTTTACGGTGGCCTACCGCGAGACGAAGGACCCGCGCTACCTGGAGACGGCCGAGCGTACGGCGGGCTACTTCATCTCGCAGTTGCCCGCGGACTTCGTGCCGGCGTGGGACTTCCG
>CBDTTW010000002.1:0-42920 GCA_965363675.1 uncultured Rhodothermaceae bacterium
GGCGGCGCATGCGGCGGCCTTCGAGGCGGCGGGCTTCCGCATCGTGCACGTCTCGGCGCAGGGCGGCGGCAACGCCGGCGGCGAGCCGCTCGCGCCGGCCGCCGCCGCCGAGCTGCGCGCCCGTTTCGGCGTCGGAGCGGACCAGTTCCGCCTCGTGCTGCTGCGCGCGGACGGCACGGAGATCCGCCGCGCCGATACGCCGCTGCTCACCGAGGTGATTTTGAAGGAGCTTTCGGCGCCTGCCCTCGGATAACCGCAACGCGCTATGGCCCGCCGACCCCGCCGCCTGCTCCGTAAGGGACTGCACCGCCTGCTCTACACCGCCGAGCCTTTCGCCGAAGGGCTCACGCGGCGCGCCCGCCGCGTCGTGCACGGCGAGCGGCCCCCCTATGTAGCTCCGTACTACGGCTACGCGACCGAGTCGCGGGTGTTCATCAAGGCGCGGGTGCTGCGCGGGCGCCCCGTGCGGCCCTCCACGGCCGAGGATCAGCTTTGGCGCAACGTGCGCGCCATGACCGGCCGCTTCCTGAGCGACGAGGCGCCGGGCGTCGAGGTGGACGTAACGTTCATCGACCCGGAAGGACTCGCCACGACGACGGCGCGGATGGTCTCTGACGAGGAAGGCTACCTCGACGGCTCGTTCGCGCTGCGCGCGCCTCTGGCCGGCGGGCGCGCCGTCTTTGAGGTGCGCTACGACATTGCCGGCGGCGCGACCACGACGGGCAAGGCGCTCGCCCCGCCCGTCGGCTCCGACTTTATCGTCGTCAGCGACATCGACGACACGGTGCTGCGAACCGGGGCCACCCGCAAGCTTGCCATGTTCCGCGAAACCGTGACGCGCAACGCCTGGACGCGTCTGCCCTTCGAGGGCGTCGCGGCGTTCTACCGCTCGTTGCAGGGCGGCCCGAGCGGCAGCGCGCACAACCCTATCTTCTACCTGAGCAGCAGCCCCTGGAATCTGTACGACTTTCTGGCGCAGTTCTTCAGTGTGCACGGCATCCCCGAGGGGCCGATTCTGCTGCGCGACCTCGGCATCGACCGCGAGAAGTTCATCTCCGCCGGGCACCAGGCCCACAAGCTCACATACATCGAGCACCTGCTGGACGTGTACCCCGAGCGGCCGTTCATCCTCGTCGGCGACAGCGGCCAGGACGACCCGTACATCTACCGCGAGGCTGTGCGACGTCGCCCGGGGCGCATCCGGGCCATCTACATCCGCGATGTGCTCGTCGGGCGCAAGCGCGCGGAGGTGCTGGCGATTGCGGACGAGGTGACGCGCGCCGGCGCCGACATGCTGCTCGTGGCCGACACCGAGCAGGCGGTCAGGCACGCCGTAGCCGCCGGGCTCGTGGCGCGCGAGGAGATCAAGGAGGTGCAGGCCGACAAGGCCAAGGACGAGGCGCTCCCCGAGCCTTCCTGAGGGCGCCGCATTTTTCCGCACGCGGGCGCTTGAATCGGCGCGGCGGCGGCCGATACACGGGATAACCCTGCCGCAGGCGCTTCCGGCGCCCCGGCGCCACTTTATATCCCGTCAGGCCGTCATGCGTTTTCGCAAGCGTTCCCATCCCGATCAGGGAGGCGCCGGCGCTCCCGAATCGTTCACGCCGTCGAGCAAGCTTTCCGAGGGCGGCGCGCCGCTGAGCGGTCTTTCCATAGGTTTTCAGCCCTCGATCAGCGTGCAAGGCCGCGAGCCGGAGGTGTACGCGCCCCCCGGCGACGGGGCGAGCCTGGCCGCTCTGCCGCCTTCCGAAACCGCGCCGCCGCCCGCCGACGACTTTACCCTGGAGCAGTGGCTGGAAGGCATCGGCCTCGAATGGGATAAGGATCAGGTGTCGCCGACCGTTCGCCCGGACGGCCCCTCCCCGGAGCGCCGCGCCTCAAACTTCTCGCCGCTCGAACTCCGCGACCGCGTCGTGATCATGCTCCTGTTCAAGGAGCTGGTGCGCGTCGAGCAGGTCGAGCAGGCATGGGTGCGCTGGAAGAAAATGGCCGAGGCCGGCTCGTCCGAGCCCCTGTGGCGCCTGCTCGCGCAAGAGAAGGGCGTGGAGGCCGAGCGCGTCTATGCCGAGGCTGCCGAAGTCTACGCCTTCAAGCGCGCCGTCATCTCGACGCGCGCGGCGGCGACCTTCATCAAGGACAACCAGAAGCATTTCACCGAAGGGCAGTGGTTGATGCTGCGGGACAACGGCATCCTGCCGGTGAGCAAGGAGGCGCAGGGCGGGCGCGGCGAAGAGAAATGGATTTTGGCCGCCAACGACCCTGCCCGCCCCGAGGTGGGGCGCGTCCTCCAGAAGCTCGGCATCACGTCCTTCGAGCTGCGCTACCTCAGCGCCGCCGCCGTGCAGGAGATCGCCCGCGAGGCGTTCCCGCGCAAGAACGAGTACATGGACCGTGTCACGGGCTCGTCGATGGCCTACGACCTCGGCGCTTCCTTCGAGCAGGAGCGCACGCAGCTCATCGACGAGGACGCCCTGGAGGCCGAAATCGGCCGCTCGGCGCTCATCAACCTGTTCGAGGCTACCCTCGTCGAGGCGGTGCACCAAGGCGCTTCGGACATCCACATTTTTCCTAACCCGGACCGCTGCACCGAAATCCATTTCCGCGTTGACGGCGAGCTGAAGTGCTGGCACGTCGAGCAGCGCGTGCACCCCGAAGCCTTCCTGGCCGTCGTCAAGGACAACTCGATCAACGTAGACCGCTTCGAGAAGGACTGCGCCCAGGACGGGTTCATCCAGCGCTGGATCGAGGGCGCCCTGATCCGCTTCCGCGTCTCGGTGCTCCCGATCGCCAGCAGCAACCAGGATCTGCGCGCCGAAAGCATCGTCATCCGCGTGCTCGACGACCGCAAGGTGGTTACGGACCTCGGCCGCCTCGGTTTTGCCGACCACAACATCAACGTCTTCCTCGACGCCATCACGCAGCCTTACGGCATGGTCGTCATCACCGGCCCGACGGGCTCCGGCAAAAGCACCACGCTCATCGCCGCCCTCGGGCAGGTCGTCACGCCGAAGGTGAACGTGCTGACCATCGAGGATCCCGTCGAGTACATGATTCCGGGCGTCCGGCAGATCAAGCTCAACCCCAAGCTCGGCCTCGAAGAAGCCTTGCGCTCGGTGCTGCGCCACGACCCCGACGTGGTCATGGTCGGCGAGATGCGCGACGCCAAGTCGGCCGACCTGGCCATCAAGCTTTCCAACACAGGCCACCTGACGTTCTCGACGCTGCACACCAACGACGCCCCGAGCGCCATCAACCGGCTCTACAAGATGGGGATCGAGCCGTTCCTGATCGCCTACACCATCAACCTGATCGTGGCGCAGCGCCTCGTGCGCGTTTTGTGCGCGCAGTGCAAGCAGCCCGAGGAGCGCATCGACCCGCTGCTGCTGGAGCGCATGGGCTTCACGGAGGAGGAAACCGCCGAGGCCGCGTTCTACCGGGCGGGCAATCATAAGGAATGCCCCGTCTGCAAAGGCGCCGGCTACAAGGGCCGCCAGGCGGTGCTCGAACTGCTCTCGATGACCGACCCCATCCGCCACATCATCCTCATGTCGAAGGATGTGGTGGACGAAGCCGCCATCCGCGTCGAGGCGCGCCGCGCCGGGATGCTCACGCTCCAGGACTCGGCGCGCGAACTCGTCCGCAGCGGGCGCACCTCACTTGCCGAGATCATGCGCGTCGTCAGCATGAAGTAAGCCGCTTCCGCCTGAAAAGCGGCAAGGGCTGCCGGCGCGGCGCGCCGGCAGCCCTTGTGCGTTGCTCGGGGGGCCTTGCCGCAGGGGGCGGTCAGGATTCCTCGTCCTCCTCGGTGTCGTCCGCCGGGTCGTCCTCCGCTTCGTCGCCTTCTTCGTCCTCGGCTTCCTCGTCGTCCACGACTTCGTCCTCATCCTCATCCGGGATGTCGGCGATGACGGGCTCCGGCTCCGGCTCGGCGGGGGGCGCCGCCGGGCGGGCGGCGCGGCGGCGCGGCTCCGGCGGCGCCACGGCTACGTCCTCGGCCAGCTTGTAGCGGGTGCCGAGGTGATGCTCGCCGTCTTCCACGACGATGCCGTCCTTGATGAGCTGCTTGGCGACGTTGAACGGGCACATCTCATATCCCTTGGTGGTCATGAAGAAGTTCGCGTTCTTCTTGTTCTTGCTTACCACCAGCACATAACCCCGCGACATCTTCACTTTCGCATGGGTTACCCATTTATCTTTGGAGACGGTGGGTCCGACTCGTCGGTCTTGAAAATCGCGGTCGCTTGACGGTTCCATAACGTGTAAAAGAGGGTGGGGTGGAGACTGCCGCAACAACGGAGGATCCGGGCTGCTGTTCCGGGCGCATCTCGAATCCTTCGTATTTTTAATTGGCGACCAAGAATGTAGTCCGCCGTCTGCGGTTCTCCAGAACTGCTTTTGCGCCCGTAATGCATGCATAGATAGTTATAACATAATTCAAATAAGGGAAGGATTATGCTGGACCGGTTGCCGTGGATGGAGGCGCTGCGCACGGGGGCGCCGGCCGAAAAACTTTGGGGTGCGACGCTGCTGGACTGGCTGCTCTTCGGGGCGGCCCTGGCGCTCGCATGGCCGGCGCTCTCCGCGCTGCACCGCTTCGTGCGGTGGCGCCTGCGCCTGCGCGCCGAGGGCAGCCCGGCGCCGTTCTACGACTATGCATATGCGCTCGTGCAGCGCACGCGGTGGTTTTTCCTGCTCTTCGTGGCGTTGCTCATCGCCTCGCTGCTCACGGACGTGCCGGCCGTCCTGGCGCGCGGCCTGGCCTTCGCCTCGGTGCTGGCCCTGCTGGCGCAGATCGGGCTGTGGGGCAACGCCGCCATCGCGCGCTGGATCGAGCGCTACCGCCGGCGCAAGCTCGACACCGACGCCGGGGCCGTCACGAGCATCAACGCCGTCGGGTGGATCGCACGGGCCGGGCTGTGGGCGGTGATCGGGCTGCTGATGCTCGACCACTTCGGGCAGGACGTGACGGCGCTCATCACGGGCCTGGGCATCGGCGGCGTGGCCGTGGCCCTGGCCGTCCAGAATATCCTCGGCGACTTGTTCGCCTCGCTCTCGATCGTGCTGGACAAGCCGTTCGTCGTCGGGGAGACGCTTGCCGTCGATACGTTCGTCGGCACGGTCGAGCATGTCGGCCTCAAGACGACGCGCGTGCGCAGCATCTCGGGCGAGCAGGTCATCTTCTCCAACAGCGATTTGCTCAAGAGCCGCATCCGCAATTACAAGCGCATGAGCGAGCGCCGGGTGCTCTTTACGCTCGACCTGACGTACGACACGCCGCCCGAGAAGATGGCGGCCGCGCCGGAGATGCTGCGCGCGATCATCGAGGCCGAGGACGGGGTGCGCTTCGACCGCTCGCACTTCCGGGCGCTGGCCGCCTACGCGCTCCAGATCGAGACGGTGTACTTCGTGCTCACTCCGGATTACCTGCCGTACATGGACGTGCAGCACCGGATCAACCTGGAGATCCTGCGGCGCTTCCATGCGGCCGGGCTGAGCTTTGCCTTCCCGACGCAGAGCATCCAGTACGCGCCGGCCCCCGGCCCGGAGCCGCGCCCGGCCGAGCAGCCCTAGGGCAGGCCGCTACCGGGAGGCAGGCGCGGCGGCGGCGGAGGCTTTGCGCGGCATAAGGGCCGTGTGCTGCGCCGTGTGGTAGACCACCGAAGCGATGACGGTGGCCGCCTGCTTCAGGTCGCCCGCCGGCGCGTGGTCGAACACGTCCATGTTCGAGTGGTAGTGCTTGCCGTAGTCGAGCGGGTCCTGGATGAACTGGAAGCCGGGCAGGCCCACCTCGTCGAAGCTGATGTGGTCGGTGCTGCCGGTGTTTGCCAGCGAGACGGTGGCCGCCTCCAGGTCGGCGAAGGCTCCGAGCCACGTGCGGAAAAGCAGCGACGCCTCGGGGTTGCCCTGCGCGTAGATGCCCCGGATGCGCCCGGCGCCGTTGTCGAGGTTATAGTAGGCCGAGAACTGCTCGTAGGCGGGCCGCACGGAGGCGCCCGAGCCCTCGGTAAAATGCTGCCTGACGTAGGCCCGCGAGCCGTACAGGCCCTGCTCCTCACCGGTCCAGAGCGCCAGCCGGATCGTGCGGCGCGGCCGCAGCGCCGTCTCGTCGAACAGGCGTTGCAGCATCCGGAAGGCTTCCATCATGACGGCGCAGCCCGCCGCATTGTCCGACGCCCCCGAGCCCGCGTGCCACGAGTCGAGGTGCGCCCCGAGCATGACGACCTCCTCGGCGACGGACGGGTCGGCGCCGGGGATCTCTGCGACGACGTTGCGCTCCATGGGGTCGTCGTCGATGTAGTCGGCGTCGAGTTCGATTTCGGCGCGCACGGCGGCGCCGTTCTTGAGCAGGCGGTAAAGGCGGTTGTACTCCTCCTCGGCCAGGCTGATCTGCGGGAGCACGGCCCCGGCCTCAGGGCTCCACGGCGGCGCGCCCACCAGCCCCGAGGCCGTCTGCTGCGCCGGAACCGAAGCCGCCGCCACGTACACCGTGCCGTAGCCGCCCTTCTGCGACGAGCGGTCGAGCAGGGCCAGAGGCTGCTCGCCGTAGAGGAAGCGCAGGCGCGCCTGCCGCTGTTCGTACTGGCGCCGGTACGCTTCGCTGTAGCGGCGCGGGCTCGGCGGCGAGATGGGGGCGTTCGCCAGGCGCAGCAGCTCCTCGGGCGTGCGGCGGCGGAAAAGCGGCTCGGCGGCGGGCGCCATAGAAAGCGTGTCGTCCACGAGAACGAGTTTGCCCTTCAGGCGCCCCCGGTAGGCTTCGAGCGCCGCCGCGTCGGGGGCGTCCAGCAGCACCACCTCGCGCGCGGTGCGCTCGGGGATCGGCGCCGACCACGCCTGCGGGTAGGCGATGAGCGGCATCGCCGCCGGCTCCAGGATGTTCAGGTCGAAGCGCCGCAACTGCCAGCCCCGCCCGAACGGCCCCCACGCCTCGGCGCCGACGCGCGCGGCCCCCCACGCCTTGAGCTGCCGCTGCGCCCACGCGGCGGCGCTGTCGAGGCGCGGCGAGCCCGTCAGGCGCGGGCCGTACACATCGGTGAGTTGCCGCAGCGTCTCCATGACCTGGCTTTCCTCCAGGCCGTAGCGGCGCAGGTGGCGGTTGGCGAGCGTATCGACGGTGGCCTGGGCGCGCCCGGGCGTGGGAAGGCTCAGCAGCAGCGTGAGCGTGAGCAGCGCAAAGCGGATCAGCATGGCGGCGGTGTCGAAAGGCGGCGCCTACGGCGCGGGAGGCAGCCGCTTCAGGTCAGGCTCGGCGGAAAGGCCGGCGGCGTGCTCGGCTTCCCACGCCTCGAAGGCGCGCAGTTCCTTCCGGATGGCATTGACGACGGTGACGATCACGACCACGTCGTCGGTGTAGCCGATCACGGCGAACATATCCGGGATCACGTCGAGGGGGTTGAGGAAGTATAAGACGGCGGCCAGCGAGAGCAGGAGCGCGCTCCAGGGCATCTGCCGGTAGGCGCCCTCGGACCAGGCGCGCAAGAAGCGCAGCAGCGTGGCGGTATCCTGGTAGACTTCCTGCAAGGCGCTTTGGCGCCGGAAAAGCTGCTGGTAGGCCCGGTGCACGGTCTTGGCGACGCGCCGGCGCTTCTTGAGCGTGTGCTGGGCGCTGCGGAGAGCCAGGCGGAAGGCGCTGCTGGCAAGCGGCGCCGAGGAACCAGGCGCGGTGCCGGAATACTTCTCCATAGAAGACGGGCCGTCAGGGGGCGCCGCCGTACAGCAGCGGGGCCGGCTATGGCGCCGCGCTTCAGGAGGGCAGATCCTCCAGCGACGCCGCAGCAAATATACGACGCTTCGGCGTCATTTCGAGGCGCGGCAGCATCTGGTCGCGGTAGGCGATGAAGTCGGGGCGATACTTCAGCGGGATCGGCGCAGCGGCCGGCAGCTTCTCGGCGCGCGAGTTGACCTGCTCGCCGTTCTTCCAGAAGCGGAAGCACACGTGCGGCCCCGTCGCCAGTCCGGTCGCGCCGACGTAGCCGATCACCTCGCCCTGGCGCACCTGCCGGCCGGGCTTCATGCCGGGGGCGATGCGCGACATGTGCAGGTAGCCGGTGGCGTACACGCGGTCGTGCTCGATCTTGACGTAGTTGCCGTTGTAGCGCTGGAAGCCCGCCTCCGTAATGCGCCCGTCCGCGACGGCGTAGATCGGGGTGCCTTTGGGCGCCGCGTAGTCCGTGCCGAGATGGGGCTTGTAGCGCTTCTGCACCGGGTGGAAGCGGCTCGCGCTGAACTCCGACGTGACGACGGCGTACTTGAGCGGCGACTTCAGGAACGCCGTCTTGAGGCTGCGGCCCTGCTGGTCGTAGTAGCCGCTCTGGTCCTCGTAGCCGAACTGGAAGGCGTAGAAGTCCTCGCCCTTGTGGTTGAAGCGCACGGCCTTGATGTCGCCGAGGCCGACGGGGGCGCCGTCGAGGCGGCGCTCCTCGAACACGATGGCGAAGTTGTCGCCTTTTTGCACCTCGTAGAAGTCCACCTGCCAGGCCAGCACGTCCGAGAGCTTGTCGATCAGTTCCGGGTCGGCGTCGAGGTCCTTCAGCGCGCTGTAGAACGAGCCCGAGATGTAGCCGCGCAGCTCGCGCACCACGTTTTTGACGGGGCGCTGGCCCGCGCTCACGCGGAGCGAGTCGCGAAGGTCGAAGACGACGTAATCGACGGGGTTCTGCGCGTAGACGAGGTACTGGAGCCGGTCGCCCCGGGAGTAGGCTCGGAGCTGCTTGCCTTCCTGAAGGGTGCGCACGTCAAAGACGGGGGCGGCGGCTTCGGCCAGGCGCTGCGCGGCGGCGGCGTCCACGTGGTAGCCGGCGAGGATGCGGCTGAAGGTTTCGTGGCGAGCAATCGGGCGCGCTTCGGTGGTGAGGCCGTTGGTGCGCAGGCCGTACTCGTCGATGAGGTCCACCGCGGGCGCCGGGCGGGGCAGGCGGGCCGTCTGAGCGGTGCGCGTCAGGTCGGCGTTCTGGAGAAGATGGAAACCGCCGAGGGGCAGCAGCACGCAGAGGCAGAGCGCGCGGAAAGCGATTGCCCGGGAGGAGGGTCGAACCATGAGCCGGCTGAGTCAGATCGTGAGGGAAACGGTCTGGGTGCAGCCTTGCTCTCCATCAGGCTTTCGCGTCGCTTAAAGCCGCGCGCATCCGGAAGCAGGCTTCCTGGAGGCCGCGCGGGCCGTAGGCGGTGCGAAGGCCGGCCGATACCTGCGGCCGTGGGGGCGTATGCCTAAGGTCTGCACACGCACTGCGCAACGATTGCACAGGCGCCGCGCAAAGATAGGATAACTTGCAACGGAAGTGCAATATTTCTTGCCGCTAAAGGCAAGAGGGCGCAACCCTGTGTGTTTTTAAGGGCTTCTGCATGAATTCTTCAAACAGTTCCCCTCAGGATGCCCTCGGCGCGCTTCAGGGCGCTTCCGGAATCCACAGGATTTCCCCGACGCCGGCCTCGACGTTGGCGGCGCGGGCCAGCACGAACAGTAGGTCTGAAAGGCGGTTGAGGTAGATGCGCACCTCGCTGCTGACGGCTTCCGTAGCGGCCGCCCGCACGGCGGCGCGCTCGGCGCGGCGGCACACCGTGCGGCAGACGTGCAGGGCCGCCGCCGCCGCGCTCCCGCCGGGCAGCACAAAGTGACGCAGGCGCGGCAGCTTCCCGTCGAAGGCGTCGATGAGCCGTTCCAGCGCCTCGATGTGGGCCTCGCGGATGCGCGGCGGCTCGTAGCGCGCGCCTTCGGGGGTGGCTAGGTCGCCGCCGAGCACGAACAGTTCCTGCTGCACCTGCTCCAGCACCGGCAGCAAGTCGGGCGTAGCCCCCGAGGCCGTGATGAGCGCGCGCGCCGCGCCGATCTGCGCGTTCAGCTCGTCCACGGCGCCGTACGCTTCGATGCGGGGGTGGTCTTTCGGGACGACATCGCCGCCGTAGAGCGAGGTTTCGCCGTGGTCGCCGAAGCGGGTGTAGATGCGCATATGCGAGAGGCCGTGGGGTCAGGGGGTGGGCGCAAGATAATGAATGCGCAGCCCGCCGGTCGGCTCCGCATGCACGCGGGCGCGCATGCGGAATACGTCGGCCAGGAGGTCGGGCGTCAGCACGGCCGCCGGCGCGCCGGCGGCGACCGTGCAGCCGTCGCGGAGCGCCACCAGATGATCGCAGAAGCGGGCGGCCAGTTCGAGGTCGTGGAACACGCCGACGACGGTGCAGCCGCCGGCGCGCCGCAGCG
Source organism: uncultured Rhodothermaceae bacterium (assembly GCA_965363675.1). Taxonomy (GTDB): domain Bacteria; phylum Bacteroidota; class Rhodothermia; order Rhodothermales; family DASSAV01; genus CBDTTW01. The sequence goes on from CBDTTW010000002.1 coordinate 10,196, forward strand.
CCGCGCGTTCGAGGAAGCGGTGCTGGTGGTGCACGTCGAGGTGCGCGGTGGGCTCGTCGAGCATCAGCAATTCGGCGTCGCGGGCGAGGGCCTGGGCCAGCAGCACCCGCTGCAACTCGCCGCCGCTGAGCGCCGTAGCCGAGCGGTCGCGCAGGTGCAGCAAATCCACCTCGGCCAGGGCGTCGAGCGCCCGGCGGCGGTCCTCGTCGGTGTAGGGCTGCGTCCAGCGCTTGCCGGGCATGCGCCCGAGCAGCACGAGGTCCGTCACGTTGAAATCGAAGTCGAGGGCCGTCGTTTGGCGCACGAAGGCGGCCTTGCGCGCCCGCTCGCCCGGTTTCCAGGCGCGCACCTCGCGGCCGTCGAGGAGCAGGCTGCCCTCGTAGGGGACGAGGCCGGCCACGGCGCGCAGCAGGGTTGTCTTGCCGCTGCCGTTCGGGCCTACGAGGCCGTTGAAGGCCCCGCGCCGGAACGCAAACGCGGCCCCGGCCAGCGCGGGCCGCCGCCCGAGCCGCACGCTCAGGTTATGGGCAACAACATAGTCCATGCGTCGTTTCTACGTCGGCGGCCCCGCCGCAAGGGCGGTGACGCAAAGAAATAAGAGGCGTCGGGTGGCGCCGGGCTAAACTACGATGCAGGAGCAGCGGTTGATGATGCTGACGGCAATGCTGGCCTGCCTAGCGGCGGGCTGCACGACAGAGAAGCGGCAGGAGGCGTTCTACGAAGAGGCCAACCAACCGCCCGCCGGCATCACCGAGACGGACATCAACGGCCAGGTGCAGAAAACCGACCCCGACGATTGGCGCTCGGCGCCGATCTACGGCCCCTTCGTCCGCGTGGACCCGGCCTTCCCGAACCCGATTGCCGCCGGCTTCATCACGGTGCCGGTGCTGGTCCGGCAGTCGAACGTAGTGCGGCTGGGGCTGGTGCTGCGCGCCGCCGGCCCTAACGGGCGCTTCGTCACGCTCAGCTCGCTGCCGCGCGCCGCCGAGCCGGGGGCCTACGTGTTCCACTTCAGCGCCGGGCTCATCGGCCGCCGGGGCCTCGTGCGCCTGTACGTCTTCGACGGCACGAACGAGATCGTCTCCTACGGCGACGTGATGCTTCAATAAAAAAGGCGCGCAGCCCACGGGGGGCGCGCGCCTTTCAGGGAAAGCGGCGCAGCGGCGCTACTTGAGCAAGGTCACCTGCCGGGCCGTGGCGAAGCGCTCGCCTTGCACGCGGTAGATGTAGATGCCCGTCGGCAGCTCGCCTGCGTCGAAGGTAAACGTGCGGGTTTCGTTGTTATCCATCACGCCCTGGAACAGCCGCTTCACGGGCTGCCCGAGCATGTTGTAAATATCGACGCGCACTTCCTGACGCTGGGTGACGCTCAGCCGGAACGTGGTCGTCGGGTTGAACGGGTTCGGCGAGGCGGCCGAGAGCACGTAGGCCTCGGGCTTCTTCGGCTCGGCGGCCGGTTTGTGCCCCTCTTGCGCCTGGGCGGGAACGCTCAGGCACAACGCGAGGAACAACAGGTAGGTAAAGCGTCGTAAGGTGTGTTTCATCTATATTCGGCGGGTTGGTACGGCTTCAGCCGTAACCCGACTAGTTTAAGCATCGTGGACGAGATACACAATTATTAAGGTTAGCCGGGACGAATGTTTCGGATGAATTAATACACCACCCGTTACGTTACGTCTGCATGAAACAACAAAGGCGCCGGAGTCGATGAATTCACACGGTTCCTTGGTTAATTCTTGCGGCGCCCCGGTCCTCTAAGAGCTTAACGCATGAAACCCGCCGTTCGTGTACGCGGATTTGCCCTGACATGACCTGCGCCCTCACCCCCGACCTGCGCGCGCGCTCCGAGGCGAGCGAGTGGATGGACGACCTCTCGATTACGGACGAGCGGCTCGCCGACGCGCTGGAGGAACTGCGCCTCGTAAACCGCTGGCTCGGAGGGTACCGCGGTACGCTCGCATGCCTGGAGCCTCTGTTGCGCCGCGAAGGCGCCCGCCGCACGGTGCGCGTGCTGGACGTAGGCACGGGCGGCGCCGATCTGCCCGAGGCCATCGTCCGCTGGGCAAGCCGCCGGGGGCTGCGCGTGGAGGTGTGCGCCACCGACCTGAACGGGGCCACGCTCGCGCACGCCGGGGCGATCCTGAAGCGTACGCTCGCGCCGGAACTGCGGCGGCGCATTACGCTTGAACAAGCCGACGCCCTCGCGCTGCCCTACGCCGACGGCGCGTTCGATGTGGTCACGGCGTCGCTGTTCATGCACCACCTCCGCGAGCCGGAGTGCGTACGGCTGCTGCAAGAGATGCAGCGGGTAGGCCGCTTCGGGCTCGTCGTCAACGATTTGCACCGGCATGCGCTCGCCTACCATGCCATTCGGAGCCTGGCGCTGCTGCTGCGGGCCTCGTCGATGTTTCGGCACGACGCGCCGGTATCCGTGGCGCGGGGCTTCCGGCGCGGCGAGCTGCAACGCATGGCCGAGGCGGCCGGGCTCGCGGCCTACCGGCTGCGCCGGCGCTGGGCTTTCCGGTGGGTGCTCTCGACGACGCCGGTTGCTTAAACCCTTTGTGAGGAATTGACATGCTGGATGCGCTCGTCATCGGCGGGGGGCTGGCCGGCAGCGCCGCGGCTATCAGCCTCGCGCAGCAAGGCTTGCAGGTGCGCCTGCTGGAAAAAAAGGACTACCCGACGCGCAAGCTGTGCGGCGAGTTTCTGTCGGTGGAAGTCGGGCGAACCCTGGAGACGCTGGGCTGCCTGGAGGCCGTCCGCAAGGCGGGGGCCAACGCCGTCACGCGCTACTGCATCACGGCCCCCGACGGCCGCAGCCACAGCGGACCCCTGCCCGGTGTGGCGCTCGGCTTCAGCCGCGACAAGCTCGACGCGCTCCTGGCCGCGCGCGCGCGCAGCGTCGGGGTGGACGTGCGGACGCGCGCCGCTGCCCGCGCGGTCGAGGGCGGCCTCGGCGAAGGGTTCCGCGTGACGACGGGCGCGGGCGAGACGGTGGAAGCGCGCGTGGTGGTGGGCGCCTACGGCCGCCGCGACGCGCTGGACCGCAAGCTCGGGCGGCGTTTCCTCGCGGCCGACGAACCGCTCGTGGCGTTCAAGGGGCATTTCCACGGCCCCGGCACGGCCGACGTGATCGAGACGCACGCCTTTCCGGGAGGCTACTGCGGCCTGGTCGAGGTGGAGGGCGGCGCCGTCAACGCGTGCTGGATCGCGCACCGCGACGCCCTGCGCGCCTCGGGCGGCAGCGCCGAAGGCATGCTCCGGGGGGCGCTCTCGCAAAACCCGCTGCTCAAGCGCCGCCTCGACGCGCTCGAACCGGCCTGGGGCGAGTTCGTGGCCGTCAGCCAGGTGGGGCTGCGCCCTCGCGAGCAGTTCGTCCGCGATGTGTGCCTCGTCGGGGATGCGGCGGGCATGATCGCGCCCCTCTGCGGCGACGGCATGGCGATGGCGCTGCACGCGGGCATGCTCGCGGCGGCGCACCTGGGCCGCTACCTCGCAGGCGAGGCGACGGCGGAGCGCCTGCGCAGCGGCTATGCGGCGGCGTGGCGGCGGCAGTTCCGCACGCGGCTGGCGCTCGGGCGGCTGTTGCACTGGGGCTACGTGCAGCCCCGCGTGGCCGCCGCCGCCGTGGCGGCTTTCCGCGCCGCGCCGCCCCTGGCCGACTGGGTGGTGCGCCGTACCCGGGGCTGAGCCGGCGGCGCAGCCGGCTTGCGCCCAAAGAGGACGCAAGCATTACACGCCGGTTGCGCTTCCGGGGGGGCGGGAGTGCTAAGTTTTGTTTCCCCGGCTGCTCCTCCCGAAACGCTTCCCCGCCCATGCTTGCTGCTGCGCCCCACGGACGGCTTTTCGCCTTGCTGCTCCTGGCGCTCGGCTGGGCCGCCGCGCCGGGCAGCGCACGGGCGCAACCCGCCGAGGAGCCCGCCCGGCGGCGCTTTGCCGCGTGGGCCGTCGGCGACGCCGTGGCCCTGGGCGCGGGCATCGAGGCCTCGGATGCCCTCCGGCTCGGCGGGGCGGTAGGCGTGCTCGCCCTCGTCGGCTTTCAGGATGCCGAAGTGTTCACCGAGGCGCGCCGCCTCTACACGCGGGGCGCTCGCCGCCCCATTCGCATCGTCGAGGAACTGGGCAATGCGCGCGTCGTCCGGCCCGCCGCCGCCATGGTCCTGGTCGGGGCGCTGGCCTCGCGCGACGCCCGGCTTCAGGACGCCGCGTTTACGTCGCTGCAAGCAGTCGTGTACGCCAATACCGTCACCAACGCGCTCAAGAGCGTCAGCGGCCGTGCACGCCCGTATCAGGCGCGGGGCCCGGACCGCTTCGCGCCGTTTTCCGGCAATACGTCTTTCCCCTCCGGGCACGCCACGACGGTGTTTGCGCTGGCCGCGCCGTGGTTCGCCTATTACCCCGGCCCGGCGACGGGCGGGTTGCTGGCCGTCGCTTCGGCCACGGCGTTCTCGCGCGTCGTAACCGAGCGGCACTGGGCCAGCGACGTAGCGGCGGGCGCGGCCATCGGCGGGGGCATGGGCCTGTGGCTCGCCCGGCGGCACCAACGCCGGCCCTCCGAGGCGCCGCGCGTACAGCCTTACGCCGACGGCTCGAACGTGGGCGTCACGATTCAGCTCGGCGCGCCTTAACTGCGGCGGCTCTCAGGGCGCTGCACGGTGACATGGTAGACGGGCTGGCGCTGCTCGTAGATCGCCATGAGCAGCCCCTCGCGCTGCATCTCCAGGAGCGTGCGCCCGAGCACCGCCCCGAGCCGCGACGGGTAGTCCTCGCCGAGGCGGCGGTAAGCGCCTCGCAGCGACTGCTCGCGCAGGGAGACGGCGGGCCACGTGGGCGGCGCCCCCGGCGCGCAGTCGAAGCGGCGCGTGTGCAGATCCACGGTCGCGCCGTAGGTGTGCGATGAGGTCGCGGCGGCGTTGCCGTTGACCCGGCGCAGGCGGCGCTGATCCTCCAGGGTGCGCATCGCCGAGGTGACGACGAAAGCGCACGGCGGCAGCCCCTCGGCCGCCAGGGCCTGCCGGAAGCGGCTGCCGACGAGGGCGAGCATGGTATGCGTTTCCGGCAGCACCACCGGCGCCCCGTACCGCATCGGCTGGACTGTGTACAGCGGCGTCTCGGAGAGCGGCCGCAGGCGTCCGGCGGCTACGAGCGTATCCACGTCGGCGCGCGTCGGCGCCGGCTCCTGCCCGAGGTGCGCCGCCTCGCGGAGATGGGCGGCGTTGCGGTAGGTCCGCAGGCCCCGCACCTCCTCCTGCGAGAGCAGCGCAATGCCGGCCGCGCGCTGCGCGATCTGCTGCGCGAGGCGCGCGGCCTCCTGCCGCCGGGCCTCGCGCTGCTGCTCGGACCACTGCGCCCCCCGGAGCGCGAGGAGCGCCAAGGCAAAGATGAGTAGGGCAGGGTAGAGGCGTCGGAGGGCGATCAGGGGCATGTATATTTTGGATTATATATTTGTTATACCAAAACATACGCCATGCTGATCCCGGGGGCTCATGCAATTCCGTCGAAGAACCGGGCGGCGCTGCCGCCGCGCGGGACTACCGCAGGGCGGCGCGCCGGATGCGGTCCAGCAGGGCCACGCCTACGCCCGTTTCCGGCGGGGCCTGGCAGTAGATGCGCCGCGCGCCCCGCCGGTCGCTCTCGCGGAAGAAGGCAAACAGCTCGTAGCTGTACGCGGCGGCGTCCTCGGCGACGCACGTCAGCAGAAACGCCGCGCCCGGCGGAGGGGGGGTAAGGCCGATGTAGGCGGCGTACGGGGCGTCGGCGGCGGCCTCGTCGGGGCGCTCCACCACGTGGACCGTTGCGGTGGGCGCGTAGTGGCGGTGGCGCGTGCCGGGGCTGCGGGCCAGCAGGGCCTCGCCGGGAGCCGCCGCGTGGGCTTCCGGCGCCACCCGGCGCAGCATTTCGAGCGTGATGCTGCCGCTGCGCAGCACTACGGGCGCCGCCCCCGTGCAATCGACGACGGTGCTTTCGAGGCCGTAGCGCGAGCGCTCGCTTTGCAGGATGCAGCCGATGCGTCCCTCCAGGTCCTCCCGGACGGCTTGCCACGAGGTCGGGCTGGGCCGGCCGGAGCGGTTGGCCGAGGGGGCCGCTACGGGCGTGCGGCACGCCGCCAGAAACGCCTGCGCCGTGGCGTCGGCAGGCATGCGCACGCCCACGGTCTCCAGCCCCGCCGAAACGGCCGCCGGAAGCCGGGGGCTTCGGGGCAGCACGAGCGTCAGCGGGCCGGGAAAAAACGCCTCGATGAGCCGCCGGGCATGCGGCGGCGTCTCGGCGGCCACCCCTCCGACGGCCTCGACCGACGCCACATGCACGATGAGGGGGTTGTCGGAGGGGCGGCCTTTCGCGCGGTAGATGCCCGCAATCGCGGCGGCGTTGAAGGCGTCGGCGCCGAGGCCGTAGACGGTCTCGGTGGGGAACGCCACGAGGCCCCCGGCGCGCAGGCAGGCGGCGGCGGCTTCGATGTCGGTGGTCAGGAGCGTTTCCAGCGGGGGGCCTCGGGTCGTCAGGAGTGGGGGGCGGCCAGGGCGAGCACGCGCCGCGCCTGCCGGGCGGCGCCGTCCGGGCCGTATGCCTCGAAGAGCAGCACGTAGAGGCCCAGCGGAAGCGCCCGCCCGGCGTCGTCGAGGCCGTCCCAGTCGAACTGCCCGGCGGCGGGGGCGGGCGTCGCCGGGGTGAGCGTGCGCACGAGCCGCCCGCCGAGGTCGTAGATGCGCGCCCGCACGGCGCCGCCCCTCTGCGCCCCCGCGAAGCGCACCATCAGCACATCCTCGAAGCCGTCGCCGTCGGGGGAGAACGGCACAGGGCCGACCTCGACCCGGAGCGCCCCGGCCTCTTCAGCGCCGCCGAGGCTGTTGGGGCATCCGGGCGTGCCGCCCGAGGCATCGACGCTGCTGGACCACGCGCCGCCCTCCGCGCGCTCCAGGCTGACGCCCGCCGTCGCGGCGAGGAACGGATTGTGCTGCGCCGGAGCGTACGCCGCCTCGTCTACGAGGCCGCCCCCCGGAAGGCGCAGCGCCAGGCGGTCGCCGCCGTCGTTCAGCCCCAGGTCGGCCCGCGCGAGCGTGTAGACGTACGCCTCCGGGCAAGCGGCCCCGCCGCCCGCCGCACGGAGCACGACGAACCCGCGCCCCGGCGCAAGGGCCGGGCCTTCGGCCAGCGGCAGCTTGCCGCCGGCGGCGTCCTCCAGGTATAGGCCGTACAGGTAGCGCGGCCCCGCCGCCGCGTTCTCCCACTCGACGTACTCCGACTGGCCGGTTCGGGGTGCATAGAGGATTTCGTTGAAAACCAGCTCGCCCGGCGCGGGCGGCGGCGCCACGGCGGCGTGGGCCTGCCCGAGCCGGTTGCCGTAGCGGTCGCGCACGCCCTCGACGCGCAGCAGGGCCTCCGCCGGGGCTTCCGCGCCGAAGTGCAGGCGGTAGGCGCGCTCCGTGAGCATCTCCAGCCGCAGCGGGCGCTGCTCGCCCCAACGGAACGCCTCGGGGACGGCCGAGGACGGCAGCAGCGGCTCGTCGAAGGTTGCGTCTACGGCCGTGGGGGCGGCGCGGCCGGCCAGCAGCAGCCGGGGCGGGGCGGCGTCGGCGGCAAGCGGCTCCGCGAAAAGGTCGTCGAAGCGGTAGGCGGCCCCTGCGGCGGCCGAGTGCTTCACCCACAGGCCGAAGTACGGCCCCCACCGGTGCGCGTCGTCGTGGGCGCTGAAGGCGAGCGTCCCGTCCACCCACACCTGCCAGGCGCCTTCCGGCCCGCGCGTCGCCTCCAGCGTCAGGTCGGCGCTGCGTTGCCGGAGGGCCTCCGGCGCCGCCCCTCCGAGCAGCGTGCGCTGCTCCGGGAGGCCGTCCTGGCGGTACAGGCGCACCTCGTCGGCGTTGTTCGTCCCGATTTGCAAATAGTAGCCGCGCACCGGGCCTTCGAGGTCGGGCGCGTCGGCCACGAGGTAGATGCGCGCGCCGTTGGCATTGCTTAGATTGAGGTCGCGGTAGCCGAACCGCAGCGACCAGCGCCCGTAGGCGACGTGGCTTTCCGTGCTGATCGTCAGCGTATCGGCCGCAGGACCCCCGGCGGTGTGCAGGGCAAAGTCGGCTCCTTCGGGCGCGAGCACCCAACCCGGTTGGAAGCGCTGCCAGGAGGGGTCTCGCTCCAACTCGCCGTCCGCAAAACGCTCGTGGAGCTGGGCGCGCGCCGGCGCGGCCAGGCGCAGGCAGACCAGGCACAGACAGAGGATCAGAAGGCGAAGCGCGGTCATCGGCAGGCGGCGAGCGGGCGCGGCATACGGGCGATAGCAGCAGGCGGCCCCCGGCGCGTTTCGGCAAGGGAGCCTTTCCACCAATTCCGACAAAGGTACACGCATATGCTCGACCAGGACAACGTGCAGGACGCCAACCGGGGCCTGCAATCCACCCACGAAAGCGATTTTGCCCACGCCGCCGACCGTCTCGGCAGGCGCGGCGTCGATGTGGAGGCCGTCGTCGCGGCGGTGCAGGCCTTCGAGGTTGCCATTCCGTCGTGGGCCCTCGGCACGGGCGGCACTCGCTTCGGTCGCTTCCCCCGGGGCGGCGAGCCCCGCGACATCTTCGAGAAGCTGGAGGATGTGGCCGTCGTGCACCGGCTCACGGGCACCGCCCCGGCCGTCTCGCTGCACATCCCCTGGGACGAGCCCGAAGACCCGGAGGCTTTGCGGCGGCATGCCGCTGCGCTCGGGCTGAGCTTCGATGCGGTCAACTCGAACACCTTCCAGGACCAGGCGGGCCAGGCGCTCAGCTACAAGTTCGGCTCGCTCTGCCACACCGACCCGGCGGTGCGCCGCCAGGCCGTCGAGCACAACCTGCACGTCATCGAGGTCGGGCAGACGCTCGGCTCGCAGGCCATTACGATCTGGCTGGCCGACGGCAGCAACTTCCCCGGACAGATGCACCTCCGGCGCAGCTTCGAGCGCACCCTGGAGGCGCTCCAGGCCATCTACGCGCAGCTTCCGGCGGACTGGAAGCTCTTTACGGAGCACAAGCCCTACGAGCCTGCCTTCTACGCCACCGTCGTGCAGGATTGGGGCTCGTCGTACCTGCTGGCGACGGCGCTCGGCGAGCGCGCCGAATGCCTCGTGGATTTGGGGCACCACCTCCCCAACACCAATATCGAACTGGTCGTGGCGCGGCTCATCGGCGCGGGCAAGCTCGGCGGCTTCCACTTCAACGACAGCAAATACGGCGACGACGACCTGACGACGGGCTCAATCCAGCCGTATCAGCTTTTCCTGATCTTCAACGAACTCGTTGATGCGGCCCAGACGTTCGGGGCGGCGTTCCGCCCGGCCTACATGCTCGACCAGAGCCACAACCTGAAAGACCCCATCGAGGCGCTCGCGCAGAGCGTGCTGGCGCTGCAACGCGCTTACTGCCAAGCCCTGCTCGTGGACCGCGCCGCGCTGGAGGGCTTCCAGGAAGCCAACGATGTGCTCATGGCCGAGCAGACCGTGCGCGCCGCCTTCGAGACGGATGCGGCCCCGCTCATCGCGGAGGCGCGCCGCCGCGCCGGGGCTGCCCTCGACCCGATCGCCTGCTTCCGCGCCTCCGGCTACCGGGCGCGCAAGGAAGAGGAGCGCGCCGGGGCCGCCGCCTACGCGCCGCCGCAGTCGCTCTAGAGGATCTGGGAGTACGGCGTCGGCTCGTAGACGGCGCGATGGATATACCCGACGATCTCGCCGTGCTGCTGCACCGACGCGGCCGAGACGCGCGTCCACTCGGGGTCGGCGCGGAAACCGGCCCACGCCGCCTCGCGGGCGGCGAGGCTCTCGAAGGGCGTCAGGTAGACGAGGCTGGGGCGGTCCGGGCCGTAGACGGTCTCGCCGTAGAGGATCGGGCGGATGCCGTGCTTGTGGAACAGCGGGATCTCCGGCCCGGCGAAGCGCTCGTGCAGGCGCGCAAGCTGCCGCTCGGTCGGGGCATGGTACAGGCGGTACTCGAAGATGCCCGGGCGCGCGCCCTCGGGCGAGGCCGCCAGCGGCGCGGCGTAGGGCGTCGCGCGCAGCAGCCGCGACTCGTTCCGGTCGAAGGCCGGCCCGTCCTGCTCCAGCCGGGCCATGCCCTCGGCCCACGCCGGGTCCGCCTGCACGCCCTGCCAGCCCCGGGCGAAGGCCGCCGGGTCCGACATGTCGATCACCATCAGCACGTGCGGCGTGTGCTCGCCGATGGCGACCTTGAATACCCCTACCGGCCCCACGCCGTGCCGCGCGAAGAGCGGCATCGCCGAGGCGCGCAGCCAGGTTTCCAGGCGGCTGACCTGGGGACCGTTCTGCATGTAGAAGAACGTCAGCTCGTAGTACCCGGCCGCCGCAGGGGCCGGGCGCAGGCCAAGGCCGGCGGCGGTCGCCGCCGCGGCGCCCGTCTGCAAGAAATTGCGTCGGTTCATGAGGATTCAGGGTTGAGGGAGGGGAATCGTAGGGCGGGGGTGGATGCAGCCCCCGGAAAAAATTATACTGATTTAACGGGCGCGTTCCGACAGGCGCGCCGGTTTCTGTTTCCTCGTTCGCGCCTTCGCCGTATGCACGTCCGCCGCCTCTGCCTTCTTGCCTTGCTCGCGTGCCTGGCGGCCGCGCCGTGCGGCCGGGCGCAGCCGGCGCAGATGCTCAACGCGCTGCGGGCGGGGCACCCCCGGCTGCTGCTCACCTCGCAGGACCAGGCGCGCCTGGCCGAGCGGGCGGCCTCGGATACGCTCCTGGCGCTGCTGCTCAAAGAAACGCAGGTGCGGGCCAACCGCGCCCTTTCGGAGCCTACAGTGCGCTACGAGCTGGTCGGGCCGCGCCTGCTGGCCCAAAGCCGCAGCGCCATCGACCGCATCCTGCCCTTGGCCCTGACGTACCGCCTGACGCGCAACCACGTGTACCTGGAGCGGGCCGCGCAGGAGATGCGGGCCGCCGCCGCGCTCAAGGACTGGAACCCGAGCCACTTCCTCGATGTGGCCGAGATGACGACGGCGCTCGCCATCGGCTACGACTGGCTCAAGCTGGGCCTGACCGAGGAGGAGCGCGCCGCCGTCCGCACGGCCATCATCGAAAAGGGCCTTCAGCCGGGGCTGAGGGCGTACCGCGAGAACGCCTTCTGGGTCAAGGACCGCCCGAGCAACTGGACGCAGGTCTGCAATGCGGGCCTGCTCCTGGGCGCGCTCGCCGTCGCCTACGAAGCGCCTGACCTGGCCGAAGCCGTCGTGCGGAACGTCTACGCTTCCATCCCGCACGGCATGGAATCCTACCGTCCCGACGGCCAGTACGTCGAGGGGCCTTCCTACTGGGAGTACGCCGCCACTTACAACGCGCTGCTCATCGAGGCGCTGCGCACGGCGATGGGCGAGGACTGGGGCCTGCCCGAGGCGCCGGGCTTTGCGGCTACGGCGGACTACTTCATCCACATGATCACGCCCGCGCGCCGGCTCTACAACTACGCCGACGGCGGCCCGGGCTTCGGTACGGCGCCGGTGCTGGGCTGGCTGGCTCGGAACTTCGAGCGCCCCGATCAGGCGGCTTTTTACCGGGCGCTGCTGCGCGAGCGTTTGCAGGCGCCGCCTGCGAAGCCCGGCAAGAACCTGCTCGGCGGGCGCTTCCTGGCGCTCGAAGCGCTCTGGTGCCCCCCCGAGCCCTCCGGCCGCCTCCGACCGGCGCCGCTCGACGCGCTCTTTCGCGGCGAGGGCGACGTGGCGGCCCTGCGCAGCAGTTGGCGCGGCGACGCCCTCTACGTTGGCTTCAAAGGCGGCAAGAACAACGCCAGCCATGCGCACCTCGACATCGGATCGTTCATCCTGGAGGCCGACGGCGTGCGGTGGGCGCTCGACCTGGGGCCGGACGACTACAACCTGCCCGGCTACTGGTCCTTCGGCGAGGACGGCAAGCGCTGGAGTTACTTCCGCCTGAACAACCTCAGCCACAATACGCTTGCCGTCGGCGGCAAGCGGCAGAAAGCCGCCGCCGTCTCCCGCGCCACGGCCTTCGCCTCGACCCCGGCGCGCGCGCACGCCGTCATGGATCTGAGCGAAGCCTATGCAGGGCAGGCCGCCCGCGTGCGGCGCGGCGTGGCCTTGCTGAACCGCCGCCGCGTGCTCGTGCAGGACGAGCTGGAGGGCGTGCAGGAGGGGGCTGAAGTGCGCTGGGCCATGGCGACCGAAGCCGAAGTGAAAATCGACGGCCGCCGGGCCGCGCTGACGCAGGGCGGCAAGACGCTGCACGCCGAGATCCTTTCGCCTGCCGGCGCCCGCTTCGAGCTGGCCTCCACCGACCCCGGCGACGACCGCCAGCACCAGAACAAAGGCGCGCGCATGCTCGTGGCGCACGTCGAGAGCCGGGGGCGCAAAACGCCGATGCGCATTGCGGTGCTGCTTACGCCCGTCGGGCGCGGTTGGGGGCGCATGGCTGCTCCGGCCCTGACGCCGCTCTCGGCATGGAAAAACACCCACCCGGAGATCAAAGCCGAGGCGGCGACGCCCCGGCAGGCGCCGAAATAACCTTATCCGTATGGCTATGAACAGACGTCGATTCCTTCAGACAACGGCCGTTGCGGCGGCAGGGCTGCCGCTGTTCACGGCGCGCAGCTACGCCCGCATCCTCGGCGCCAACGACCGCCTGCAAAGCGCCCTTATCGGCTGCGGCGGCATCGGGCGAGCGCACCTGAACACCCTGCTGGCCCTTCAGGAGCCCGACGCCATCGACCTCGTCGCCCTGTGCGACGTGTACGACACGCGCGCCAAATACTTCGCGGAGATCGCCGCCGCCTCGGGCGCGCAGCCCGCCGTCTACCACCGCCACGAGGACGTGCTGGCGCACAAAGACCTCGACGTGGTGACGATTGCCGTGCCCGAGCACTGGCACGCGCGCCTCGCCCTCGACGCGCTCGCGTCGGGCAAGCACGTCTACGTCGAGAAGCCGATGACGTTCAAAATCGACGAGGCGTACCAGGTGCTCAAAAAGGTCCGGGATACGGGCCTCAAGATGCAGGTCGGCGTGCAGGGCATGAGCGACGAGAGCTACGCCACGGCGGCGGAAGCCATTGCCGAGGGCGCCATCGGGCCGGTCGTGCAGGCCGAGATCGACTACGTGCGCCGCTACCCGCTCGAACGCGGCCCCTGGCGCGAGGACACCGACCCGAAGATGGAAAAGCCGGAGGACCTGGACTGGAAGCGCTGGCTCGGCCCGGCTCCGGCGCGCCCCTGGAGCGCCCCCCGGTACTTCGAGTGGCGCAACTATAAGGACTATTCGGGCGGCATCGCCAGCGACTTGTTCATCCACCGCCTGACGCGCATCATCCGAGCGTGCAACCTGGACCTGCCTACCCAAGTCGTCGGCATGGGCGGCATCTACCTGTGGGACGACGGGCGCGACTTGCCGGACAACCTGGAGATGCTGGCCTCCTACCCGGCCGTCAAAGGCATCACGCCCGGCATGACGGTGCGGGTGCTCGGCACGATGGCGAACGACCAGGGCAACAACCACCGCATCCGGGGGGCCGCCGGCTCGCTCGTCTTTACACCGCTCGGCTGGGACATCGTGGCCCCGGACGGCAAGGTCGTCCGCAGCTACAAGAAAGAGGGCGGCGAGCGCCTCGATTTGCACCACAAGAACCACCATGCCGCCATCCGCGAGGGGGCCGCGCTTCACTGCCCGCCGGAACTCGGCCTCAAGGGCGTCGTCCCGATCACGGGCGTCGTAGATTCGTGGTTCAAGAAGCGCTCGCTCACGTGGGAGGCCGACAAGCGGCGCTGGGCGTAGGCGCTAGGCGCGGGCGGCGTCCAGGCGGCGGGCGGCTTCGAGCGTGCTCGCCAGAAGCATGGCAATGGTCATCGGCCCGACGCCGCCGGGCACGGGCGTAATGGCGCCGGCCTTTTCGGCTACGGCGTCGAAGTCCACGTCGCCCGTAAGGCGGTAGCCGCGCGGGTGGGCGGCGTCCTCGACGCGGTTGATGCCTACGTCGATCACGACGGCGCCCTCGCGCACCATGTCGGCCGTGATGAATCCGGCGATGCCGATGGCCGCCACGAGTACGTCGGCCTGGCGCGTCAGGGCGGGCAAATCGCGCGTGCGGCTGTGGCAGACCGTCACGGTGGCGTCGATGCCTTTGCGCAGCAGCAGGTTGGCAAGCGGCTTGCCGACGATATTCGAGCGCCCGACGACGACGACGTGCGCCCCGCGCGGGTCATAGCCGCTGCGCCGCAGCATCTCGACGACGCCGGCGGGCGTGGCCGGCACAAAGCCCGGCTCGCCGATGGCCAGGCGGCCTGCGTTGATCGGGTGGAAGCCGTCTACGTCTTTGTCCGGGTTGATCGCGTGGATCACCTTGCGCTCGTCGATATGCGCCGGAAGCGGAAGCTGCACCAGGATGCCGTCCACGTCGTCGCGCGCGTTCAGGTCGGCGATCACCGCGAGCAGCTCGGCTTCGGTCAGGTCGGCGCCGTACGTGAGCGTGTCGCTGGCGATGCCGACTTCCTCGGCGGCGCGCGTCTTGCCGCGCACGTACGAGGCCGAGGCCGGGTCCTCCCCGACGAGCACTACGGCCAGGTAGGGCGGCCGGCGGCCGGCGCCGGTCCAGGCGGTTACGTCCTGCTTGACATCCGCCCGCACGGCGGCGGCGATTTCGGTTCCGTTGATGCGCGTAGCGGCCATGGCTCCCTGCGGGTTCGTCGTCGGTGTGGGCGTTGCAGGGGGAAGCTACGCCCGGCGCTTCGCGTGAAGTGTGAAGCGTTCTCTAGTTCCGGCAGGAGCGCGGCGCCTCAGCGCAGGCGGCGCTTCTCGAACCAGCGCTCGCCGATGTTGACGTTGGCCGAGATGCGGTAGAAGGTGTCGCGGACGAGCAGGTTTTCCGTCGAGCCCCGGCGCCCCACCTCGAAGTTGAGGTCCAGGCGCGAGCCGGCGAAGGTGCTCGGCAGGCTCAGGCCCGCCGTCAGCCCGACGGTGTTCACGTCGAAGCCGCTGCGGGGCGAGACGTAGCCCTGGTCGTAGTAGCCGCCGAGGCGGTAGGCGACGCGCGAGAGGAACGGCTGGTTGAGCCGCCGTCCGCCCGGCAGAAACTCGGCGCCGCCGGAGAGGCGCAGCCGGTTGTTGAAGTTCGAGGCTCCGCCGGGCGTGTAGCCGTCGAAGGCGAAGTCGCTCTCGAAGTTGCTCCAGGTTTCGTAGCGCCCGTCGGCCAGAAGCGCCCACCGGGCATCGGGCTGGTAGGCAAACCCGAGCCGGAAGCTGAACGGAATGGTGGCCGAGCCGTCGAGCGGCGCGCCGAGCGTGTCGGCGTCGAGGCTTTGCCCGACGGTGCGCACCCGCGAACCGTGCAGCTTAGCCGGCAGGCGCAGCACGGCGCCCAGGCTGAGCACGTCGTTCTCGCCGAGGATCTCGGTCAAGCCGGCCTGCGAGCCGAGCGTGAGGGTGGCCCCGGCCAGGCGCGTCTGGTCCGCCAGGCGGCTCGGCAGGTGCGAGCTGTAGGGGAAACTGGCGCTGCGCACGTCTTCCTGAAGGCCGAAGATGAAGTTGACGCCCGCGCCCACCGAAAAGCGCTCGCTGAGCCGGTAGCCCGCGCCCACGACCACTTGTTGCAGGCCGCCGCGGCCCTCGTAGTCGATGAGGTAGGTGGCCGTGTCGGCGGGGGAGGCCGGGGCCTCCGTCAGGCCGCGCACCTGCACGCGGTAGTTGGAGCGCGTAAACGGCTCGAAGGAGACGCCCACGCCCAGCTTGCGCGACTTGAGCGGAAAGCTGAACTGCACTGCGTTGAGCGCTCCGCTGGTGAGGCGGCTGGTCTGGGCCGCGCCGTCCTCGGCCACGATGCCCTGGTACTGCACGCCGATGGAGGCCCGCATCAGCACGAGGTCGCCCCAGGCGGCCGGGTTGCTGTGGTTGGTGTAGTACACGCCGGGCAGCGCCGTGCTCTCGCCGCCCATCGCCTGAATCTGCGACGAGCCGAAGGTGCGCAGCTCGCCCAGGCCGAAGCGCGAGTAGATCGAGCCGTCGCTGCTGCCCTGCCCGTAGGCAGGGTAAGCCAGCAGAAGGGGCAGCAGCAGGCAAAAACGGAGAAAGCGCATGACAGGCAGAACTGTTGGAATCACAGAGATTAGCGGTCAACCGGCGTCAGGGTGAGCACGAGTTCCGGCGCGCGGGCGGGGCCGCCGGGCCGCCGCAGCAGCACCGGGTTGAGCGTGTTCGTGAAGGGCGCGGTCACCTGGAGCATCGTCACCTCGCCTACGCCCCTGTACCAGGGGGCGGCGGCGCTCGTGAACTGCGGCACGCCGAGCGAGAACGTCGCGTCGGCCGCCAGGATCGTCGTAAACTGAAGCTGCGGCAAAAGGCGGCTGTTCGTGACGATGCGGCCGGCGTCGTCGATGCCGAGCACGTTGATTTCGCGAAGCGTGGGGCGCACGAAGCCGGAGGGCAAGTTCTGCCGCAGCAGCGTCGTATCGGCGGGCAGGCGCAGCAGCACCCGGTTCACGAGCGCCTCGGACTGCTCGAAGGTAAAGTCCACCGTTACGGCGCGGCTGAAGCCGTCCTGGAGCAGCACGTAGTCGGCCGGGATGTTCGGCTCGCCCGTACGCGCCACGGCCGAGAACGTCTTGACCGTGGCATAGTCGGTGCTGTCGGCCCCCGAGACGACGCGGAACTTGGAGCGGTTGCGCCGGAAGCCGGTGACGCGGTTGCCGCTGACGGGCTCGATCTGGAAGCCGTGGAACCCCGAGGCGAACGACTCGCCGCGCAAAAGGCTTTCGTTGGCCGTCACCCATGCCTGCGGCAGGCGCACCACGACAAGCGTATCCCGAGCCTGGATCGTAAAGTCGAGGATGGCCGGCCCGGCCGCGAGCATCGTGTCCGACGAGGCGGCGGTAGGGTCCCACTCGGCGTCCATGCTGCGCAGGCGCAGGGTCACCGTGCCGGTGGTGTCGCCGTAGCGGTAATCGCGGACGAGGCGCAGTTCGGCCCGCGTGACGGGGCCGTTGCGGAAGTTGCCGCTGGCGCTGCTCTCCAGCGCGAAGTCCACGTAGCCGTGCGCCGTGATCGCGGCAAGCATGGGATCCTGCACCTGCCCGGCGAGGATGCGGTCGTTGTTGCCCGTCACGTCGTCGTAGGGCGAGGGTTCAAAGCGGCTGGGCTGAAGGATGGCGGTCTCCGGCCCGACCGTCTGGTCGTCGATGAGGCCGATGCCCACGTTCGAGGGGTCTTCGCAACCGGCGGCGCTCAGCAGCAGAAAGGCGGCCGCAAGCGTAAGGAGAGAGTGTTTGAGCGTCATGCAGGGAAGCGCCGGCAGCCTGGCGGCGGGGCTTGAGGTAGAGAAAGGGGGGTATACTACGGCGTCGGCGGCGACAATGATAGCCCAATACGCGCCGCCCGCCAAAAACGCACTGCGCGCCCTCGGCGGGGCGCTTGCGAACTGAACGCGCGGCCGCCGGGGTTTCGTATGCGCCGGGGGGCAATGCAAAACCCTCGGCGGAGGCCGAGGGTTTTGCGCGCGCCGGAAACCGCAGTCGCCGTTCAGGCGGCGATGGCGTTGCTGAGCACCTGGTCGTAGACGCTCGACGCCTGCCGAAGCATTTCCTCGGCCCCGGCGGTAAGCTGGGCGCTGCCTTCGGGCGCGCCGTCGAGGAACGGCGGGTAAAGGACCATGTCCGCGTACTGGGCGGCCGCCTCGTTGAGGGTAAGGGTTTCGGAGACGCTGAAAGCAGCCGCGGCCTCCGCCGAGAGCGGGCCGTCGCCGTCGGCGGCCTCAGGCGTGAACACGATGCGCGCCTGCTGGAAAAGCGCGTCGGCGGCGTACTCGCAGCGGAGCAGGCCCGGCACGAGCGTGCTCATCGCGCCGAAGGCGTGCACCACGTCGGGAGCCCAGCCGAGGTTTTTGATGGTCTGTAGCGAGGCGCGCCCGAAGAAGAGCGCCCGCTGCGCCACGTCCTCCGGCCGCTGCTTCTCGGCGCCGGCCTTGCGCTTGAAGTAGCGGTTGTTGTCCATGAAGTACACCTGGAGCCGGATGCCGGGGATGGAGGCCACCTTCACCTTGAGCGTCTCGCGTTCGCCGGCCATGCCGACCTCCGAGCCGGAGAGCCGGATTACCTCGTGTAAGCGGTTACGGCGCTCGCTGATCGACGTGTAGCGCGGCATCATGATCCGCAGCTCGTATTCGTTGGTCTCCTGGAGTTTCTCGGGCAGCAGCCGCACGATGTCGGCGAGTTCGGAATACTTAGCGAAGGGCGCGACTTCACCGGATATGAACAGCACGCGAGTCGGATTAGCCATACGTCTGGGGTCAGATTTTTGGGTGCTTGGGGGTTCCCTCGCCGGGGAGGGAAGGCGCCGGCAGGCGCAGGGCGCCCGAACGTGCGGACCGTCCGAGGGCGCGTGTACTCAGGAGGAGCGGGACTTCCATGCGGGGAAGCGGGATGCGACCGTGCAAATCGAAGCAAAGATACGAAAATAATGAGTTTTTTTCAAGCAAAACCTTAACCCACGGGCGGATACCCCCCGCCTGCCGGCTGAGGGCGGCCTGCGGGCGGAACCGGTTTCAGCGCACGGCCTGCGCCTGCGCCGCGTGCGCTTCCAGGCGGCGGCCGCGTTACGAGGAAGCCCGCAGCCGGCGGCCGACTTCCCGCAGCGTGGCCGCGTCCGCCGGGTGGATCGCGCCCTCGGGCAGCGGACCGGTGTTGAGCAGCAGGTTGGCGTTCACGTTCCGGGCGTGCGCCAGCATTTCGATGACGTGCTCCGGGCCGTGGTGGCTCCCGTCCAGCGCGCGGTTGTAGCCCCAGGTGCTGCCTCCGTGGATGCCCGGCAGGTACGCCTGCAAGGTGTCGCAGATTTCGATGGGCTTGCCGGCGTTCCGAGCCCAGGCGAGCCGCCCGATCTCGCCGCCGGACTGGTGCGCGCGCGGGGTGCGCTCCGGCGCCACGAAGTCCTCGTCGCCTGTGGCGCCCTGCTTGAAGGCGATGAGCGTTTGCGGCTGGAGCGAGCGGATGAGCGCGTAGGTCTGCTGCACCGGGAAAAGATCCGGGCGGCTATAGTAGCCCATGATCGGGTCGAGCCAGATGCCGGCCACCGGGCCGTACTGCGTCAGCAGCTCGCGCAGTTGGGCGTGCACGAAGTCGATGTAGCGGCGGAAGTCCTCGTCCTTCCGGAACCGGTACTCCGGCTGCGGCTCGTCGTAGGCGGGGCGGGCGTTCTCCCAGCCCGAGGTGCGCGGAAGAAAGTACGGATGCCGCCAGTCGGCGCCGTACGAGTAGTACAGGAACAGCCCGAGGCGGCGCTTGCGGCATGCCTCGGCCAGCTCGCCGACGAGGTCGCGCCCGCAGCGCGGCGCCGCGACGCTGTTGAAATCCGTCTGCTTCGTGCGGAACAGGCAGAAGCTGTCGTGGTGCCGCGTGGTGAGGTTGACGTACTGCATGCCGGCCTCGACCGCAAGCTCGGCGATGAAGTCGGCGTCGAAGTCCGTGGCCGTGAAGTCGTCGATCAGGCGGCCGTACTCGGCCACGGGGATGCGTTCGAGCAGTTGCACCCACTCGCCGCGCCCGAGCAGGCTGTAGAGGCCGTAGTGCAGGAACAGGCCGAACTTTGCCTCGCGGAACCAGGCGGTCGCGGCCTCGCGCGGCGCTGCCCGGTAGGCTGCTTCGTAGCCCGAGAGGTACGAGGGCGCGCCGCCGGACTCCAGGCCGCTTCTCGGGGCGCACGCGCCCGCGCAGAGGGTCGCCGCGCCTGCGCAGGCGCGAACGATAAAGGTTCTCCGGTTCATGCTCATGATGCAGGAGGGGGTCTTGGGGCGCCGTGCGCCGCATATGCCCCGACGCTACAGGCCCGGCGGCAAGGGAAAAGGCCCGCAGAAAGATACGGAGCGCCTGCCGCGAAAAACGCAGGACTCTTCGAGCGGCCCAAAGTGGAGCTCGTCGTTGCGCCGCCGCCGGGGGGCGGCCCGAGCCCGCCGCCCGGCGCCTACGGCTGCGCCGGCGCCTGCTGCTGAAGCAGCTCGAAGTAGCGTTTGATGAGTTCCTGGTAGTCCTGCGAGTAGCCGCTTTCGAGCGCCTTGAGCAAATCGCGGCGCAGCTTCTCGGCGCGCTCGGCGGGGGGGAGCGCGCCGGGGCTTTGCCGGTTCACGGCGCCGCCGGTGCGGCTCTGGCGCTTCTGGTCCTCGCCGCGTTCCTGCATGGCGCGCTGGGCCTCCAGGAGGCGCGTCAGGATCTGCTGCTGCCGCTCGACGGTGCGGCGGTCGGCGTTCTGGCGCTGCAATTCTTCGATGGTCTCCTCCATCTGCTCGGCGATCTTGTTGAGGTCGCCCATGAGCTTGCCGCGCGCGGCCGGGTCGCGGCCGAGCTGCTTGAGCTGCCTGCGGATGGCCTCCTGCTGCTGCGAAAGCTGCTGCATGCGCGCCTGCATGTCCGTCGTGAGGCGGTTGCCCTGCATGTCGTTGAGCATCTGCTGGATCTGCTCGTTGAGCTGCTGCTGCTGCCCGGCCATTTGCTGGAGCTGCTGCATCATCTCTTCCATCGACGCGCCTTCGCCGCTCTGGCCGTTCATCATCTGGTTCAGGAGGTCGCTCAGCAGCAGCGCCAGCTCGTTCAGGTGCATCATGGCGGCCTTCTGGTTGCCCTCGGCCTGGGCCGTAAGGCGCTCGGCGAGGGCCGTCGTGGCGGCCTCCATCTCGCGGCCCGCCTCGCCGGCGTAGCGCTGCACTTCGCGGTTCATTTCCGGCATCTCGCGCGCCAGGCGTTGCAGCGTGTCCGAGACGACGCGCAGATCCTGCGCCAGCTCGACCTGCCGCTGGGCGTGGGGGCGCAGTTGCGGCGCGTCGGCGGCGAGGGCTTCGACCTGTCGGCGCAGGGCCTCCTGCTGCTGCGAGAGCGTGAGCACGTTGTCGAGGGCGCGCCGCAGACCGTCCTTGTTCATCTGCTTGCTTTTCTGCTGCATCTGCTGCTTGGCCTGCTCCACGGCCTGCTGCATCTGCCGAAGCTGCTGCTCCATGCTTTGCTGGCCCTGCTGCGCCTTCTCCAACTGGTTTTGCTTGAGCTGGTCGGCGTTCTGCTGCATCTGCTGCGGCATCTGCCGGCGCTCCATCTGCTGCTGAAGCTGCTGCATCTGGTTTTTGGGGCCGCTGCGCATCTCCTCGGACTGGCGGCGCACCTCCTCCATCTCCTTCATCAGCGCCTCGAAGGCTTCGCGCGCGCGCTCCTGCTCGCGGGCCAGCTCCTCGGCGGTAGGCCGCTGCGCTGCGCCGGGCGGCTCGTCGCCGGGGCGCGGCGCGGCGTTCTGCGGCTCGGGCGCGCCCTGCGGCGGCTCCTCGCCGAGCAGCTTGCCGGTTTCCTCGGCCATGCGTTTTTCCTGGCGCGCCAGCTCCTCGATCTGCCGCGCCGCCGCGTCGAGGTCCTGCTGGAGGCGCGCCTTCTTGAGCAGTTCGAGGGTGCGCTCGAGCCGCTGCTGGTACTGCTGCTCGTTGAACTCGAACTGCTCCATGGACTGTTGCAGCTTCGGCAGGTCGAGCTGCTGCATGGCCTCCTGAAGCTGCCGGAGGGCTTCCTTCAGCTCAGGCGAGCTGATCTCCTCCACCACGCGCTGAAGCTCCTGGAAGGCTTCGAGGGTCTCCGGGCTGACCAGGTTGTTCTCGCGCATCGCCTCGGCCATGCGCTCCATCTTCTCGCTCAGCGCCTCGACCTGGTTTTCCATGGCCTGCTGCTTCTCCTGAAGCTGCTGAAGCCGGCGCTCGTTTTCCCAGTTGCCTTCCTGCTTGCTGCGCAAATCCTGCTTGAGGGCGTCGAAATCCTCCTTGACGCCCTGGGCGTCCCGCAGCAGATCCTCGACGAGGTCTTCGGCGGCGCTTTGCTCCTCGCTCAGGCGCTCGTACTGCTCGGCCAGGCTCGGAAGCGTGAGCCGGTAGACGGGGCTTTTGGCGGACTTGAAGCCGCCGACGGCGTCGTTGTCCCACACCTGCACGAAGTACTCGATCACGTCGCCCGGAACCGGGTCGAGCGGGGTAGTCTTGCCGATGTCCCACGCGAAGCCCAGCTCCTGGTCGAGGCGGCGCGGGTCGAGTGGGCCGAGCGTGAAGCCGGTGAACACGTCGGAGGGCGCCCCGTACTCGCTTTCGGCGAGGCGGTAGAAAAGCGCGGCCTTCGAGAAACCGTAGTCGTCGTTGATGCGGGCGCGCAGGCGGGCCGTGAGCGTCTCGGTCAGGTCGGCGGCGGGCTCCGGCTCCAGAAGGGCTATGGTGGGCGCCGCGTCGGTCTGGAGGCCGATGGCGTAGCGTACGGGCTCGGCGTTGGCGATGCCGTGGGCGTTGCGCAGGTACACCTGGTACGCGCCCGGTTTGCGCACTGTGAAGGCCCCGCGCGCCTGATTGCCCTCGATGGCGAGGGGCGCTTCGGTCCCGTCGTCGAACCGCACGAAGGCGGCTTCCACGTTCTCGCCGCCGAAGCCGACTTCGAGGCGCACCGTCGAGCCGGGCAGAGCCGAGATGTGGCCGTTGTTGCTTTCCTGGCGAACGGCCGGCAACCCCGTGTAGCGCGGCGGTTCGAGCGTGGCGTCGAGGCCGCGCAGCACGGGCCGCTGGATTACGACCACGTCGAACCAGTCGGTCTCGACGGGGCCGGCGGCGGCGCGGTAGCGCAGGTCCTGCCGGACGGCCGGCACGCTGTAGCGGAACGCCCCCGCCGAGTCGGCGTGCAGCGTCACCTCGCGGGCCTCCTTCTCGCCGACGGTGTTCAGCGCAACCGTCACCACGCGGGGGCGCTGCTCGCCGACGACGCGCACTACGAGGGCCGCCGAGTCGCCGCTGACCACCTCCATGTCGCCCGGCTCCACGACGAGCTGAAACGGCCCCGGCGGCGCGAAGTACGCGCCCGGCGAAACGAGGCGGTGCAGCGCGTCGGCGAAGGGGCGGGGGGCGAGGGCAAAGAACAGGAGGATGCCCGCCGCCGGCGCCGAGGCGAAGCGGCTCAGGCGGCGCGGGCGCTCGAAGCGCTCGATGTCCTCGAAGCGCACCGGCTCAATGGCGCGCCCGAGCATCCGGATGGCCTGGTCCACGAAGGCGTCGGGGGCATGGCTGCGGCGGCCCTCGGCCAGTTCGAGCAGGTTCACGAGCCGGTCGTCGATGTCGGTGTAGCGCCGCCCGATGCGGCGCGCCACGGCCCGCTCCGAGAGCGGCCGGAACACCCCCAGATGCCGCAGCGCCGGGAGCGCCACGTAGTAGAGGATCAGCCCGGCGCTGGC
Source organism: uncultured Rhodothermaceae bacterium (assembly GCA_965363675.1). Taxonomy (GTDB): domain Bacteria; phylum Bacteroidota; class Rhodothermia; order Rhodothermales; family DASSAV01; genus CBDTTW01. The sequence goes on from CBDTTW010000002.1 coordinate 33,369, forward strand.
CGCCACGAGCGCCCAGAGCAGCGCCGTGCGCGCCGGCGTGGCCAGCCACAGGCCCGCCTCCACGGCGATGCAGGCCAGCCAGAGTAGGCTGATGCCCGCCACGGCCACGAGCGCGCCCGCGGCCAGCTCGGCGAGCGTGATCCGGCGAAGCGTCTGCTGGAGGCGGCGGCGCAGGAGGGCTACGATCTGTACGGACTGCTCGCTCATGGGCTAACGGCGCAACCTTCGGAATTAGAAGAGCCTGGCGTAGGGGTTAACCGAGGCGGCCGAGCGCTGTTTCGCGCGGCCAACAGTAAAAATCTATATATGCCAAAGGCGCGCGCGGCGGCGTTCGTTGCCGGGCTGCAATTATGGCCTATTTTAAACGCCGCCTTCACCGACGCCTTATTTGCGGCCCCTGCGCCCGCTTCGGAAGCGGCGCCGGTGTTTTACCGGACCCGGAACGCGTCGGGGGCAGGCGCGCGCTTTTCTCTCACCAATCGCAAGAAGCTGCATTTCTTGCAAGAAGCTGCTTTCGCATGGACGACGTCATTAGTGTGATCCTGGGCGGCGGCGCCGGCTCCCGGCTTTACCCGCTTACGCTGCACCGCTCGAAGCCTGCCGTACCGCTGGCCGGCAAGTATCGCCTCATCGATGTGCCCATCTCGAACTGCATCAACTCGGACGTCAACCGCATCTTTGTGCTGACGCAGTACAACTCGGCCAGCCTGAACCGGCACATCTCGCGCGCCTACCAGTTCGACCGCTTCCGCCAGGGCTTCGTCAACATCATCGCCGCCGAGCAGACGCCTTCCTCGCTGGAGTGGTTTCAGGGCACCGCCGACGCCGTGCGCCAGAGCATGCCGCACATGCGCGTCTACAAACATTCGCACGTGCTCATCCTCTCCGGCGATCAGCTCTACCTGATGGACTACCGCGATCTGTTCCGGCACCACGTAGAGCACGGCGCCGACATCACGCTCGCCACCATCCCCGTCACGGCGCGCGACGCTCCGGGCTTCGGCATCCTGAAAACGGGCGACGACCACGTAATCACCGAGTTCCACGAGAAGCCCAAGCTCGACGAACTCGAAGGCAAGGATAGCCCCGTCAGCGAAGAGATGCAGGAGGCCGGCCGCGTGTACCTCGCCTCAATGGGCATCTATATCTTCAACGCGGACGTGCTTCAGGAGCTGCTCGACGCGAACCCGGAGCACAACGACTTCGGCAAGCAGATCATCCCGCTCGCCATTCGATCCAAGCGCGTCGTGAGCTACCCGTTCGAGGGCTACTGGAGCGACATCGGCACGATCCACTCGTTCTGGGAGGCGCACCTGCACCTCGCCCGGAAAGGGCCGGAGTTCGACATGTACAGCCAGAAGATGCCGCTCTACTCCAACGCCCGCATGCTGCCCCCGGCCAAGATCGAAAGCTCCTACATCCAGGACTCTCTGATCGCCGAGGCCAGCATCATCATCAACGCGCACATCTCGAACTCGGTCATCGGCATCCGGTCGTTCGTGGGGTACAACACCACCATTAAGAACACGATCATGATGGGGTCGGACTACTTCCCGTGGCACGACAAGGACTTGCGCGAGTCCATCGACGGCCCGGCGCGTCCCGGCGTCGGCGAGGAGTCGTACGTCGAGGGATGCATCGTGGACCGCAACGTGAGCATCGGCCGCCGCTGCGTCATCAAGAACCGCGACAACGTGCAGGAGGCCAGCAACGACATGTTCTACATCCGCGACGGGATCGTGGTGCTGCCCAAGAACGCCTGCATCCCCGACGACACGATCATCTGACCCTACGCTCCGGCGGCGCGGGGACCCGCGCCGCCGTTTCAGCCTGTAACCATGCCCCTTTGCAAAAGGATGCCTGACCGCTTTTTGCTGCGCGCCGCCGCGCTCGGATGCCTGCTGCTGCTGGCCGGCTGCCGCACCTACGGCGCGTACGACAACGAGGAACTGTCGCTGGAGCAGATCCGGCTCTCGAACCGCGTGTTCGCCGAGGACCTGGCGCTTGCGCAGCAGCTTACGCGCCGCATCAGCGCTGAGGCGGGCGCTTCGCCGCAGGCGGCCGAGCTGCCGGCGCGCCTGGACCTGCTGCTCACGGTGCACGAGGCCGTGCTGGCCGAGCACCGCCGGCTCGAAGCCGAGGCCGAGGAGCACGCAGGCGACTACCGCTTCCTGAAGCGCGCGCTCGGGGCCATCATTACCGAGGAGGAGGTGGTGCGCGACCGCTACCTGGCGCTGCTGGACCCTGAGGCCACCGTTGCGCCCACCCGCCCGCAAAGCGCCTACCCCGGCGACGTGACGCAGCAAAGCCTCTACCACGTCCTGCCGCCGTATTATCTGCAACTGGTGTACGGCGGCGGCGGACTTGCAACGCTCAGCGCTTCCGCCGGCCGCGCCGCCGCGAGCGTTCCCGCCGATACGGTCGGCGTGGCCGTCCCCCCGGCCGACACCGTCGCCGCCCGCTGAGAGGCCCGGCGAAGCCGGAGGCAAACGAGAAGCCGCCCGGCGACGCTCCGTGAAGGAGGCGTCGCCGGGCGGCTTGCTTTAGCGCCGTGCAGCGTCTTATTAGTGCGGGCGCGGCCCCTCGCTTTCGAGGCCCCGGCGCTGCTCGCGCGCTTCGGTGGCGCGGCCCTCCGGCGTCGTCTCGGCGGGCTGCATGGCGCTCGTGCCCCGGCGGCCGTAGGCGAACATGATGGCGCCGAAAACCGCCAGGGCCAGGCCCCACCACAGGTTTACGTTGATCTGAAGCGAGCGCTCATAAATCGAGGCGTCGGAAATGACGCCGTGCGCCGCCAGCATGAGGCCCAGGATGAGAAACATCAGGCCGATAGGAAGGCGAATATCGAGACCCATAGCGTTACGCTCGGTTTAAGCCGCGTGTGACTACCAGAAGATAATGTTCAGGACGACGACCAGGGCCAGCACGATGACGGCCAGCGGGCCGGGGCGCTGGTGCCACGCGGCGCCTTCGTCGCGCGGGCGCTCCGTGAGCGAGTAGACCAGCCCGCGCATCTCCTCGTCGGTCTTGGCGCGCGTCGCCAGGCTCACGACGATCGTGACGACGAAGCAGACCGTCCAGGCCCAGATGGCCGTCCAGAAGTTCTGCGCCATTTCGCTCGGGTACTGCGTCAGCAAGCCCAGCCAGCCGCCCTTGATGCCGACGGCCGCCCCGGCCGGCAGGCTCAGCCCGTGGTGCAGCGCCGCCGCCGCCGTGCCGGAGACCAGCCCCCAGAAGGCCCCGTGTCCGGTGGCGCGTTTCCAGAACATGCCCAGCAGGAAGGTGGCGAACAGCGGCGCGTTCACGAAGGCGAACACGAGCTGGAGCATGTCCATGATGTTGTTGAACTCGCCCGCCACGTAGGCCGCCAGCACGCTCAGCCCGATGCCCCCCACGGTAGCCATGCGGCCCATCCACAGGTAATGCGCGTCCGAGGCTTTCGGGTTGATGTAGCTCTGATAGATGTCGTACGTCCAGACCGTGTTGAACGCCGTGACGTTGCCGGCCATGCCGCTCATGAACGAGGCCATGAGCGCCGTCAGGCCAATGCCGAGCAGCCCCGAGGGGAAGTAGTGCACCAGCATGAGCGGAATCGCCATGTCGTAGTCGTAGCTGTCGCCCTTGACCGGAAGCTGGAAGCCCGTCTCGCCGCCGCCCGAAGTCAGGGCCATAGCGATCATGCCGGGCAGGATGACCAGGAACGGGAAGATCATCTTCGGGAAGGCCGCGATCAGGGGAGTGCGGCGCGCCGCGTTCATCGAGTCGGCCGCCATGGCGCGCTGCACCACGAGGAAGTCGGTGGTCCAGTAGCCGAAGCTGAGCACGAAGCCGAGCCCCATCACCATCGAGAACCACTCGATGCCCATAGGGTTGTCGGCGGGGTTGCCCAGGTGCGACCAGCTTTGCGTGTACGCGCCCGCCTCGAAGCCGCGCGACGTGCTGAAGCTGGCGAGGCGCTCGGTCAGCCCGTCCCAGCCGCCTACGTCCATCAGGCCGAGGTACACGAGGGGCAAAAACCCGACGACGATGAGGAAAAACTGAAGCACTTCGTTATAAATCGCCGACGTGAGGCCGCCCAGGAAAATGTAGCCCAGCACGATGATGGCCGAGATCAGGATGGAGAAGTTGAAGTCCCACCCGAGCAGCACGCCCATGAGCTTGGCGAGCGCATACATCGAAATGCCGGAGGAGAACACCGTCATCGCGGCGAAGCTGATGGCGTTGAAGCCGCGCGTTTTTTCGTCGAAGCGCAGCTTCAGGTATTCCGGGACGCTGCGCGCGCGCGAGCCGTAGTAGAAGGGCATCATGAAGACGCCCACGAACACCATGGCCGGGATGGCGCCGACCCAGTAGAAGTGGCTCGTGGCAAGGCCGTACTTGGCCCCCGAGGCGCCCATGCCGATGACCTCCTGCGCGCCGAGGTTGGCCGAGAGGAAGGCCAGGCCCGCCACCCATGCCGGAATGGACCGCCCGGAGAGGAAAAAGTCCGTGCTCGACCGCATATAGCGCTTCAGCGCGAAGCCGATGCCGAGCACGAAGATGAAGTAGACGATCAGGATTGCGTAGTCGATGAGGCCAAGCTGAACTTGTTGCATCGGTCGTGAGGGTTGAGCGGGGGGATGGGCCGGGCGCAGGCGCGTAGGCAGGCCGCCCGCGCCGTTGCGAGCGTTCTGCATACGATGGCGCAGTATAACAAAAACCGCTTGGATATGCCCGGCCCTCGCCGGGGGGCGCCGTCAATAAGAAATGAATGCGGCCTGGGCCCAAGCCTGCTTGAGCCCGGGGCGACGCAGCCGATACTTCATCATAATTAGCAGAAATAACTGTTACGGACCGGGAACGTTGAGCGCCGATTGTTGTAGTTTAGACTCAGTCTTATTTAAGAGAGCCATGCAGCCTGACGACCCGTACGCGACCATGATTCCGCTGACCGCCCTCGGCGACGGGGCCAGCATCCGCCTGGGCGCCATGACGCTCGATCCGGTGCAGGCCGGCCGCCTGCGCGAGATGGGCCTGTGCGAAGGACGCTGCCTTTCGGTGCTGCGCGGCGGCGAGCGCATGATCGTCGGGTGCGGCGGCTGCCGCATTGCGCTGCACCGCGACCTGGCGCACGGCATGCTCGGCGAAGTGCTGCCCACCCCCGAGGGGGCCGCCCCGCGCGCCCCGGAAAAGCCCACGCCGATGCTCTCGCGTATTCTGCGCCGCTTCCGGTAGCGCGCCTGTCCCCGGGGCCCGTTGTCGCAAGCGGCCGCCGAAGCGCCCTCTTCTACCTATCCCGTGAGCAATGGCGAGTACGTGTTCGGAGTGCGGCGACTGCGCCGTATGCCTTCCGCAGCCTGAAGCCCGGACGCAGCAGCGCCTGGCGGCCCTCGTCGGCAACCCGAACGTCGGCAAGTCCACGATCTTCAACGCGCTGACGGGCCTTCGCCAGAAAGTCGGCAATTACCCCGGCGTCACCGTCGAGCGCAAGACGGGGCGGCTTGCCGGGCCTTTCCAGACCGACCTCATCGATTTGCCGGGGGCCTACAGCCTCACCCCGCGCTCGCTCGACGAAGCGATCTGCGTGGATGTCATCCTCGGGCGCATGCCCTCGGAGCGCCGCCCGGACGTGCTGGCCGTCATTGTGGACGCGACCAACCTGGAGCGCAATCTGTACCTGGCGCTGCAACTGATTCATACGGGCCTGCCGGTCGTCGTCGTCGTCAACATGATCGACGAGGCCGAGCGCGCGGGCATCGACATCGACCTGGCGTTGCTGGAGCAGGAACTCGGCGTTCCGGTGCTGGCTACGTCGGCGGCCAACCACCGGGGCCTAGTGGCCCTGCGAAACCGCCTGGTGGAGGAGGCGCTGCCCGTGCCGGCCGAACGCGTGCACCTGGCGCCCGAAGACCAGGAGCGGCTGCGCCCCCTGGCCGAGATGCTCCGTTACGCCGAGGAACGCAGCCCGGCCGCCGCGTACCGCGAGGTCGTCGAGGCGATTGCGCAGCCCGAGGCCCGCGAGGCGTGGAAGCGCCGCAGCCCTGCCTTTTACGCAGCCGTCGAGGAGCAGCGCGAAGCCCTGCGCGCGGCCAACCTCGACCCCGACCAGTACGCCACCCATGCGGCTTTCGCGTACCTGGCCTCGCTGGTGCAGAAGGCGGTCGCCGTCGATGCGACGCACGCCGGACGCTCTTGGACGGACGCCGTGGACCGCTGGCTCACGCACCCGACCTGGGGCGCGTTGTTCTTCGTGCTCATCCTGGCCGTGATCTTTCAGGCCGTCTATGCCGGCGCCGCCCCCGCCATGGACGCCATCGACGGCGCGTTCGGCGCCCTCGGCGAGGCCGTGCGCACGGCGCTGCCGCCCGGTCTCGTCGCCAACCTGCTCGTCGAGGGCGTCGTTGCGGGCGTCGGGTCGGTGCTCATCTTCCTGCCGCAGATCTTGCTCCTGTTCTTCTTCATCGGCCTGCTCGAAGACACCGGCTACATGGCCCGCGCGGCCTTCGTCGCGGACCGGCTCATGGGCAAGCTCGGCCTCAGCGGCCGCTCGGTCGTGCCCCTCGTGAGCGGCTACGCCTGCGCCGTGCCGGCCATCATGGCGACCCGCACCATCGACAACCATCAGGATCGCCTCGTGACGATGATGGTGATCCCGCTGATGAGCTGCTCGGCGCGTTTGCCGATCTACGCGCTGTTCATCGCGGCGTTCATTCCGGCGGGCGCGTGGCTGGGCGTCGTCAATTATCAGGGCTTCACGCTGTTTGCCCTGTACCTGGTCAGCACGGCTATGGCCCTCGGGGCGGCGTGGGTCCTCAAGAAGCGCCTCGGCGGCGGCTCGTCGCTGATGGTGCTGGAGCTTCCGGTGTACCGCCGCCCCAACTGGCGCTATGTCGGGCTGCGGCTGTTCGAGCGGGCGCGCCTGTTCGTGGTCAAGGCCGGCAGGATCATCTTTTTCATGAGCATCGTGCTCTGGTTTCTGGCGAGCTTCCCCGAGTGGCGCCCCGGCCCCGGCGAAGCCGGGCGGCTCACGGAGGAGCAGGCGGCTTCCGAGCAGGTGCGCAACAGCTTCATCGGCCGCGCCGGGCGCGCCATCGAGCCGGTGATGCAGCCGCTCGGCTTCGACTGGAAGATCAGCGCCGGGCTCATCACGGCGTTCGCCGCCCGCGAGGTGCTCGTCAGCACGCTCGCCACCATCTACAGCGTCGGCGGCGCGGACGAAAACAGCGCCTCGCTCCACGAGCGCCTGCGCAGCGACACCGACCCGGAGACGGGCGCGCGCGTGTTCTCGCCGCTCGTGGCCGTCTCCGTGATGGTGTTTTTCATGCTCGCCTGCCAGTGCATGAGCACGCTCGCCATTACCCGGCGCGAAACCAACTCGTGGCGCTGGCCCGCCTTCATGTTCGGCTACATGACGGCTTTGGCCTACGTCTGCTCGCTCCTGGTATATCAGGGCGGCTTGCTGCTCGGCCTCGGATGAGCGCGCACGCCCCTCGCTACACCGCTACGGACATCGCCCGCGCGGGCCTGTTCGGCGCCGCCGCGCTCGTGTTTCCGCTGCTGTTCCACGTGCTGCACCTGGGCAAGTTGTTTCTGCCCATGTACATCCCACTCGTGGCGCTCGCCTTCCTGACGCGGCCTGCCGTCGCCGGGGCCGCCGGGCTGCTCACGCCGCTCGTCTCCGCCCTGGCGACGGGCATGCCGCCCTGGTACCCCCCGATTGCGCCCATCATGGCCGCCGAGCTGGGGGTGATGTGCGCGGCCATTGCGTGGGCGCACCGGCGGCGCCCGCGCCTGAATCTGTGGCTGCTCCTGGGCGCGGCGCTCGTGGGCGGGCGCGTGCTCGGCGCGGCGCTTACCTACCTCGCCGCGGCGCTCATGGAGCTGCCCGCCCCGTTCGTGGCAAGCATTTCGTTTCTGGCCGGCTGGCCCGGCGTCGTCCTGATGATGGCGGTCATCCCGCCGTTCGTGCGCCTCGTGACGCTCCGGCGCTGAGGGCGCTTGCGACACAGGGCTGTCACGCAGCCGGGGTATCCTGGGCGGAAAGGGCTAAAGACGCCCCCCCAGCAACCCCACAAGCCGCCGACGCCATGGAAATGAGCCAGCCCCACAACCAGCACGCCGAGGAGTACGAGCAGGCCATTCACGCCCAGGCGCGGGCAGAATGCCGCTGCCTCTGCGCCCGGGACTTCTTCGAGTTCGGCGCGGTCCAGATAGAAACCGTGCTGGCGTGCAGGCGGCTGCTGGCGCTGGCCGAGGAGAAGGCGGCGGAGATCCGGCAGATCGACCGGGCGCGCCTGCGCTTTCACCTGCGCGCCGAGGGTGCGGCGGTGCACTGCTTCTACAACTGAGGCGCCGCCGGGCGGGGGAAAGCGTGCGGCGGCAGGGGGAGGAGGCCGCGCTTTTCGCGTACCTTTCTTCCTCGTCGGCCTTTTCGCGGCGCCCACTCCCCCCACGGCTATGGCGGCTTCCGGAGCTTTGCATGCTTTCCTCCCCCCGGCGGCGCGGCTGCGGCCGGGGATGCGCCTGTGGGCGGGCGTGTGCGTCGCGGCGGCGTGCGTGCTGCCGCCGCAGCACCTTTCGGCGGCGCATGGCTGGGCGGCGGCGACGCTGGTAGGCTGGGCGGCGGTGTGCGGCGTGCAGGCGGCGCGGCCGGCGGCGGCGCCGGCGGGCGTCGCGGCGGCCCTGGGCGCGGCCCTGGCTCTCTGGGCGCCGCAGGCCGCCGAGGCCGGTTTGGCGGGGCGGCTCGGCTGGATCGGGTTGCACACGCTGATGGCGATGGCGGCGGCCCTCGTGACCGCGCGCGCGGTGGGCGCGGCCGAGGCGGCCGAGGCGCTGCGGGCGGCGCCGCTGCCCGCGCTGGCGCGCCACATCCTCCTGAGCATGTTGCATCAGGCCCCGGCCTTGCGCCGCGAGGCCCACGCCCTGCGCCGCGCCGCCGCCGTCCGCGCGCCGAGCCCGCGCGCCCGGCGGATGCTGCTGCGCGGCCTGCCCGCCGTGTGGCTGCCGCGCCTGCTGCAACGCGCCGATGCCGTAGGCCGCGCCATGGAGATCCGGGGCTATCTCGCGCCCGGCTATCAGCCCCCACGCCGCCCCTGGACGCCCGCCGACGCCCTCGCGGCCCTCGCGGCCGCCGCCGCGCCCCTGGGCGTGCTGGCGCTTCGGGCAGGAGCGCGCCTATGAACGCCCCGGCGCTGGAGTTCCGCGAGGTCACGGCGCGCTACACCCCCGAGGGGCCGCCCGTGCTGTGCGATTGCACCTTCGCGGTGGCCGCCGGCGAAAAGGCGGCCCTGATGGGGCTGAACGGCTCCGGCAAGACGGCGCTGCTGCTGGCGGCGGTGGGCCTGATCCCGTTTACGGGCCGCATCGCCGTCGGGGGGGCGCCGGTCGAGGCGGCGGGGCTTGCCGAGGCGCGCCGCCGCACAGGCATCCTGTTCTCCAACCCCGAGGAGCAGATTCTTTTCCCCCGGGTGCTGGAGGACGTAGGCTTTGTCCTGCGCGGCCGGGGGGCCTCCGAGGCGGAGGCCGACGCGGCCGCGCGCGCCGCCCTGGCGCGCCTCGGAGCGGAAGACCTTGCCG
>CBDTTW010000003.1:0-42213 GCA_965363675.1 uncultured Rhodothermaceae bacterium
GGCGGGCGCCGCCGTAGTCGCGCGAGGCCAGAGCCGACACGACGCCCCGGCGGCTCGCCTGGATGGCCGGGATGACCTTTTCCAAACCGATGCGGGCGGCTCCGAGCACGCCCCAGCGCAGCTTTTGCATGGCCGCCTTAGGCCTCCTCTTTGCCGTAAACGGGCGGCGCGTACACGTTGAGCGTGCGCAGCGGCAGTTGGCCGGTGCAGCGGATCTCGTGGGGCTCGCCGGCCTCGATGAGCAGCAGCACGCCCGGCCGCAGCGCCGCCTCGCGCCCTCCGACGAGGGCCTTTCCTTCGCCGGCGGCGACGTACAGCCACTGGTCGCCGGGGTGCGTGTTGTCCGGGCCGCCCTCGGCGCCGCCGGGAGCCACCACCATCACGGCCGCCTGCGAGCGCTCGGAGCCGCCGAGCACCTGCCACGCGGCCTCGAACTTCACGTCGAAATGTTGCATAGGGATAAGGGCGAAAGCGGGTGAAAGGAGCGCGCCTATACGATCAGCTTGTAGCCGACGCCGTGCACCGTCAGAATGTGGCGAGGCTCCGAGGGGTCGGGTTCGAGCTTTTGCCGCAGCTTCATGATGAAGTTGTCGACGGTGCGGGTGGTGGGGCTGCTTTTCTCGTAACCCCAGACTTCTTCGAGGAGCTGGTCGCGGCTGACGACCTGCCCCCGGTACTCGTAGAGCTTTTTGAGCACCTCGAACTCCAGGTGCGAGAAGTACACCGGCTTATCGTCCGAGCGGGCGTCGTAGGCGTAGAGGTCGATGTCGAGGCGGCCGATGCGCAGGCGGTGGCCGGCGGCCTCGCCGTCGTGGTGGGTGCGGCGTACGACGGCCTTGATGCGCGCGAGCAGCTCGCGGATGCCGAACGGCTTGGTCAGGTAGTCGTCGGCGCCCAGCTCCAGGCCGATCACCTTGTCGATCTCCTCGCCCTTGGCCGTCAGGAAGATGATCGGCGTAGCGATGCCGCGCTGGCGGGCGGTGCGGCACACGTCGAAGCCGGAGAGGCGCGGCAGCATCACGTCGAGCAGCGCCACGTCGAAGGAGCCCGTTTCGAGCGCGTGCAAGCCGGCTTCGCCGTCGCCGGCGATCTCGACGGCATAGCCTTCGAACTCGAGGTTGTCCCGCAAGCCCATTTGCATGTTGGGTTCGTCTTCGACTACCAGGATGCGGAGCATAATCGGGGCGCCGGTTCAGGAGGCCGGGGTGGGTTGGAGGAGGATCGGGGCCGGGACGGGGGTTAATATCGGAAATGAAAGCCGGAAACAGCTTCCCGCCCCCATTTTGCTGCGCAGCGTGACGGCGCCGCCGTGCGCCTCGACCGTTCTTTTCACAATTGCCAGGCCCAGCCCTGAGCCTTTCGTGTTGTGCACCAGGGCCGAATCGACGCGGTAGAACTGGTCGAAGATGCGCTGCTGCTCGGACGGCGGGATGCCCGGCCCCTCGTCCTCAACTTCGAGGTACACTTCGGCGGCGGAGACCATGCCGGTCCGGATGGTCACCGCCTTACGTTCGGGGCTGTACTTGGCGGCGTTGTCGATGAGGTTGATGAGGCATTCTTCGAGCGCTTCGAGGTCGCCGCGCAGGGCGGGCTCGTCTTCGGAGAGGCGCGTATGCACGCTCGCGCCCTGGCGTTCGAGGCTTTGCCGGTACGCCTGAAGCACCTTCTCGACGAGGTCGTTGAGATAGACCGGCTCGGCGGCGTACTGCTTTTTGCCCGCGTCGAGCCGCGAGAAGTTGAGGATGTTGTTGACCAGGCGCGAGAGGCGCTCGGCCTCCGACCGGATGATGCGGTAGTACTCGGCGCGGCGCGGCTCGGAGGGCACGCGCCCCAGCTCCAGCGACTCGGCGTACATCCGGATGAGCGCCAGAGGCGTGCGCAGCTCGTGCGAGACGTTCGAGACGAAGTCCGAGCGCACGCGGGCCAGGCGCACGGCCTGCTGCGCGTAGCGGAAGATCTGCCACGTCCCGATGCCGAGCGTAGCCGCGATCAGGCCGATCAGCAGCAGGCTGCGGTAGAAGCGCCCCTTCACGATACGCTCGATCTCCAGGTTGCGCGAGCGCACGGCGATCACGTAGTCCGGCAGCACCCACACGGCGCGCTGCCGGATGGTGCGGTCGTAGTCCATCGGGCCGGTCGAGAAGGTGAAGCCTTCCTGGTCGCGCCGGGCTAGGGCCACCGTGATCGTGCCCCGCGAGACTTCGCGGAGCTTGGGGATGAGGACCTGGCGGATGAACTCGTCCTCGTCGAGCAAGAGCCCGGCCACGCGCGCCGAAGGGTCGAGCGGCCACGGAGTGAACAGCAGCGCCACGCGGGCCCCTTCGGCCTCCTGCTGCATCCAGACGGGGATGATCTTGCGGTAGCCGCTGGCGCGGGTGCGGCCGAGCTGCTCGGCCACGCGCCGCAGTTGCAGGTTGCCCAGCACCGACGGCCCCACGGGACCTTTCGGCGCGCCCTTCAGGTAAAGCGCGCCTTGGCGGAACGAGGCGTCGCAGAGGAAGACGCCCAGCAGCCCCTGCTGCCCCTCGACGAACGTCGAGAGCCGGTCCTCGCGGTAGGCGGCGTCGGCCACCGTGAGCGAGCGGTCGATTTCGTTGGCCCACAGGGCCGTCACGTCCCAGGCGTGCTGGTTCACCGACGAAAGCAGCGTCTCGACCTGATGCTCGTAGACTTCGGCAAGGGCCGACTCGCTCGCGCTCAGGGTGCGCACCTCGAAGGCGATGTAGGTGAGCAGGAGCACCAGCACGATGGGGCCGATCACGAGGCCGACGCGCCGCAGCGTGGCCGGCGGCTCGGCCGCAAGGCTGAGAAGGCGGCGTTTCATGACGGCCTCACAGCATGATGAGCGGCAACGCGCGCACGACGAGGGCTTCCTGCGCGAACCGCTCCAGGAGCGCTTCGCGGTAAGCGGCCCACCACTCCGGGTCGAGCACGCCGGCCATCACCTCGAACACCACGATGTCGTCGCTGACAGCGGGCGCGCCGTCGGCCTCCTTCCAGGCCCCCCGCGCCGGAGCGCGTACGTACGATGTGATGCCCCCGAACTGCTCGATCAGCTCGTCGCGCACCCGGGCGAACGCCTCGGGCGGAAACGGCAGCCCGTCGTTGGACTGCAAGGGAAGCAGAAGCTGCACCAGATGCATGTTGCGCGGAGCCGCTTGCGGCGGGCGGCGGCCTACACGAAGAACAGAATCATGAACAGGATCACGCTCAGGGCCAGACCCGTCATGAACACGGTGTACGAGATCCAGAGCAGTCGGTACTTCTTCGAGAGGACCTGCCCGAGCGAGTAGATGTCGCTGATCATGTTGTCGTAGAGGCGGTCCCAGTCCAGCATCAGCTCTTTCATGCCGACCGAGAAGTCGGCGGGATCCATGTTGACGAAGTTGCCGAAGAAGAGGATGTTGGATCTGTTTTGGCGCACGTCTTCCAGGGTGAAGACCTTGTTGGTCACCTTGGGGCGGGCGCTCAGGATGGCGTAGACGATGGCGACGAGGGCCGTGATGAGCAGCGTCGCCGAGGGCACCATCAGCCAGGGGTTCGTCTGGAGGCGCGACGAGACGAACGAGATGATGATCGACATCAGGATCGCGTTGACGCTGATCATGATGTTGGCCTTGCTGTCGGCCATGGAACTGAGGCTGACGTGGTTGCGGTAGGTGCTGCGGAACATCGTCTCGACGCCGCGCGAAGGGGCCTCGCGCAGCACCGGCTCCTCGGCGGGCGGGCCGGGGGCGGCGGCGGCTTGCTCGGCCGCGAGCGTAGCGGCGAGGCGGCGCTGGATGAGGCGCAGGTTTTTGAGGCGGCGGCCGCCGTACTTCTCGGCGGCGTAGGCCGTCAGAAACGGCGAGCGGTTGAGGAAGTCGAGTTGCAGTTCGGTCCACCCCTGGTCGCTGAAGGTGCGCCCGAGGTACGTTTCCCACTCCCGGCGCAGGCGCTCCGAGCGCTCGAAGAAGTTCTTCTTGCCGGTGTGGACGAGGTCGGCGTCGTGGAGGACTTCTTCGGCGGCGTCCTGGGGGGCATGCCCAGAGCGGGTGGCGCGGATGAGGGCCGCGACCGCGTGAATCTGCGGCTCGGGCAGCCCGCGCGAGTGCAGGTATGCGTTGGCGATGCGCACCCCGGCTTCCTCGTGGCCGTCGTAGGTCTCCGTGAAGCCGGCGTCATGGAACCACGCGGCCAGCTCGATGAGCGGCAGCTTGCCCTTGGGCAGCGGCGTCTTCTTGCCGATGCGCACGGCCGCGTCCGCGACCTCCACGGTGTGCTCGTAGGTGTGGTAGAGGATGTCCGGGGGGAGCTTCTCTTTAAAAAGCGTGTATACGTACGCCGACGCTTCGGGCAGGAGCAGCTCGGGGGTGGGAGGCGTTTCCGTAAGTGCTAAAGCCATAGCTGCATGGGCCGTGAAGGCCGGCGGCGGAAAAGCTCCGCCGGACCGGGGGCGCTTGCGAAGAATAGAGTTTCCGGAATGAGGTTCTCCTGTTTAGCTCCATATTTGCGGTTTTGTTGCAGCGTCCTGCTGTTTTTAGGGTGGGGCTGCCGGGGCGAGGCCCCGGCGCTGCCTGAAGCGGGCGCCGCCGGGGCGCTCGGCTACGATTTCGGGCGCCCCGACCGCGTGCTGACGCTGCCGGCGGCGCTCGCGGAAATCTCGGGCGTGGCCTATCTCTCGGCCGACCGGCTCGTGGCCGTCCAGGACGAGGCGGGCATCGGCTATGTGGTCAACGCGCAGACGGGCGCCGTGGAGGCGCAGGTGGTCCTCGACGGCGCGGGCGACTTCGAGGACGTGGCGCGCGTGGGCGAGGCGCTCTACCTGCTCCGCAGCGACGGCCTGCTCGTGGGCAAGTCGCCGGCCGGCGGCGCGGCCGTGCGCCTCCGCACCGGCCTGCGCGACTGCGACGCCGAGGGGCTCGCGTTTGACCCGCGCGGCCGCCGCTTCGAGATCATTTGTAAGAACAATATCCAAATCTCCGGGAAACGAAGCCGGGTCGCGTATGTGTATTACCCCATGGGCGGCGGGCGGCTGGACACGTTGTTCGTGCTGACCGAGGAAGCCATCGACGAGACGCTGGTGCAGGAGGGCAAACGGCGGTGGCAGGAAAGGCTGGAGCGTCTGCTGGAAGACCCGGTGGAGGGGCGCGGCATTGCGCCTTCGGCCCTGGCGACGCACCCGGCCACGGGGGCGCGCTTCGTGCTCTCCTCCGAGGCCAAAGCCCTGCTGCGGCTCAGCCCGGCCGGGGCGCTCGAAGTAGTCGAGGCGCTGCCGCCGGTGGTGTTTCCGCAGCCGGAGGGCATGGCCTTCACGCCGGAAGGGGACCTGTGGATCGCCAACGAAGGCGACGCCGCCGGCCCCCCGACGCTGCTGCTGTTCCGCCGCCGCGCCGAATGAGCCGCAGAACAACCGTCGGAAACGTTTAGCAGCAGGACCTTTTTGATCACTACCCGTATGCAGATTCATCAGAGCCGGGCGACGGCAGCGAGCCTCCGGGCGGCGACCCTGTGCCTGACGGCCGCTGTAGCGCTCGCCGTCGGGGGGTGCGCCTCGGGGCGGCAGTTTTCCATTCCCGAACTCCTCGGGGCCGACGCTCCCCGCCCGGCCGACTCGACGCTCGCCTATACCGTCGTGCTGGTCGGCGACGCCGGGGGCACGCCGCACCACAGCAGCGAGCCTGCCCTGACGATGCTTCAGCATCACCTCGGCCGTCTGGGCGAGCACAGCGCCGTCGTGTTCCTCGGCGACAACATCTACCCGAGCGGACTGGTGGCGCGCACGCACCCGGGGCGCGAGGAGGCCGAGTACCGCATCACGGCCCAACTCGACGCCGTCAAGGCGTTCAAGGGGCGCATCTTCTTCGTGCCGGGCAACCACGACTGGGGGGGCGCCGGCATGGGCGGCAGCCGCGAAACGCTGCGCCGCCAGGAGCTGTTCGTCGAGGAGTACCTCGGGCGCGGCGACACGTTCACGCCCGACCGCGGCTTCCCCGGCCCCGTCGAGATTCCGCTTTCCGACTCGCTGATGCTTCTGGCGCTCGATACGCAGTGGTGGTTCGAGGACGTGAAGCCCTACGGCGACACCGGCCAGTACGAGATCGAGCAGGAGGGCGAGTTCATCCTGGAGCTGCACAACGCGCTGGCGCGCCACCCGGACAAGCAGATCCTGGTGGTGGGTCACCACCCGATGTACTCCAACGGCGAGCACGGCGGGCGCTTCAAGTCGCGGCGCAGACCGGCGCCGCTGGCGCGGCAGTACCTGGGCACGCCGCAGGACTTCTCCAGTCTCAAGTACCGGCAGCTCCGCCAGAAGCTGCGCGCCGTGTTCCAGCAGCATCCGGGCCTGGTCTACGCCGCCGGGCACGAGCACAACCTGCAATACTTCCGCGAGGGCGGCCAGCACTACATCGTCAGCGGCTCGGGCAGCAAGCAGGGCTACGTGAGCCAGGGCGGCGGCGCGGCCTTCGCCTCGATGGATTCGGGCTTCGCCACGCTGCGCTACTACGCCGACGGCGCCATTCTGCTGACGTACTACGGCGTCGAGGAGGGCAACCCGGAGGGGCGCATCCTCTACGAAACGCGCCTGCGCGAGGCCCGGCCGGCGCTCGAAGCCGCCGCGCCGGCCGGCGCTCCCCTGGGCGAGGCCCGGCCCGAGCAGAAGCCTCGGGCCAAGGCGGCCCCCGAGGCCAAGGCAGCCCCCGAGGCGCCGCGCGGCCTGCGCGCCGCCGCCGACGCCGGAGAGCCTGCCGTGGACGAGGGCGCGCCCCGCAAAAACCTCGCGCGCGAGGTCAACCTTACCGCCAACGCGCGCGTGGGCTCGGACATTCCGCCCTACGAGTTCGCCAGCACAGGCACGCGCACCGTCGCGGCGGCCGAGCGCTACCGGGTCGGGCCGCTGAAGTCGTTCTTTCTGGGCAGCCGCTACCGCAAAATCTGGGCGACGCCCATCGAAGCGCCCATCATCGACCTCTCGCGGACGGCGGGCGGCCTGACGCCCGTGCGCCTCGGCGGCGGCCTTCAGACGAAGTCGCTGCGCCTGCGCGGCGCCGACGGCGACGAATATGTGCTCCGCTCGCTCGACAAGGACCCCACGCAGACCGTCCCCGAGTACCTGCGCCTGACGATTGCCCAAGACGTGGTGCGCGACCAGATTTCGGCTATCCACCCCTACGGCGCGCTCGTCGTGCCGGGGCTGGCCGAGGCGGTGGGCGTGTTCCACACCTCCCCCAAGGTCGTCTATGTCCCCGCCGATGCGCGCCTGGGCCGCTACCGCGACGACTTCGGCGGCAGCGTGGCCCTCTTCGAGAGCCGCCCCGACGAGGACCAGTCCGACGAGGCGCGCTTCGGCTTTTCCGAGAACATCATCGGCAGCACCAAGCTGCTCGATGAGCTGGCCGAGGACAATGACCGCCGGGTGGACGCCCACGCCTTCGCCCGCGCCCGCCTGCTCGACATGCTCATCGGCGACTGGGACCGCCACATCGACCAGTGGCGCTGGGCCGAGTACGACCGCACGCCCGGCAAGCTCTACCGCCCCGTCCCGCGCGACCGCGACTTCGCTTTCTTCCGGTTCAACGGCCTGCTCGCCACGCTGGCGCGCATGAGCGGCGTGACGGCCTACAAACGCTTCACCAACTACGACGACGACATCAACAACCTGTACGGGCTCAATTTCAACGGCTCGCCGCTCGACCGCCGCTTCCTCTCGGAGCTTACGCGCGAGGACTGGACTGCCCTGGCCGACAGCATGCGCGCCGAGCTGACCGACGAGGTGATCGACGAGGCGTTCCGGGCCTGGCCCGAGGCGGTCTACCAGGCGCAAGGCGCCGAGTTTGCCGACCACATGAAGTCTCGCCGCGACGGGCTGACCCGCGTCGCCGAGAAGTACTACGAGATGCTTGCCGGCGTCGTGGACATCGTCGGGAGCAACAAGCACGAGCGCTTCGAGGTCGAGCGCCTGAACAACCGCGAGACGGAGGTGACGGTCTACAAGACCAAGAAGGAGGGCGACGTTACCGGCGAGCTGTACCGCCGCCGCTTCCGCCACGACGAGACGCGCGAGCTGCGGCTCTACGGGCTCGGCGGCTCCGACCAGTTTGTCGTGCGCGGCGAGGCCACCCGGGGGCTGCTCGTGCGCGCCGTCGGCGGCGACGGCGAGGATGTGCTGGTGGACAGCTCGCGCGTCTTCGGCCCTGCGCACCGGACCGTGTTCTACGACACCCGCCGGGGCAACACCGTCTACAAGGGCGGCGAGGCCCGCCTGCATCTCTCCGACGAGCCGGCCGTGAACCGTTACGACATGGGGCGCCTCGACCGCACCCTCACGACGCCGCTGATCGTGGCGGGGCGCACCTCCGACCAGGGGTTCATCGTCGGCGGCGGCTTCCGGGTCGTCAAGCCCGGTTTCCGCAAAACGCCGTACCTCGCCCGGCATGAAGTCACGGCGAGCTATGCCGAGTACGCCAACGGCATCAACGCGGCCTACTTCGGGCACTTCCCCGAGGTAAAGGGCGCCTGGAGCGGTACGATGGACGCCCGCATCACGGCCGAGCGCTACTACCGGTTCTTCTACGGCCTGGGCAACGAAACCCGCAAGTCCGACCGGAGCCTCTATCAGGCCGCCCTCGGGCAGTTCACGGCGCAGCCGACCCTCTACAAGCGGGTGCTGCCGTTCTCGGACTTCGGCTTCGGGCCGCGCTTCGAGTTTACCTCGGTGGACACGCGCCGCGACGCCGAGGGCCGACCCTACCCGACGACGTTTGCGCCGAAGGACTTCGCCGACCGGTACTACGTTGGGGCGGCGGCTACGTTCAACGTGAGCGGCCTCGATACGCTCGCCGGCACGCGCTCGGGCGCCCGGTGGCGCAACGAGGCCAGCGTGAACGTGGGCGTCAAAGGCGCCGACGGGGCGTACGTGCGCCTGGCCTCCGACCTGAGCTACTTCTACACGTACTTCATCCCCTCGCCGCTCACGCTGGCGCTTCGGCTCGGCGGCGCGCGCAACATCGGCGACTTCAGCTTCTTCCAGGCCAACACGCTCGGCGGCGAGTCCAACCTGCGCGGCTACGGCCGCACGCGCTTCGCCGGGCGCGCCGCGACGTACTCGAACGTAGAGCTGCGCGCCAAGCTGACCGAGTTCAACGCCTATCTGACCAAGGGCGAGATGGGCGTGTTCAGCTTTTTCGACAACGGGCGCGTGTGGGCCGCCGGCGACAAGTCCGGCAAGTGGCACCAGGGGTACGGCGTGGGCCTATGGGTGACGCCGTTCAACCAGTTCGCCGTTACGGCGTCGGTGGGGTTCTCCGAAGAGGATACCTTGCTCGACGTAGGCATCGGCTTCCAGTTCTAGCCCGGCCGGCGCTGGTAACGATCCGGCCTGCCCCATAACAACGGGCGGCTTCGGCGCGTTTACCCCTCAGCGCCCGGTATGCCCGGCGCTGCCTTGCGCTAACCCTGACGCGATGATAAACGCAACGTTGAGCATAGAGCCGGCGCTGGAAGCCTGGCGGGCCTTGGCCCGGCAAGAGGAGTGGGCGTGGGTGGCCCCGTGGCTGGAGGCCACCGTCGAGGCGCACCCCTGGCTGAGCGGCGCGGCGGAACCGGCCGAGGCGCGCCGCCAGAAAGCGGTGCTTCAGCGGCTGCTGAGCCTGCCGCTGGCGCAGGGGCTGCTCGACAGCACGCCGGGCATCGCCCTGGCGCCGGGCAGCCGCGAGGCCGTGTACGTTTCGGCGGCGCTCGAACGCTACCTCACGCCCGAGGAGGCGGCCTCCGGCGTGCTCTCCGGGGAGGCGTGGTCCGAGCTGGACGAGGCGCGCCGGTACGCGCTCGTGTGCCGCCTTGCCGAGGCGGCCTATGGCCTGGAAGGCTGCCCGGCGCTGCGCCCCATCGTCACGCTGAAAGATCCGGAGACCGGCCTTAACCATTACTTTGCGGCCGAGCTGGATTTTCGCCTCGTGCGGTTTGCGCCGCAGGGCGCGGCGCCCGCGCTCGACGCGGCGCAGGCCGAGGCGCTGCAAGCGGCGCTGCAAAACGGCGCCGCCGCTCCGCCGCACCTGGCGCTCGAAGGGTTCCGCGCCGAGGGCATCGAGCTGCTGCGATTCGTGGACATCACCGAGGAGCATGCGCTTTCGCTGCTCAAGGGCGACCTCCTCGAAGGCGAGCGCGGCGCGCTGGCCCAACTCGTCGGCATCTTCGAGGGGCGCGTTCGAGATTACCTCGGCAAGCCGGAGGTGTTTTTGGGGTTGGCCGCCACCCAGGGCGATACGCTGCGCCCGCTGCGCACGGCCGCCGGCGCCGCCGATCCGTTCCGCCCCGAGCGCCTCGACCCGGCGCGCCTCGGCGGCACGTTCATCGGGCGCGCCCTCTCCGAAGGCAAGCCCCAACTCGTCTGCGATCTGGCCGCCGAAGGCTCCGGCGATCTCGAACGCGAGCTGGCCGGGGCCGGGGTGCGCGCGGCCATCGTGGCGCCGCTCAACCACCGCAGCAGCCTGACGGGTCTGCTCTACCTGTGGTCGCCCCGGCCCAACGCCCTGGCCCTGCGCGACCTGGCGCTGCTGGACCGCGTGCTGCCGCTCTGCGCCGCCGCCGTCAACCGCAGCAAGGAGGAACTGAACTACCGCGTCCAGTCGGTCATCCTCAGCGAGTACACCGCCATACACCCGAGCGTCGAGTGGCGCTTCCGCAAAGCCGCGCTCAACTACATCCGCCGCCACGACCGCGGCCTGCGCGCCGAGGCCGAGCCGATCGTGTTCGACGAGGTGTACCCGCTCTACGGCGTGGCCGACATCCGCGCCTCGTCCGCGCACCGCAACGAAGCCGTCAAGCACGACTTGCACGAGCACCTTACCGAGGTCGAGGACATTCTGCAACTGGCGCGCACGGCCAAGCCGCTGCCCATCCTGAACTACCTCGCCGCGCAGGCCGAGGCCAACCGCCGGATGCTCGAAGACGGCCTTTCCTCGGACGAGGAGGCCGGCATCAAGGACTTCATCAGCCGCCACATCGAGCCGCTGCTCGACCACCTGACGACCTTCGGCCCCGCCGTGGCCGAACGCGTCGAGGCGTACCGCGCCGACGCCCAGGTCGAGTCGGGGCGCCTCTACCGGCAGTGCCGCGCCTTCGACCAGAGCGTTTCGCTGCTCAACCAGACCATCTCGGGCTACCTCGACGCCGAGGAAGCGCGCGCCCAGGCCATGTTCCCGCACTACTTCGAGAAGCGCCAGACCGACGGCGTCGAGTTCTCGATCTACGTCGGGGCCTCGCTCGTGGAGGACATCCCGTTCAACCCGCTTTACGTGCGCAACCTGCGGCTCTGGCAGCTCATGGTGATGTGCGGCATCGCCCGGCTTGCCGCGCCGCTCAAAGAGCGCATGGAAATGCCCCTCGAAACGACCCAGCTCGTGATCGCGCACAGCGCGCCGCTCTCGATCCGCTTCCAGCTTTCGGAGACGCGCTTCGACGTGGACGGCACGCACCACATCCGCTACGAAATCATGAAGCGCCGCCTCGAAAAGGCGCAGCTCAAGGGGGCCGACGAGCGCCTGACGCAGCCCGGCAAAATCGCCATCGTCTACTCGCAGTTCCGCGAGGCATGGGAGTACGAGGAGTACATCCGCTTCTTGCAGTCGGCGGGGTATCTGGCGCCGGAAATCGAGGAGGTGGAAATCAGCGATTTACAAGGCATCAGCGGCCTGAAGGCGCTCCGGGTGAACGTGCTCCTGGAGTCCGGCGCGGGCGGCGACGGCCTTTCCTCGGAGGTCATCGAACGCGCGGTGGCCGCCATGCCGCTCGAACCATTCTAAACCCCCCATGAACCACCCCGCGCTGCTGTGCTGCGCCTGCCTGCTCTTCGCCCTGGCCGGGTGCCGCGCCGATTTCGTCGAGCCGCCGCTCGACGTGGAGTGGGATTTGCTGCAAGGCACGGCCTGGAGCGTGCGGGCAAGCAGCAACCCGGCCATCGTCCAGGCGGGCGACACGCATGTGTTTACGCGCGAGGGCGACTTTATCTCGTACGTGCGCGGCCGCGACGCCTTTTGCGGCCGGTGGAACCAGACCCGCAGGGGGGTGCGCGTGCTGGCCGATCTGGCCAGTCGCGACATCAACTTCGAGGTGCTGATGCTCACCGCCGACTCGCTGCGCGTGCGCCTGACGAACGCCGCCGGCGCGGCTGATCTGCTCTACACCCCCGGCGAGGCGGTGGGCGCGCAGTTCTCCCGCGAGGCGTCGAACCAGCCCTCCGGCTATACCATCACGAGCCGCGCCGGCGCCATCGGCGTCGCCGACGAGAACGACTGGCGCACCACGCCGGACGCGACGTGCAAAATCGCCTTCTCGCCCGTGTTTCCGAACCCTGCCGAGCAGTCGGATTCACTCTCGCTCCGGATGACGGTTTTCGAGACGGTGAACTACCGCGACGGGCTCGTGCTGGCCGCGCTCGGCCCCAGCTCGGGCTTTCAGCAGCTCGACGGCGAGGCGACGGTTTCGCGGCCGGGCACGTACACGTTCCGCTTCAGCGCGGCGCAGATCCGGGCCGTGGGCTTACGGCGGCTTTACGTCTTCGACCGCGAAGGCAACGTCGTCAGCTACGGCGACGTGCAGATTCGCTCGCTCTGAGGCCCCGGCTCAGGCGGCGCCCTGCGCCCACGCGTACACGCCGGCGGCGCGGCGGCGCTCGGGCGCGTCGGCGGCCGTGGTAGGCGGCAGGCAGAACCAGAAGGTCGCCCCCTGGCCCTCGGCCGAATCGACGCCGATGGAGCCTTCGTGCGCCAGCACGATGCGCTTGGCGATGGCAAGGCCCAGGCCCGTGCTGCTTTCGCCGCCGGTGGGCGTGGCCGAGAGCTTCTCGAAGTCCTTGAACAGCCGCTCCCGGTCCTCCGGCTTGATGCCCGGCCCTTCGTCCGAGACGGCCACGCGGAAGCAGTGGGGGTGCAGCGTCGTCCGCACCGTCACGACGCTGCCGGGCGGCGAGAACTTGACGGCGTTGGAGATCAGGTTGTCGAGCACCTGGCTGATGCGCAGCGGGTCGATGAGCACCATGGCATCCGGGGCGTTGGCCAGCACGACGTTGGTGCCTTTGGGCATCGCCAGGCGGCGGTGGCGCGTCGCGGTCTCCTCGATGAAGCGCCGCCACGAGACCGGCTCCTGCTTGATCGAGATGTGCCCCGCTTCGATGGCCGAGATGTCCAGCAGTTCATCGAGGAGCTGTTTGCACCGCCCGGCGTGCGCCTCGATGTCGTCGAGGAACGAGAGCCGGACTTCGCCGTCGAGCGTGGCATGCTCGGCGCGCAGCAGCTTCGTCACCATCTGGATCGTGGCGATGGGGCTGCGCAAATCATGGGCGGCGTTGCCGAGGAAGAGGTTTTTGTGCGCGTCGGCGCGCCGCAGCGCCTCGTTCTGGCGCGCGATCTCGGAGGCCAGGCGCCCGCGCTCGACGAGCACCGCAAGCTGCGCCGCGATCTGCTTGAAGATGTTGATATGCTCCCCGGCGTAGGCGCCCACGCGGCGGCTCGAAAAGAAGATGAAGCCGATGGGCCGCCCGTCGATGAGCAGCGGGCACGTGAGCGACGAGCGGATGCCTTCCTCCACGATCCGGCGCGTCGATTCGGAGTGCGGGCGCGCCTCCAGGTACGCCGGCAGGTCGTTCAGGATGCGGGGCTCTCCGGTCTGCAAAATCTGGCTCAGGCTGCTGCCCTTGATGACGGCGGCATAGCCGGTCTCCAGGTGCACCACGTCGTAGTTGCAGCGGGACCAGTGAGCGGTCACGACGCTTTTGTCGTCGGAGAGCAGCGAGAAGCCGATGCGGTCGTACGGCATTACGGCGCTCAGGTGCTCGTACACGTAGTCGAGCATTTGTTCGAGCGTATGCCCGGCGCTGATGGCCGTCGTGATGCGGAAGAGCGTCTCGCTGAGCTTCCGGCGCTGCTCGGCCGCCTTTGCAAACACGCCGAGCGCACCGGTCAGGCGCGCCAGCTCCGGCGGCAGCGCGTCCAGGTGCAGGGCGCCGTCGCCGTCGTGGGCCAGCCGCTCGATGATCTGCGCCACCGACTCCACATGGGCGGCGCAAAGAAGCTCCAGGTCTTGAGAGCGGTCCGGGTTCATAAGGGCTCGGTATAACTTTCCGCGCAAGGGTGTTTTACGGCATCGCAGCAAACGGCGCGCCTGCACACCGGGTCAGCCCGGCATACGGCGCGTCCTCGTCAGGGATTCACGAGCCTGTAACAAACTCTGTTGCAACGACCACCCGGTCTCGTCCCTTCTCCGGAGTATCGGCGGGAGCGGCAAAAACTAAAATCAAGTGAATTTCGAAATTTATCCGTCTTCCCTGCGGCGCCGGCGGCAATTCTTTCCGGCGGCCCTAAAAGCCGAGCGCCTGGTTCGCCGCTCCGAGCGCCGCCACGATGAGCCACGCCAGCCCGATGCCTACGCCCAGCAGCAACGCCGTGAACAGGCCGATCACGACGTAGAAGAACAGGGCGTTGGACTTGTGGGCGCGTGCGGCTCCTTGCCCGAGGTGCTTCCGGGCGAGGCGGATGTTGCGGCGATTGGCCTTCCAGCCGGCGTCGAACACGTCGCCGAGCAGCGGAACAGCCCCGACGACGGCCTCGATGCCTACGTTGCCGAGCATCCGGAAGATGGTCGATTTAGGGAGCCCCATTCGGGCGGCCTGAAGCACGATGTAGGCGGAGATGAGCAGCCCCACGGCGTCGCCGGCGCCGGGGATGAGGCCAATGACCGCGTCCCACCCGACGCGATAGCCTATTCCCGGAATCCGGATGGCCTCGTCCATGTAATAGCTGAGCTTCTCCAGGTCCTGAAGCCGCCGGTCCGCTGCCGGCGCAGGAACCGGAGCCGTATGCCGGGTTTTCATAAGGGCGAGATTGTTGGTCGGGGGAGTGAGAGCCGCCGGGCGGCTGTGGGTTATATGGCCGCCGCCGCCAACGGATTTACCGTCGGTGCAACGAATCGGGTAGGATTATGAAAGCAGTGGTATGGATGATCGTCTGCGGCCTCGGCCTTGCCGGCTCGGCGGCGGCGCAGCAAGCCCGCCCCAAAGGCGCCGACCGTGTGCTGGCGGCAGAGCGGGCTTTTGCGCGCGCGGCGGCGTCGGAGCCGCTGGCCGAGGTGATGCTGCGGCATCTCGACCCCGAAGGGTTGCTCTTCCAACCGCAGCCGGTGCATGCGGCCGAGTGGATCGCCGCGCATCGCGCCGCCTGGAGCGGCACGCTGACAGCCGTGCCCACGGATCTGCGCATTGCCCGCAGCCGTGACCTGGCCTACACCGTCGGCCCGTCGTGGCATCGCGGGGCCGACGGGCGCGAAACGACCGGCTCTTTCCTGACGGTCTGGCGGGTGCAGCCCGACAGCTCGTACCGCATCCTGCTCGATGCCGTCGTCGATCACGCGTTTGCCGCGCCGCCGGACACCACGAGCATCCGCTATGCCGTCGCCGCCGCGCCTGTGGTGTGCGGCCCCGACCCGGACCTCGACCTCGAACTCGAAGCGCTGCTGGAGATAGACCGCGCGGGCGCAGGCGCGGCCGTAGCCCCCTACGCGCGGCTGCACCGCGAGGGCGCGCCGCCGCTCTCGGGGGCCGAGGCCGTCCGGGCGGCCGGAGCCGGGCAGGGGGCCGAGCCCGTGGGCGGCGGCCTCTCGCGCAGCGTCGATCTGGCCTACACCTACGGCCGTCTGGCCGAACCCTCGGGGGGCTATTACGTGCGCCTCTGGACCCGCGAGCCGGAAGCGGGCTGGCTCCTCGCCGAGGAAGTGCGCCTGCCGCCGACTGCTCCCTGACGCCGCGCTTGCATGCCGCCGCGCCGTGGGCTAGCTTGGCGCAGCCGCCTGCCCATGACCGGCCCCGCTTCCTGAAAAACGCCCCTCGCCATGAAAAACCCGGCCCTGGCCTTTGCAGGCCGCCTCGCCCTCGTTCTCGCCCTGGCCGCCGGCCTCGCGGCCTGCAAAAGCAGCCGCCCCGCGGGGCAGGAGCCCGTCGAGAGCGGCTTCACGTCGCTCTTCAACGGCAGAAACCTGGAAGGGTGGACCGGCGACACCGAGGGCTACGCCGTCGAGGACGGCAGTCTCGTGTGCCTGAAGGACAAGGGCGGCAACCTCTACACGACGAAGGACTACGGCGACTTCGTGCTGCGCTTCGACTTCAAGTACGAGCCGGGCGGCAACAACGGCGTCGGCATCCGCGCGGAAATGGGCAAGGACGCCGCGTACTACGGCATGGAAATTCAGATCCTGGACGACTACGCTCCCGAATACGCATCCCTGAAGCCGTGGCAGTTCCACGGGTCGGTGTATGGCGTAGCCCCGGCGCGGCGCGGCTATCTCAAGCCCGCCGGCGAGTGGAACTCCGAGGAGATCACCGCACGCGGGCGCCGCGTCACGGTGCGCCTCAACGGCGAGGTCATCCTCGACGCCGACATCGAGCAGGCCGCGCGGCCTACGACGGTGGACGGCAAGGAGCATCCCGGCCTGCTCAACCCTTCCGGGCGCATCGGCTTCCTCGGGCACGGGCATCGCATGGAGTTCAAGAACATCCGCGTGCGCGCCCTGTAAGCCCTCCGGTTCAGGAGTCGCCCCAGACGCGCGCAATCCGCCCGATGAACCGCTCCTCGGCGGCGAGCACCTCGCCGTCGGCCTGCGCAATCTCCTTCAGGTCGCTGATGATGTGCTCGCGGAGCGCTTCCGGAAGCGCTTTCGCCAGTTTATCGATCAGGGCGTCCATCTGCGCGTCGGAGGGCTTTTCGAGGTACGAAAGGGTGGCTTCGCGGATGACGTGGTCGATCAGCTTGGGGTTTTTGTAAGGCTGCCACTGGCGCAGCTTGGCCGCAATGGTGCGCTGCTCCCGGTAGTCGAGGTCGTGGTCGGCGCCGTGCGCAAGCTCCAGGTATAAAAAGGCCAGGTCGTGCAGGAGCCTCACGTCGAGCCGGCCCGCGTCAACGTCTTTCATGGGCGTACATGTCCGGAAGTTAGCGGGTGACCGGGGCGGAGCAATCCGCGGCCGGGACGTTTCCATACGCCCGTTCGCTTCGGCGGGTTGCAAGGGGCGCACGATGTACCCGGTCCGTAACGAAGTGCGCCCGAGCGGTCGCGGCGAAGGAGCCGCGCCGCCCGGGCGCATCGTGCATGGAGCCGGCGTGGAGGCTACGAGCCGAGCGCCGCCGGAGCCTTGCGCATGCCCTTGACGGCGCCGGCCGCCTCGGCCAGGCGGTCCCAGGACGAGGTGGCCCAGATGCCGGCGTGGGTGCGGATGATTTCGAGCTGCATCTGCCGGTAGCGCGTGGGCTGCTGCGCCGCGAGCGTCTCGAACTGCGCCTTCAGGTCGAGCAGGCGCGCCTTGTTCTCGGCCGTGAAGCCGAAGTCGGCGATGTCCGCCACGAGCGCATCATAGGCGCGGTCGGCCTCGGTTTTGTCGGCGCGGTTGGGGTCGGCGTAGGTGGTTTCGTCGTAGGCGAAGCGCGCGTTCGGGTCGAGCGCATCGAGCCCGGCCTGCGCGAGCGCCTCCGAGGCGCCCAGCGGCAGGAAGAAGCGCACCGCCTTGCCGCCGACCTCGCTCACGAAGCGCACATCCGCCTGCGGCGCCACCACGCTCGAGGCGTCGGGCGCCGGCAGGGTGATGTGCGGGTTCATGCGCACGAAGGCCGCATACAGGCTCTCGCCCGGCTCCAGGCCGCGCAGCGCGGGGCGGCGCTCCGCGAGGGCGGCAAGGGCGCGGCTCAGCAGCAGCTCCGCCCCCGGCTTGACCTGCACGCGCTCGGTGCGCAGCGTTTTCTCCGGCTGAAGCGGCTCCTTGTCGGTTGCCTGAAGCGCTCCGTAGGCGCTCGCCACGTAGCCGCGCGAGTACGTCTTGAAGCTGCTGTTGGCCGACACCTGGTCGTAGCCGTCCGTAACGGCCCACATGTACGCATCCACGACCGAGCCGGAGGCGGCGGCCGCGGGCTGCGCCGTAATGAACTGCCGGTAGACGGCGAAGATGTTGCCCGGACCGGTGTGATAGGCCGAGATGCCGGGGATCTCATGCCCGACTGCGTTAGCGTAGCTCTTCACCGTGACGAACGAGTGCTCCATGGTGAGCAGCGGGTGCCACTCTTCGGAAACGCTTACGCTCGCGCCGCCGGCCGTAGCAAGCGCATAGCGGTTGATGCCGCTCTGCTCCAGGATGTAAGGCATCATCTGGTAGCGGCTGCGCGCCCCTACCGTCGAGATGAGGCGGTCCTGGTTGAACGTCTCGACGGTGCCGATCTCGGTGGCAAGCAGGCTCAGGCCGAGGCGGCGCGCCAGCCGGATCTCGTACTCGATGGTCGGCAGTTCGGTCGCGCGGGCTTCGCGCACCTGGTCGGCGCGGCCCCAGCGCACCACGAGGGCGCTCTTGGGGTAGCCCCGGCCGGTATAGGCGCCGATGAGACGGCTGGTTTCGTGGCGGCGCTGGCGGTCCACGTCGTCCCAGTTGGCCTGCCCGAGGCGCTGGTACTGCGCGCGCAGGGCTTCGAGTTCGGAGACTTCGAGCGTCTCGCCGGTGCGTCCATCGAGCAGGCGAATGGTAAAGTTGTCATCGACGCCCTGGCGCTGCTCGTACGTGCCCAGGAAGTCGCGGAACTTGCGGATAAGGTCGGCGCGCCCCGCGCTGCCGTCCGTCAGGAGGTCGCCTCCCAGATAAGGCTGGTAGAGCAGATCCGGATGCAAATCGAGGCTCTCGAAGGTGACGCCGGAGGCGACGAGGCTTTTGCCGGCGGCGGCTTCGGCCAGGTCTTCGATGGGGTTGCGCTCCGGCAAATCGGTCGTCACCTTGCGGAGCAGGTTGCCTGCCAGCGAGTCCAGTCGGCCGCCGGTCGCCATGAGTAGGATGAACACGAAAAACGTGACCACGGCCGCCCAGGCCACGCTGCGCGGCGCCGCCTCCCCGGATGTAGGGGCAACCGAAACGACAACGACCTTTTCCTGGGGAGTCGAGGCGCTTTCGTTCTGGTGTTCTTGCATAGGGATGTGGGGGCTAGAAAGTGTTCGGTGAGGGAAGGTGCGTCTATGAACTACAAATGATTATTGAGCATAGTTGCAGCTTGGTCTAGTAAAACGGGCAGCCCCTCTCCGGGTTCTCTCTGGGATGTGATAAAACGGTCGTATCGCTCCTTTTCCTTGCCATTTCTCTATGTTTCGCGCTTGAAGCCTTAGTTTTGCGCTTCTCCGGCGGCGCCTGCCTCGTTAAGGGCGCTTCTGCCGGAGCAGGCGCCCGCCGCGAAACAAACTTGCGGAAGCCCTTGCATCACCGGGAGGGTATGCGCAAATTGAGGCGGCGCGCCCGCTTCGCGGGGCGGCGGTCTGCTCCGCCTCGCGCCCGAGCCGGTGCGCCGCGCGCAGCCTCTCGTTTCATCCGGCGCCGGCCGGCCCCCTGTTGCCGGAGCCGCCCATCATGCCGCAACGATGCCATACAGGCGGGAAGACGCTGCGCCTCCGAGCCCCTACTGGAGCCCCTTGCGCCGGGAGGCCGCGGAAGCCCGCGCCCATTGGGCCGAGGGCGTGACCGGGGACGGCCTGACCGGGGAAGGCCCCTTTGCGGAGCGCGGCGCGCCCGAGGCGTGGCCTCCGTCGGACGCTTCCGCCGAGGCGTACATCGATTTGCACAGCCGCTACGCCGAGGAGCGCCTGCGCCTGCTGGCGACCTTCCACGACGAGCGGGCGCCGCTGGAGGCGTTCATCCAGCAGTTGCAGCGCACTACGGCGCTGCACCGCAAGCTGCGGCGCCTGCGCGAGGGCGCCGCCCCGGAGACCGGGCCGGCGCACCCCGCCGCCCTGCGGGGGTAGCGGCGCGCGCGCCTCATTTCGGACGGAGGCAGCCGGAGGCAGGGGAGGGAGGCGTATTTTATGCCGGATGTGCTTCGGCGCGGCGTTTGTTGCGGCGAGGGCGCCCCCCACGAACGAGCCTCCGGCGCGCACCGTAGTGAATCCTGGAAAACCAGCCTCCCCCGCCGAAGTGAAGCGGCTTGCCGAGCAGGTGCGCCGCTGGGAGGAAGCCGTGCGCTGGCAGCAGGAGTACGTGCGCCGCCTCAAGCAGGACCCCCACGCCTCGGCAAGCCTCGTAGCCGGCGAGCAGGTCCACCTCCGGGGGCTGCAAGCCATGCTCGACACGGTGCGGCAGGAGTACGCGCGCAAAAGCCACCCGGCCTAGGCGCTCACTGCACCAGGCGCCATAGCTCGCGGTACTGGGCATTCTGCGGCGCCAGCTCCAACAGGCGCCTGGCATGGGGGCGAGCCTCCTGTTTGCGCCCGGTGTTCAGGTACAGCGAGGCGAGGTTCGCCAGCGTCTGCTCCTCGTCCGGGTTGAGGCCGAGGGCCTGCCGGAAGTCCATGCGCGCCGCGTCGAGGTCGCCGCTGAGCGCCCGGAGGTAGCCGCGGTCGTTGTAGGCCAGCCAGAACTTGGGGTTGAGCGCCAGGATTTCGTTTTGCAAGGCCAGCGCGCGCTCGGGCTCGCGGCGGCCGGCGTAGGCGTAGGCCAGGCGGCTCTTGAAGCGCAAGTGCTGCGGCGCCCCGGCGGCGGCGGCCTCCAGCCACGGAACGGCCCCGGCGGCGTCGCCCTGCTTCAGGAACGCCTCGCCGATGCGATAGCGCGTCCAGGGCTGAAGGCGTTCCGGCGACGCCGTGGCGGCGTACGACGTAATGGCTCGGTAGTCGCCCTGCAAAAACCACAGGCGCACCCACGAGTCGGGAAGCGAGGCCCGGGAGGCTTCCTGGCGCCGGGCGCGTTCGAGGTAGACGGCCGCCGAGTCGAGGTAGTAGGCTTTGGGCTTGAACTGCTCGTAGTAGGTCAGGTAGCCGTCGGCCATGTCCTTGGCGGTAGGCGCCTTGTTGATGAGGCTTGCCATGCCGTAGAACTTCTGAAGCGCCGGCGTGGCCTCGGGCGGCGCCTGGCGGTCGGGCTTGCGGATGTAGTGGTCGGTGATCTGGACGTGGGGGATGTCCGACGAGCCCGAGGTGGGCATGTGGCAGGCAAAACAGTTGTCGCCGTTGCGGGCGCGCACGGCCGGCTCCTCGGCGCACACATCGCCGCGCGGAGGCGTGTGGCAGGTGCGGCACGGTTGGTTGTAGGCGTCCGCGCCGCGCTGCTTGACGCTTACGTGCGGGTCGTGGCAGGTGATGCACGTCATGGCTCCGGCGGCGCCCTCCCTGGCCCACGTCGCTTTGAAGCAGGGGCTCATCTTGAGGCGGTCCGGGTGCGAGGCCATGATGAACTGGCGCACGCTGTCGGCGTCGCGGGGCCAGTACACGTTCGTGAAAGCGTCCAGATTGCCGCCCGGCCGGAAGTCCAGGAAGGTCTTGTCGTCGGCGAGCACGGCCGCGCCCTGCATATGGCAGCGCTGGCAGATGTCGAACTGCCGCTCGACGGGCAGCCGCCGGGGGTTGACGATGGAGTAGTCCGGAGCCTGCGACGTATCGACGATCTCGCCGGCGCCTTTCTCGCGCACGTGCAGCGCGCCCGGCCCGTGGCAGCTCTCGCAGTCGATGCCGTTAGGGATGTGCGTAAACCGGTTCTCCGAGCCGGCCACATAGGTAGGGCGCGCGTTGTGGCATGTCATGCACTCCAGTTGGATCGCGCGGTCGAAGCGGGTGTTGTTGCCGGCGTGAAAGCCGGGCGGCAAGTCCCACCGCTGCTTCTGCACGTACCACGTCATCGGGATCTGGTAGACGTAGCCGTTTACGTCGTACATGTGGGAGTTGGTATGTTGCCCCGAGCCGACGATGTAGTCGATGCGCTCGGTGCGCGCGTGCACGGTGTCGCGGCCGCTGAGGCGGTATTCCTTGACGAACAGCGCCTCGCCCCGGCGGAACGGCTGGTAGTAGAGGTCCGAGGCGGCGTCGTAGACGGGCGCGGCGCCGTCCCACCGGGCGTCGCTGTTGGAGAACGTGGCGCGTTTGAACGAGCGGCCCATTTCGGACTGCACATAACTCGCGTACTTGTCCGGGTGGCACCCGCGGCACGCCTCCTTGCCCACGAACTCTACGCTCAGGTCCATGTTGCGGTAGCGGGGAGCCTCGGCGTCGGGCTGCGGCCGGTTGGTGCAGGCCGCCAGCAAGAGCAGCAAGACGAAAGGAAGACGCTTCATCGGGCAAAGTCTATCGGCAGGCGCAGCAGCGCGCCGCGCAGCTAAAAATAACCACCGGCGCGGCCCTTCGGCGGCGCAAAAATGCGGCGCATCCTGGCTCCGGCGCCTCCGGGACGCCCGGCGGAAAATTTTTCCGCGTCCGCTGCGAAAAATGAAAGACGCCGCGTTCCCTTTTTCTAGCCGCGCGCCCACCGGCAGGAGCGCAGCGGCACGCTTCGGGCGTTTTGTTTGAAGTTTTGGAGAACGGATTGGAAGTTGCACCCCGCCGCCGATACCCCTGAAGCATCCCCCGACGCCTGAGCCCACTCTCTGCTGGAACGTGAATGACTTCGCCGCTATGAACGTCGTGGACCTGCTTCACCTTGCCAGCAGCCGGCGCATCATCGACGACTACCGCTTTCTCGACAGCGGGGTGCAGATCCGCGAGGGCAGCGCCGAGTTTTTCTTTCCGCACGACGAGGCGGCCATGTTCCTGCGCGGGCTGCTGAGCTGGTACATGCAAACCTCCTACGATGCGGCCTCCGGAACGGGCGACGCCGCCGGCGCAACGGCGGGCGCCTGAAGCGCCCGGAGCAGCGCTTGGAATCCATAAAATATTCTAAAAAAGGGCTTTCATCCTTCCTCTGAGGCGCTTTATCCTCTCAGTCAGCAGGTGCGCATCCGCGCCGCCGGACCCTGAACGAGGCAAACGGTCATGGTGGAACTGAAGGGGCAGAACCTACAGGATTTTCTGGACGTGGCGGTCCGGCATCACTACGCCGACAGGTACGACCTCCTGGGCGAAAAGGTGGTGCTGTACGTAGAGGGCCGGGCGCACCAGCTCACCCGGCAGCAGGTCTGGAGCTACCTTTCGCTGGCGATGTACGACTACGTGCGCGACCTCGCCCTCGGCTACGGTCTCTACAAGGAAGCCGAATCCTCCGACCCGAAGTACATCCGCTCCTGAAGCGCCTGGCCCCTTCGGCCGCCGCGTTGTGAGGCGCGCCCGGATGCTTTAGCTTGGCGCTCTCACATCCAGGAGCGCCTTTCATGAAGGGAATCGTTCTGGCAGGCGGCGCAGGCACGCGCCTGCTGCCCGCTACGGCTGTCATCAGCAAGCAGCTTTTGCCGGTTTATGACAAGCCGATGGTGTATTACCCCATTTCGAGCTTGATGCTGGCGGGCATCCGCGAAATCCTCCTCATCTCGACGCCTCACGATCTGCCGCGCTTCCGGGAACTGCTCGGCGACGGCGCCGCGTGGGGCGTGCGCTTTGCCTACGCCGCGCAGCCGGCCCCGGAGGGCATCGCGCAGGCATTTCTGATCGGCGCCTCGTTCCTCGACGGCGAGGGCGCCGCGCTCATCCTCGGGGACAACATCTACTACGGCGCCGGGCTGGGCGAGAAGTTCGAGCGCGCGGCCGCCCTCACGCGCGGCGCCCTCGTCTTCGGCTACCCGGTCAAAGACCCCGAGCGCTACGGCGTCGTCGAGTTCGACGCGGCGGGGCGCGTGCTGAGCATCGAGGAGAAGCCGGCGGCGCCGCGCTCGCGCTATGCCGTGACGGGGCTGTACTTCTACGACGCCGACGTGGTGGAGGTGGCCCGGAGCGTGCGCCCCTCGGCGCGCGGCGAGCTGGAAATCACGGACGTGAACCGCGCCTACCTGGCCGAGGGCGCCCTTACCGTCGATCTGTTGCAGCGCGGGATGGCGTGGCTGG
The DNA here is from genome assembly GCA_965363675.1 of uncultured Rhodothermaceae bacterium. Lineage (GTDB taxonomy): Bacteria > Bacteroidota > Rhodothermia > Rhodothermales > DASSAV01 > CBDTTW01. The sequence continues at coordinate 23,779 of CBDTTW010000003.1, forward strand.
ATACGGGCACGCACGAGTCGTTTCAGCAGGCGTCGGTGTTCATCCAGACCATCGAGGAGCGCCAGGGCCTCAAGGTGGGCTGCCCCGAGGAGGTGGCCTGGCGCAAAGGCTGGATCGACGGCGAGCAACTGCTCGCGCTCGCAGGGCGCCTCGGGAAAAGCTCTTACGGCGAGTACCTGCGTATGCTGGCCGTGGAGGGCGCCGTATGAAATGCACCCCGCTGCCCCTGGAGGGCCTGTTGCTCTTCGAGCCGCGCCGCTTCGCCGACGAGCGGGGGTGGTTCGCCGAGTTGTGGCAGGCCGAGCGCTACCGCGCCGCCGGCGTCGCGGCGGCGTTCGTGCAGGACAACCTTTCCTCTTCGCGTCGGGGCGTGGTGCGGGGGCTGCACTACCAGCAATCGCCCCGCGCCCAGGGTAAGCTCGTCTCGGTGCTTCGCGGCGAGGTCTACGACGTGGTGGTGGATCTGCGCCGCGCCTCGGCTACGTTCGGGCGCTGGATCGGGCGGCGCCTCTCGGCGGAGAACGGCCATCAGCTCTACGCGCCGCCGGGCTTCGCGCACGGCTTCCAGGCGCTCAGCGCGGAGGCGGTCTTCCATTACAAATGCACCGACTACTACGACGCCGCCGCCGAAGCCGGCATCCGCTGGGACGATCCGGCGCTCGGCATCGACTGGCCGCTGCCGGAGGAGGCGCGCGTCTCGGAGAAGGACGCCGCTTTGCCGCTTCTGGCGGGGGTTCCGCCCGAGCGCCTTTTCTGAGGGCGCCCCCAAAAAGAAGCAGCCCCCGGCGGAAGTGGTCGCGGGGGGCTGCGGTGGGGGCCTCGGTGGAAGTGGACACCAAGGCCGGGCGGCGCAGGGGGGCTGCAACGCCCTGCGCGCCAGTAAGGGTATCGCCGCCTCGGGCGCAATATTAAGCGCCGCGCCGCAATTTTTTTGAGACGCTCCGGAAACGGGAAATCCATGCGATAACCGGCTTGTTCGGCGCCGCCCAGCGGATCTTGAGGGCGCGGCGGCGGCTAGAACGGCTCTGGCAGTACGTACCCCCCGGCCCTCTGCCGCCGCGACGCAAACGCCGCCTTGCTCATGGAAGCCCGTTTCATCAAATCGCTCGGCGCGCTCTGCGTGCAGCACAACCTTATCGAAGCGTTCACGCTGACGAAGAAAACGCTTGTCATGCACGTCGAGGGGGTGCCCGTGACGCTGCCGGTGGAGGCCGGCAAGGCGTTGCTGGCGGCGCTGCTCCGCGAGGCGGGCGTGCGCCCCGCCGAGCCGCCGCTCAGGCCGCCGGCCCCCGCTCCGGTCGTGGTCCGGCGCCTGTAGCGCCAGGGTTTAACCTTCGGCTCCGCATGCCGATACCTATGGGGTTGCGCCGTCGCTCAAGCGCGCGGCTTGTCCAACCCCTTCGGAATCCCCATGCGGGCCGCCGTTCACACGTTTCCTCTCCGGCAGGCGCTGCGCCCCTGGCTCGGCTCCATCGCGCTGGCGCCGCTGTGCGCGTACTTCGCACTCCGCCACGGCGAGTACACGTTGCTGGACCATGCGGACCTGATTATCCACGAAGCCGGACACTTTTTCTTCCGCTTCTTCGGGGATTTTCTGTACATGTTCGGCGGAACCCTCATGCAGATGCTGCTGCCGGGGCTGCTCGTCTGGAACTTCGTGCTCAACGACTATACGCTGGGAGCGCAGCTTTCGCTGTTCTGGCTCGGGCATAACCTGCTCAACATCAGCGTGTACGCCGCCGATGCGCAGGCGCGGGCGTTGCCCCTTTTGGGCGGCGCATCGGCCATCCACGACTGGTGGAGCCTGCTCGGCCGCCTGGGCCTGCTGCACTGGGACGCCGGCATCGGCATGTGCTTCTACGCTTCGGCGCTTTTCGTTTTCGGCTGCTGCCTGGCCGCCCCGCGCCTCATGAACGCCTGACGCCTTTCCGGGAAGCGTCTGGTTCCCAAGCGCTTAGCGGCGCTCGGATTGGCGTAATGTTTGCACGCTATTTTGCGGAAGGGCGGCGAAGGGCTGCCCACGCAAACGACGGAGGAAGTGAAACGATGGAAGCGGCTTCGCAACACACTCATCTCAAGCCCCGCGTGCTCGTCATCGACGCCGACAGCGCCGCCTTGCGGCGCATGCATTCCGTGCTGGATGAGGAATACGAGGTGCACCTTGCCTCGTCGGTTTCCCTTGCCTTGTTGCTGCTGAGCGAGTTCCGGTACAAGCTCATCCTGACCTCTCTGGCGTTGCCGAGCCGCTACGCAGGGGTCAATATCGTCCGCGTAATCCGCACGAAGCCGTTCAGCCGCCGCACGCCCGTAGTGGCGCTTGCGGCCCCCGGCGACGAGCCGGACCTTGCCCGCGAACTCGACGGGTGGCTCGAAGACGCCGGCGAAACCGGGCAGGTGCGCGCCGCGCTTCTGCACTTCAGCGCCCGCTCTGCCGGCCGCGCCTGAGGGCGGCCTGTACGCTTGCCCGCGCCGTCAGCTCAGCACCCGATCCAGACGCCAGGCGCCGTCGGAGCGGTACATGTCCAGCACGCCGCCCTCGGTGACGACGCGGAAATACACGCGCCGCTCGGGCCGGCCCCACCACTGGCCCTGAATGACCCAGTAGTCGATGGTGTCGAGCACCTTGCAACGGCGCCCATGCAGGGTAAGGCAGCGCGGCCGGTCGCCCCGCGTCTGCACGTCGATTGCTTCGCCCACGTCTTCGCGCCTCCATCAAGCAGGTTGATGCGCGTTGTACGCCGGGGATTCAATATGTGTTTCTTATATGTTTATATATTTTAAAACGCCAGCGCCGCTTCCGCATAGGTCGTGTTGATGAACGCTTCGCCGCGCGCCTCGATGCTCTGGAAGATGATCCCGCCGTCCTCGGCGAGGGGGCGGCGGTGATCTACCTCGCCGGAGAGGATGCCCGCCGGGATTTCATCGGGGAAGGCTTTGCAGCAGGAAGGTTTGGCTTCGTTCGCAGGCGCGTGCGCGCACAGCCAGCACATCGTGATCGGGTAGCACATTGCCGTCGGAGTAGGGTGAATACAACGGAACAGGGCGAACCACGCCTGTTTTGAAGGGATGGAGCCCCCGCAAGCAGGCTTCCCGAAGTATCGCCGGCGCCTCCTTCGGGCTTAAGCGCCTCTCGGATTTTTTTGAGAGGGGCCCGGGAATTTCCTTGGGCAAGGCGCAAAAAGAAAGGCTGCCCGCAGATGCAGGCAGCCTTTCCGGAAGGAAAACAAGGCCGGGTCAGGAGGGGCGCTCGCCGCCCTTGTACGCGGCGCTCTTGCCCTCGTGCTGCGTCTCGCCGGTCGAGCCCACTTCGTCCGTGGCGAACGGCGTATCGCTGTAGGCGGCGCGGCGGCCGGCGTGATCCGTAACGCCCTGCGAGGCGCTGCCCGCGCCCTGGCCGGCGGCGTGCAGGTTCACGACGTTCTCCGCAAGGTCGGTCAGGAGCGAGTCGGTCTTTTTCTCCTGGTCGAGGATCTTGCCGAGGAGCTGCTTGTCGTCCGAGCGGCCCAGCAGGTCGGCGTAGGAGCACACGGTGCCGTAGCCGGCGATCTCGTAGTGCTCGATGCGCTGCGCCATGGCGATCATGCTGGCGTCGCGCACGTCCGGCTCGGCCTTCTGCGAAAGGTGGTGCTTGGCCTCCTTGATCAGGCCCTCCATGGCCTTGCAGGTTTCGCCGGTCGGCTTCTCGCCGAGGTTCTTGAAGACCATCTCCAGGTGCTTGATCTGGTCCTTCGTCTCGCCCAGATGGGTCTCAAACGCACGCTTGAGTTCCGGGTGGGTGGCCTTCTCGATCATTTGCTCCAAGCCCGCGATGAGCTGGTTCTCGGCGCTGTACAGGTCCTTGAGTTGCTCGACGTAGAGCTCCTGCAACGTCTCTAGTTTCATTGGATTACCCCAACTGTTTGTTAACGCTGTCTTCCGGGCGACTCGCTCTCGGCGAGGTCCGTATGCGTGTACGCAGCAAGGGCTTGAGGGTCCCCGCCGAAGCGCTCCCCGGCGTCGGCTTGACACGGTTATTACATGCTTCCCGAGGGTGTTACCACAGGCCCGGACGGCGCCGGCGACCCGGCTCAGTTGGCAAGCTCGGGGCGGCGCGTAAGGGTGGGGCAGACGTACTTCATCTTCATGTACGCCGAGAGCGCTTCGACCTCCTCCACGTCTGCCGGGCGCCCCGGAACGTCATGGCGATTCTGGCGGCGGAGGGCCGCCGCAGCGAGCATGCGCGTCAGTTGGCTCATGGGGGCCTCGTGCAGGTTTGGGGCATAGGCCCCGGGGTTTTGCCGCCGCAGCGCGTGGCCGTTCCGGCGCGCTACAGAGAGACAACGCCGCAAAGTAAAAATGATCCGTTAATGCGCGCCGCAAAGAAGTTGTAAGGCAAGGCAAAGAAGGATAAAAGGTCCAAAAATCCGTTATTGCAATTAATTTGGTTGCCTGCCGTGAGGGTTCGGAGGCGCTGCACGACTCCCGGCCTGCTCAAGCGCCGTAAGGCATTTGCCGCACGCGCGGCGTCGCTTTGGGAGGGCGTAGGAACCTCTAGGTACGCCGACCGTTTTCCGGTCTCCGCCGATACATGCGCTGGGAGGTTATTTTGGAGGAAGGGATCTGGTTATGGGTAGGCTTCAATGCCTTTGTGCTGGCGATGCTGGCCCTCGATCTGGGGGTGTTTCATCGCAACGCCCACCAGATTTCCATTCGAGAGGCGGCCCTGACCAGCCTGGCGTGGGTCGCGCTGGCTCTCGCGTTTTGCTACGGCCTGTACCGGATCGAAGGGCCTCGGCAGGGCCTTGAGTTTCTGACGGGGTATCTCATCGAGAAGGCGCTCTCGGTGGACAATATCTTCGTCTTCGTCCTGATCTTCTCGTACTTCAAGGTGCCGCCCAAGTACCAGCACCGGGTGCTGTTCTGGGGCATCCTGGGGGCGCTCTTGATGCGCGGCTTCATGATCGGGGCGGGCGCTTTCCTGATCAGCCGCTTCGGCTGGATCATGTACGTGTTCGGCGGCTTCCTGGTCATCACCGGCATTCGGATGCTGTTCCACCAGGACGACCACATCGAGCCCGAAGCCAACCCCGTGCTGAAGCTGCTGCGCCGGTTCGTCCGCGTAACGCATTACTACCACGGCCAGCGCTTCATCGTGCGCGAGCCCAACGAGTCCGGGGGCAAGCTGCCGTGGGCCGTGACGCCGCTGTTCGTAGTGCTGCTCATGGTCGAGACGACCGACCTCATTTTTGCCGTGGACTCTATTCCGGCCGTCTTTGCCGTCACCCAAGACACGTTCATCGTGTACACCTCGAACGTATTCGCCATTCTGGGGCTGCGCGCCCTATACTTTCTGCTGGCGGGCGTCATCGAGAAATTCCATTACCTGAAGGTGGGCCTTTCCATTGTGCTGGTGTTCGTGGGCGTGAAGATGCTGCTGGCCGAGGTTTACCACCTGCCGATCAGCCTGTCGCTGGGCGTGATCGCCATCGTGCTGAGCATCGCGGCGGGCGCCTCGCTGCTGTTCCCGAAGCCGGCGGCCCCTTCTTCGCCGCTCGAAACGCCGCCCCCGCCTGAGCCGTATTTTCAGGACGCTGCGACGCCTACGCCGGTGGGCGACGTGCAGGCCAACGAAGAGCATCCAGAACATCGCGCCTGATGTCCGACGTCATCTTCGAGATCGTCATCATCTTTGCCCTGATCGTCGTCAACGGCGTGCTGGCTATGTCCGAGATCGCGATTGTCTCGGCGCGCAAGGCGCGGCTGCTCAGCCGCGCCGAGGAAGGCGACCACCGCGCCCGGGCCGCCCTCGAACTGGCGAACCATCCCAACCGCTTCCTCTCGACGGTCCAGATCGGCATTACGCTCGTGGGCATCTTCGCAGGCGCCTACGGCGGCGCGAACGTCTCCGACCAGCTCGCGCTTGCGCTGCGAACCTACGGCCCTCTGGAGCCTTACGCCGACGCGCTCGCCCTGGGGCTGGTCGTCATGTCGATCACGTTTCTTTCGCTGATCGTGGGCGAGCTGGTTCCCAAGCGCATCGGCATGCACAGCCCCGAGCGCATTGCAAGCGCCATGGCCCGCCCCATGCGCATCCTCTCCATCGTGATGGCCCCGCTGGTGCACCTGCTCGGCATGACGACGGACTTCGTGCTGCACTTGCTGCGCCTGAAAACGTACGCCGAGGAGCCCGTGACCGAGGAGGAGGTGAGCCTGCTCATCGAGCAGGGCACCCGCGCCGGCGTCTTTGCCGAAGAGGAGCAGGACCTGGTGGAGCGCGTCTTCCGCTTCGCCGACCAGACGGCCGGCGAGCTGATGACCCCGCGCGTCGAGATCGTGGCGCTCGACGTGCAGGACCCGGTCGAGATCAACCGGCAGAAGCTCGGCGGGCAGACGCACGCCCGCTTCATCGTATGCGAAGGGGGGCTGGACAACGTCCTCGGCTTCATCCACGTCAAGGACATCCTCGCGCAGTCGCTGCAAGCAGAGCATGTGGACATTCTGGCGGTGCTGCGGCACCCGCATTTCCTCCCCGACAGCGTCAGCGCCCTACGCGTGCTGGAGCTGTTCCGCAGCAGCGGCGTCCACCTGGCGCTTGTCGTGGACGAGTACGGCGGCATCGCGGGCCTCGTCACGCTCGACGACATCCTCGAAGCCATCGTCGGCGACATCCCGTGGGTGGGCGAAACCGCCGAGCCTGCCATCATCGGGCGGGAGGACGGCTCGTACCTGGTCGATGGGATGCTGCTGATCGACGAGTTTAAGGACGCCTTCGACATTAAGTCGTTGCCGAACGAGGATAACGGCAGCTTCCGCACGCTCGGCGGCTTCGTCGTGACCCACCTGGGCCGCATCCCTAGCGTCGCCGAGGCGTTCGACTGGGACCGGTTTCATATCGAGGTGGTGGACATGGACGGCAACCGGGTCGATAAAGTGATGATTCGGGCGACCCCGCGCGCGGAAGCTTGAGAAATGCGCCAATAGGCTATTGCGCAAAACGTGCGCATGCCCTACGCTATTACCCGGCGCAGCGCTCACGCCCGAGCACGCCGCCGAAAAAGCGCTTACGGCGCGCGGCCCGCCGCACACGTCCGGGGCCGCCGGGCCGCTCGTCCGGCGGGAGATGGCTTATGACAACGTTTAAATCGCGGCTGGACGGGGGCTCCCGGTTTGTCTACGGCGTCGCCGCCGCCAACATGTTGCTGCTGGCAGGGTACACGTTGGCGCAAAGCAGGTCGCCGTTTGCCTTCCTGGTGGCCGGGGCCATTTTGATGGTGGGGTACGTGCCGCTGGCCATTCTGTACCCCGGCGTGCGCTACGAGATCGGCGAGGGCCGGCTGACGGCGCGCATCGGCTCGCTGCTGACGTGGAGCGTGGGCCTGCACGAGATCGAGCGCGTGCAGCCGCTCGTCTCGCGGAGCGGCCGCCTCGACGCTTCGCGCCTGCGCCTCGACTACCGGGGCCGCCGGGGCAAACGCCACATCGTCGTGACGCCGGAGGCGGGCGAAGCGTTCATGCACGCGCTCGCGCGCAGCGAACCGGCGCTGCTGCTGGAGGAAAACTCCTTGCTGCGCCTGCGCGCGGGGCGGCGCGTCCACGCTTGATGCGGAAAAGCCCCCGGCGCCGCGGCGCCGAGGGCTTCGAAGGGCGTAGGCCCCGGGGGCTTAGTACTGCTTGGCGGCCGGGTCGGGGTTGACCGGCTGCGGCGCGGCGGCCGGAGGCGCCTGCTGCTGCGGGGCGGCATACGGATCGGCGGCGGGCATAGCCCCGTACTGCTCGGGCGGGCGCGGCGCCGGCGCGCCGTAGTGCGGCGGCTCGATGCGGTAGTTGGGCTGGTCGTCGAAGTTCATTTCGCGCTTGATATCCTTGGTGGCATCCTTGAACTCACGAATGCCCTTGCCCATCCCGCGCGCAATCTCCGGGATGCGCTTGGCGCCGAAGATGAGGAGAATGGCGAGGAAGATGAGGAGCAGCTCCCCCATTCCGATATTACCGATCATATGCCGTCACCTGGTTGTGGTTGTGGGAACGCGGCGGGTTTGAGTAGCCGCCTCCCGATTCGAGTCCGTCGGCCTGACGGGCTATAGCTTACGTAAATCAATCGCTAAATCAAGCGCTTCAGGCGTGTTTCTGCACGGCGCGCCGCCGAATCGCCTTGCTGACGCTGAAACAACGCGTGCATAGGGCTAAGTTCCACGTTTGCGTAACATAGCCCGGAATAAGAAATATCTTCATAGAGGATCCGTTCCGGATGATACCTGCGCCTCTACAAAATGTGCCCGCCTTCGGCACCTGGGGCGTCGGGCTGCGTATGAGGCGCGGGCTTAGGCCCGTCCCGCTTACATAACGCCGCCGCGCCCATGGAATTGTTGCAGCAGCTCGTTGATTTGTTTCTCCACCTCGACAAGCATCTCGGGGCCATCGTCGCCGATTACGGGACGTGGACGTACGCGGTGCTGTTCCTCATCATCTTTTGCGAAACGGGCCTCGTGGTGACGCCGTTTCTGCCGGGGGACTCGCTGCTGTTCGCCGCCGGGGCGCTGGCGGCTACTACGGTGCTGAACGTGCATGCGCTCGTGCTGCTGCTTTTCGCGGCGGCCGTGGCCGGCGACGCGCTCAACTATACCATCGGCAAGACGACCGGCGAGCTGATTCTGAGCAAGCCGCGCCGCTTCATCCGCCGGGAGCATATCGACCGCACGCATGCTTTCTACGAGAAGCACGGCGGCAAGACGATCGTGTTCGCCCGCTTCGTGCCCATCGTGCGGACGTTCGCGCCGTTCGTGGCCGGGGTCGGGCATATGGCGTACATGCAGTTTGCGACGTACAACATCGTGGGGGGGCTGATCTGGGTGACGCTCTTCACGTACGCCGGGTACTTTTTCGGGGGCATCCCGTTCGTGAAGAACAACTTCTCCGTGGTGGTTCTGGCGATCATCTTCGTCTCGCTGATCCCGATGATCGCCGAGTTCGTCCGGAGCCGCCGTGAGGCGGGGCGGCGGACGGCGTAGGCGGCCGGGCGGGGCTGCACGCGCAATTCACGGCGGCGGGGTGGGGGCAGAAAGCGTCAAAGCTGCTGTTCGGCAAGGGTTTTTGCGAAAAGCGGCCGTTTGCGAAAGCTGTACTTTACCGGTTAACCCATTCGATAATTTGTTGTATGTTTAGGCAGTTTCCGAAGGGCTGCCTTTCGGTCCGGCAGGCGCCGTGAAAGCGCTTAGGGCAGAGGGCGGGGCCGCTTGCCGTTTCTCCAACCACGAGGGTTGTTCATGGCTCATCAACCTCTTATTCCGGATCCGGCCGTCGGGGCCCGCCCGGGGGCTTCCAAAACCCGCCTTGCCACCAACTACCGGTGGGTGATCTGCGCGCTGCTCTTCTTTGCGGCGACGATCAACTATATGGATCGCCACGTGCTCGGCCTGCTCGCCGAAACCCTGGAAGCGGAGGTGGGCTGGTCGGAGGCGCAGTACGGCTACATCGTGATGGCCTTCCAGGCCACGTACGCCCTGTCGCTGATGCTCTTCGGGCGCTTCATCGACGTGATCGGCACGAAGCGCGGCTTCAACCTCGCCGTCATCTGGTGGAGCCTGGCGGCGGCGGGGCACGCCCTGGCGCGCACCACCTTCGGCTTCGGCGTTGCGCGCGCCTTCCTGGGCGTCGGCGAGGCGGGCAACTTCCCGGCCTCGATCAAAGCCGTCGCAGAGTGGTTCCCGCGCAAGGAGCGCGCCTTTGCCACGGGCATCTTCAACAGCGGCACCAACGTAGGCGTCATTTTCGCGGTGCTGCTGGTGCCGGTGCTGACGGCGGCGCATGGGTGGCAGACGACGTTCGTCGTGCTGGGCGCCATCGGTTTTCTGTGGGTGATCGCGTGGTCGCTGCTGTACACCGCCCCCGAGCATAGTTCGCGCGTCTCGCCCGAGGAGCTGGCCTACATCCAGAGCGACCCGCCGGAGCCCACGGTGCACATTCCGTGGGCGCGCCTGCTGCCGCACCGCCAGACGTGGGCTTTCGCCCTGGGCAAGTTCATGACCGACCCGATCTGGTGGTTCTACCTGTACTGGCTGGCGAAGTACTTGCAATCCAACTACGGCATTTCGCTCTCGGGCCTGCCGCTGCCGCTGCTGACCGTCTACATCCTTTCCGACTTCGGGAGCATCGCGGGCGGGTGGCTGTCCAGCTACTTCATCCGGCAGGGCTGGAGCGTGAACCGCGGGCGCAAGACGGCCATGTTCATCTGCGCGCTCATGGTCACCCCGATGCTGTCGCTGGCGTGGGTCAACTCGATGTGGGGCGCCATCATCATCGTCGGCATTGCGGCGGCCGGGCATCAGGCGTGGTCGGCCAACATCTTCACCACGGCCTCGGATATGTTCCCCAAGCGGGCGGTGGCTTCGGTGGTGGGCGTCGGCGGCATGTTCGGCGCCATCGGCGGGATGCTCTTTGCGCCCACGGTGGGCAACTGGCTCGGGTGCTCGGGCGTGTTCGCTCCGGGCGGGCTCTTCGGCGGCTCGGCGTGCACCACCGAGAACTACGTGCCGGTGTTTTTCCTGTGCGGTTTCGCTTACCTGGCCGCCTTGCTCGTGATTCATCTGCTCGTGCCGCGCCTCGAACAGGCGCGCATCGACGTGTAGCCTACAGGCCGCGTTTTGAGCTTCAGGGGCGGGCGCCGAAAGCGTCCGCCCTTGCTGGTTTAAGCCGCTTCGGAGGCGGGCAGGCGCCGGGCCGGGGAAACCTGCGCCCCGAAGGCAACGTTTGGAGGAGGGCCGCGCCCCGGCGCCCGGAAATTTTACGCGGTTGCCCTACGCGCGCCTCCTGCGCCGGAATTACCTTTCGGCGCCGCGCCCGGCGTGCGTCTTTGCACATGTGCCGGCGCGCGGCCTTTGCACATGTGCCGGCGCTCCCCGAGCGGAGCCCTCGCCTGACTGACCGCCTCCGACGCCTTTATGAATCGTGTTTTTTCGCTCCTGCGGCCGCTCATCCGGTCGGTCGTTCGCTTTCCCATCGTTTACCTGCTGGCGGGCCTGGGGCTGGCCGCCCTCAGCCTGTTCTACGCCGCGAAGCTGCGTGTGGACAGCGACTTCTCGAAGCTGATCCCGGAGGACTACGCCAGCGTGCAGGCGCTGGAGAAGCTGCGCGCCACCGTGGGCGGCGAGAGCGAAGCCGCCATCGCCATCGAAAGCCCCTCCTTCGAGGCGAACAAGCGGTTTGCCGAGGCGCTCATCCCGCGGGTGCTGGCGCTCAAAAGCCCGAAGCGCGCCGAGCCGTACTTCCGGCGGGTGGACTACCGTAAGGACGTGACGTTCCTCCAGGATAACGCGCTCTACTTTGCCACGGGCGAGGAACTCGACTCGCTGGAGTCGTTTCTAAACGCGAAGATCGAGGAGGCGCGCCTGGAGGCCAACCCGTTCTTCTTCGACCTGGAGGACGAGGAGGACGACGCGGCGCCGGCGGCGGACTCGGCGGCCATCCAGTTGCAGGAGGTCTACGGCCGCCTGGTCGGCAAGGAGTACCCTGTCTCCGACGACTCGACGACGCTCGTGCTGCGCTTCTATCCCAGCGGCGCCCAGACCGACGTAGACTTCATCGCCGACGCCTACGCGGACCTCGAACGCCTCGTGGCGCAGATGCAGCCGCAGACCTATCAGCCGCAGATGGAGGTGACCCTGGCCGGGCGCCTGCTGCGCCAGATGATCGAGGTGCGCGCCATCACCGACGACGTGCAAAGCTCCTTCGGCGCAGGCGTCGCGGCCGTGCTGCTCATGGTGGTGGTGTACTTCACGTACAAGAGCTACCATGCCCGCGCCGGTTCCCGCTTCGACGGCCGCATTCTGCTTTCCAAGGTCGTGCGCGCCCCCATTCTGACGCTCGTCATCGCACTGCCGTTGCTCTCGGCGCTTTCCTGGACGTTCGGGCTGGCCTACCTGAACTACGAGACGCTGAACCTGATGACCTCGACGCTCGGGCTCGTGCTCTTCGGCATGGGCATCGACTACGGCATCCACTTCTACGGGCGCTACACCGAGGAGCGCCGCGACGGCGCCGCGCCCGCGCAGGCCGCCGAGACCACGTTCATGACAACCGGCCAGGCCATTACGGCGACGGCTTTTACCACGTCGTCCGCGTTTTTCCTGCTCATGATCGCGGACTTCCGGGGCTTCAGCGAGTTCGGCTTCATCGCCGGGACAGGCATCCTGTTCTCGCTCGTAGCGATGGTGGTTCTGATGCCGGCGCTGCTGGTGCTCTTCGAGAAGCTGGGCTTGCTCAACCTGACCGCTGAGCGCCCCGACGGCGCAGGCCATGTCGCCGTGGCGCCGCGTCGCGCCGGGCGCGGGAATGCCCCCCGCACCATCGTCGGCATCTGCGCGGCGCTTACGGTGGCGGCGCTCTTCTCGGTCCGCTTCGTGCAGTTCGAGTACGACTTCGGCAAGCTGGACCCGGTATACAAACACTATAACGACTTGCAGGAAAAGGTGCGGCGCGTCTACAACGACCGCGGCTTCCGCAACCCCGCCTACGTCGTCGTGGACGACCCGGCCGACGTGCCCGAGGTGGCCGCCGCCGTGCGGCGCATCCAGGCCGCCGATACGCTCACGCCGACGATCCGGACGGTCGAGTACCTGCAAAACCGTTTTCCGACGACGCCGGACCAGGCCGAGGCGAAGCTGGCGCGCCTGGAGGTGATCCGGACGCTGCTCGCGGACCCGTTCCTGGCCGGGGCCGAGTCGCAGGACCTGGACCGGCTGCGCCGCGCCGCCGGCACGACGGCGCCGATCCAACTGGACGACGTGCCGGCCCCGCTCAAGCAGCCGTACACCTCGAAGGATGGGACCATCGGGCAACTCGTCATCATTTATCCCTCGGTGGGGCTCTCGAACGGGCGCTACTCGATCCAGTTCTCCGAAGACGTAGGCACGATCACCACGGCGAGCGGCAAGGTGTTTCACGCCGGCTCGACGCCGCTCGTGGCGGCGGACATGCTGCGGCTCATGCGCGACGAGGCGCCGGTGATGGTGGCCCTCACGATGCTGCTCATTCTCATTTTCAAGCTCGCCATTCTGCGCTCGTTCAAGTGGGCGATGCTCTCGCTGGTGCCGCTCATAGCCGGTTTCGTGTGGCTCTTCGGCTTGATGGCGCTGTTCGGGCTGAAGCTGAACTTCTACAACCTGGTGGTGCTGCCCGCCATCCTCGGCATCGGCGACGATTCGGGCATCCATATCGTGCACCGCTACATCGAGGAGGGGCGGGGGACCGTCTGGCGCATTCTGCGCTCGACCGGCGAGCAGGTCTCGATGAGCGCTTTGACGACGATGACGGGCTTCGGCGGGCAGATCCTTTCGTTCTACCCCGGCCTGCGGTCCATCGGCATCCTGGCCGTAATGGGCATCGGCCTGACCCTGCTGACGGCCATCGTGTTTCTGCCGGCGCTGCTGCTCATGCTGGAGGCGCGCGGCAAAGGCCCCGTCGGGACGCACGCGCACGCCGCCCCGGAGGACGCCGCCGCCTGAGCCGAGCGTTCCGGGGGCGGCTAGCGCACGCCTTCGGCGACCACGGCGGCCAGCAGGGCGCGCGCCTGCTCCAGCTCGTCGTCGTTGACGGTGTGCCCCATGCCGGGGTAGATGCGCTCCTCGACGTGGGCGCCGAGCCCCCGGAGCGCCTCGGCGGTTTCGTGGACGCGCGCAAGGGGGATGTGGGGGTCGCGGTCGCTGCACCCGAGCAGCACGGGCGTTCCGGCAAGCGCGCCGGGGTAATCGCGCGGCGCGCCCTCCGGCCCGATCAGCCCGCCGCTCCAGCCGACCACGCCGCCCCAACGCGCCGCATTCCGCGCGGCGTACTCCAGCGCCAGGCACGCCCCCTGCGAGAAGCCGACGAGGACGATGCGCGCGCGCGGAACGCCCGCCTCCTCTAGCTGCTCGCGCACGTCGGTGAGGACGTTGAAGGCCGAACTCAGCTTGGGCTCGTTCCGGGCCAGGGGCGAGAGGAACGTGTACGGGTACCACGTCTGGTCGGCGGCCTGGGGCGCGACGAAGGCGAGGCCCGGAAGCGTCAGCGCTTCGGCGGCCAGGGCAATCATGCTCTCGGCCGTCGCCCCACGCCCGTGCAGCAGAACGGCGGCCGCGGCGGCCGTCGCCGGCGGCTCGCCGTGCGTACGGACGGGCATGACGAGGTGCGGATCGTAGCAGGGCGCGGGCGGACGGTTGCGAAGCTTCATGGCGTCGGAAGTTTCAGCGGGGGAAGGGCGCTCTCGATGAGGTCACGGCGGTTTTCGAGCCAGGGGGGCAGCATCAGGCGCTGCCCGAGCGCCTCGGACGGCTCGTCGGCGGCGAAGCCGGGCGCGTCGGTGGCGATCTCGAACAGGACGCCGCCCGGCTCGTGGAAGTAGATCGACCGGAAGTACACCCGCTCCTGCACGGGCGTCACGCGGAAGCCGAGCGTTTGCAGGCGCTCGCGCCAGGCTTCCTGCGCGTCGGGGCCGGAGGCGCGGAACGCGACGTGGTGCAGCGCGCCGCTGCCCATCGCGCCCGGCTGCGGCGCGGCGGCAGCCGTCAGCACGAGCGCGCTCGCCGGAGCGCCGCCGGGGGCCTCCATCAGGAGGCTGCCGGCTTTCTCGGCCGTGCGCCGGTAGCCGAACACCTCCGTCAGGAACGCCTCGGTAGGCCGGGTGCGGGCCAGGGACAGCGTTACGCTGTGCACGCTGCGCAGCGCCGCCTCGGCCGGGACGGCGGCATCCCACACCTCGGCGCCGCCTTCGTCGGGGGCCGCGCCGATAAGGAGCACGGGCAGCCCGTCCGGGTCGCGGGTGCGCAGCGCCTCGGCGCCGAAGCGGACCTCGGGCGCCGCCGGGGCGCCGCGCCGGCGCAGGCGCTCCGCCCAGTACGCCAGCGACCCGGCGGGGGCGGCAAAGGCCAGCTCGGCGGCCTGCCCTGCGCCCCGTCGCCCGGCGCGCGCCCCGGCCCACGGAAAAAAGGTGGCCAGGGTTCCGGGGCGGCCGGCGGCGTCGCCGAAGTAAAAGTGGTAGGTCTGCGGGTCGTCGAAGTTCACCGTTTGCTTGACGAAGCGCAGCCCGAGCACGCCGGCGAAGAAGTCGAAGTTCTGCTGCGGCGGCCCGGCGATCCCGGTGACATGGTGTATTCCCGGTATGGATTCTGTCATGGCGATTGCGGCGCGTAGGCCCTTTCTCCGGTTGGAGCCTGCGCCTCGGCCGGATGTTCCGATCGTTGGAATGCGAGCGACCGGCCTTACAGAAATCGGCAGGGCTGCGCGCCTGCGTCTCCCGCCCGGCTAATCCGAACGGTTGAAGGGCATCTATGCTAAAGCATCGTGATGGTTACACTTAGGACGTTGTTGCTACGCCTGCTCGCCGCCGGCAACAAGCGCGGCCGGTAGGCATAGGAAGCTTTCGATCCCCCTGACCAACCCGGAGAGTGTCATGAATAGAGGCTTCACTCGACTGCTGGCTCCCGCCTTCGCCCTGCTCCTGCTGTTCGGCGCCCCCACGGCCGCCGCCCAGGAGGCGCCTGCCGAGCCGGGCATCAGCAACCTCGTAGCCGGTTTATATGCCCTGCCGACGCAGCTTTTCGAGTTGCCGCAGGCGGCCGAGAGCCCGCAGATGCGCGTGCAAGTCGCCGACGCCGCCCAGATCGTCGGCGAGGCCCAAAAGGGCGCGCTGCTGCGCGGCATCGAACGCCAGCGCGACGACATCGCGGCGTTGCAGCAGGCGATCCCGGCCTATGCGCCGCTCGTCAGGGCGCTCGACCGCGCCGACGTGCCCCTAGCCGAGGTCATCGCTCTGGACGTGCGCGCCGACGGCTCTGTAGTGCTGTTCTACCATCCGGCCGGCGACCTGGCCCAGGGCCGCTAAGGCGTCCGGAAAGACCGCAGGGAACTATGCTCTGCCCCAAAACGACCGCTCCCCTAGCCGGAGCGGTCGTTTTGCATTTGCAGAAGCGCGCTAGATGCGCAGGCGCCGGGGCGTAATCCAGGTGATGACGAGGCCGCCCACGACGCCGACGGTGACGACCCCGCTGGCCCCGAGGATGGAGGCCATGATGCGCCCGATGGCCGTGTGCGGCGTAATGTCGCCGTACCCGATGGAGGCGCCCGTAATGATGGCCCAGTAGAGCGCTTCCGAGTAGTCGTAACGGCTCCGGCGCTCCTCCGGAAGATCCTTGCCGGAGAGGTCTTCGATTTTCTCACTCAGGGCGCCGTTCTCGGCGTACATGAACAGCAGCGGAAACACGACGAACACCAGGGCGACCTGCACGAGCAGGTAGTTGTAGAGCATCTGCCGGCGGCGCAGCGTCCGCGTGACCTCGTAGAGATGCACGCGGTTGCGAAGCCGGAAAAGCTCGGACTCGCTCATCGCGACCGACGACGGGGCCAGTTGCAGCAGCCGGAACACCTTCTCCAGGTCGTTCTCGCGCTCGAACTGGAGGTAGGCATGGCGCAGCACGACGTGCGCATGCTGGGTCATGTGGTCTTTCTGCTCGTGGCGGCTCTCGTCGTCCTCCGGAGGGCTATACTCGTAGAGCTTATCCGTGAACCGGACGACGGAGAGCGGGTCGCGCCACCGGAGCGCCTCGAAGGCGTCGGCGTCGGCGGTGTTCAGCAGGTACTGGGCGACTTCGGGCGCGTCGATCAGGTCGGGGCGGCGCTGCAAGGCCAGGGCGACGGCTTCCTGAGCGCTTCGCTGCTCCGGGTCGTCGGGGCGCAGCAGGGGCAGCAGCCGGAGCAGATGCGCGCGGGTGCGCGCCGGGTCGTCGTCGCCGCGCCGAAGCTGCTCCGCAAGCCAGTCGATATCGTCGGGGCGCTCCGGAGCGGGCGCGGGGCGGCGCCGCGTGAGGAAACGGCTATCCCTGAAGAAGCGATTGTGCGCCATCGATCCAGACGGGGGTTCCGCTGATGTGGGAGGCCCGGTCCGAGGCCAGGAACAGCACGAGCTGCGCCACCTGCTCCGAGGCGCCGGGCTTGCCGTCGGTGAGCGGGATTTCGCCTTCGGGAAACTCGACCGGCTCCTCGGCTTCTTCGGTGTCGCGGCGCGTTGTGTTGTCGTCTACGTGGGTGGCGATGGCGCCGGGGCAAATGGCGTTCACGCGGATCTTGTGCTTTGCCAGTTCGAGGGCGGCCATTTGCATGAAGGCGATCTGCCCCGCCTTCGACGACGAGTACGCGCTTGCCCCGGCATTGCTGAACATGCGCGTGCCGTTGACCGACGAGGTGATGATGATGGAGCCGCCCTGCTCCTTGAGCAGCGGCAACGCGTACTTGACCGTGTAGAACGTGCCCGTAAGGTTAATGTCGATGGTTTTCTTCCACTCGTCGTCGGTGATCTCGTCGATGGGCGCCCAGACGCCGTTGATGCCCGCATGGGCGAAGACGATGTCGAGGCGGCCCCAGTGCTCGCGGACGCGGCTGTAGGCGGCCTGCATGGCCGAGGCGTCGGAGATGTCGGCGGTGTGCGGCAGGCAGACCCCGCCGGCGGCCTCGATGTCGCGGGCGACGCTGCGCAGCTCGCCCTCGGTGCGACCGATAATCATGACGCGCGCTCCTTCGCGCGCGAACAGCTTGGCCGTAGCCTCGCCGATGCCTGAACCGCCGCCCGTAATGACGGCCGTTTTTCCGCTCAGCTCCATGATGGTTTCTCGTTAGATAGCCGGTGTGGAAGCCCCAAAGGTGCGCACGAATGCCCCCAAACGATCTGGAAGAGTTGTGAACCTTGAGGAAACTCCGGGGAACCCCAAAAACCGCCGCTTCGGAAGAACGTCAAACGGAAACACGCAGGCCGGGCAGGCTGCTTTTTACCCTGAGATTTGACCGAGAGGCATACCATGGCCGATCCCAATACATCGACGAATGTGCACGGACCGGATTCGCAGCGGCCGGACGTGGAAGGCGGCGACCGCGACGCGGGCGCGTATGAGACGGGGGTAGACGCGCCGGGCGGCGGCGCCTCGGGCATCGGGCGCGGCGCCGAGGGCGCGCCGGAGACGCGGCGCGAAGGCGAGGGGGCCCCGACGCAGCAGCAAATGGAGCAAACGGGCACCGGGCAGTACGTCTCGCGAGGGGCCGCGGACGAGGCCGAAGCCGAAGCGCACGCCGACGCCGACCAGGCGATGATCGAGCGCATGGGTCGCGGCGACGCCGAGGCCGATGCCCCTGCCGACGACGACCGCGAGGTCAACCGCTAACGAAACCCCTGTCGAACGCTAACCCCTCCGCACTATGGCAACATCCTTTCAGCCCGAGCGCCCGCATGGCACGGCCTACAACTCGTCGGGTCGCTCCACGATCATCTGGATCGCCGTGATCAGCGCCCTGCTGGTCGTGATGCTTTTTGCATACGGCCTGCCGCACGCCGACATGGGGTACGAATCGAGCTGGATCGTCACGCTCGGCGCGGGCCTCGTGACGCTGGCGCTCGTGCTCGGCATCGGCTTCTGGCGGCAGGGCCGCTCCACGACGGCC
>CBDTTW010000004.1:0-40122 GCA_965363675.1 uncultured Rhodothermaceae bacterium
CCAGCTTACGCTCGTCGGCGAGGGCCTGCGCCGGCAGCGCCAGCAGCACCGTCGCCTCCAGCGCGACGGCCGCGCCCGCCTTGAGGCGCGCGTCCACGAGACGCCCGCCGCCGAACGAAGCGCCCGGCTCCAGCACGCCCTCGCCGCACCGCACGCGGCCCTCGGCCACGATGAACAGGGCCGCCTCCTCGCGCGCGTCGGCGTCGAGCGTTTCGCCCGTCTCCAGGCGCAGCGCCTCCAGCCACTCCGAGAGGCCCAGCCGCTCCGGCTCCGAAAGGTCGCCGAGCGCCGGAACGGCCCGCAGCAAGGCCGCGTAGTCCACGGGCGGCTGCTTCTCGGCAAAGAGCACGTCGAGGCGGTCGTCTTCGACGGGCGGGGCCTCCAGGCCCGCCGCCATCGCCTGGTAGCGCCGGTAGAGGTCGCGTTGGGCGCGGACCCGCTCGGGGCGGTGCGCCAGCGCCGCGCCGGCGTAGCGGTTGCGCTGCTCCGCGTCGAGCACGCGCGCCTTCGTGTTGTCGCGCAGTTGCAGATCGAGCAGCGCGCTCAGCTCCATCTTGAGGCGCTCGTCGCGCACTGGAAAGCCCAGTTCGACGCGGCGGCTCAGGTTGCGCGTCATCCAGTCGGCCGAAGCCAGGTAGTACTCCTCGCGCCCGTCGTTGCAGAAGGCAAACACGCGCGCATGTTCGAGGCAGCGGTCGATGATCGAGCGCGCCTGAATGTTCTCGCTCAGGCCCTTGATGCCCGGCGCGAGGCAGCAGATGCCGCGCACGACAAGGTAGACGCGCACGCCCGCCCGGGCGGCCCGGTACAGCCGGTTGATGATCTTGCGGTCCTCTAGGGCGTTCATCTTGAGCGCCATCCAGGCCGGGCGCCCGGCGCGCGCGTGGGCGATCTCACGGTCGATGAGCCGGTAGAAAGCGGCGCGCATGCCTTCGGGGGCCGCCAGCAGCAAGCGGTGCTCGGGCCGGGGCGCCGCCGGGTCCGGGTCGGCGAGGCGCTCGAAGAACGCGGCGACCTCCGCGGTCATCTCCGGGTCGGCCGTGAACAAACCGATGTCGGTGTAGAGGCGGGCGGTTTTCTCGTTGAAGTTGCCCGTGCCGAGATAGGCGCACCGGCGCGGCGCGGCGCCCTCCTCGGCGGGCGTGCGCTCGACGAGGGCGGCCTTGCTGTGCACCTTGAGGTCGGGCATGCTGTAGAGCACCCGCACGCCTGCGCTCTCGAACTGCCCGGCCCAGTAGAGGTTGCTTTCCTCATCGAAGCGCGCCTTGATCTCGACAAAGACGGTCACCGCCTTGCCGTTGCGCGCCGCCGCGACGAGCGCCTGCGCCACCGCCGAATCCGAGGCGAGGCGGTAGAGCGTCATCCAGACGTGCGTCACGCTCGGGTCGTCGGCGGCCTCTTGCAGCATCCGCGTCACGTAGTCGAAGCGCTGGTAGGGCAGGTGCAGCAGCCGGTCTTGCCGGGCGACGATTTCCGCGATGCTCACGCCCTCCTCCTCGAAGGCAGGGTGCGGCAGCGGCGGCATCGGCTCGTAGGCCAGGCGCTCCAGGCCGAAGCGGGGAAAGCTGAAAAAGTCGTTGAAGTTGTGGTAGCGTCCGCCGGGCACGAGGTCGTCGTCGTCCAGGACGAGCACGTCCTTCAGGTGGCGCACGAGGCCGTGCGGCATGCGGGCGTCGTAGAGAAAGCGCGCGGGCGGGCCGTAGTGCCTCCGCGCAAGCGAGGCGCGGATGCGCTCGACCAGGTCTCCCTCGAACTCGTCCTCCAGGTACAAATCGGCGTCGCGCGTCAGCTTGACGGCGTAGGCGATGCCCGTCTCGAAGGCGGGAAACAGGCGCGGCAGGTTGGCCCGGATCACGTCGTCGAGCAGCATCACCCGGCGCGCGCCGGCGCGCTCGGGCAGCACGACGAAGCGGCCCAACTCGGCGCTCGGGATCGGCACGAGCATGTACTGCGGCGCGGCGTCGATCATGGGCGGGCGGCGGCGCGCCGGCCACAACTCCGCGATCAGGTACAAGGCGCGGTTCGCCAGGAACGGCGCCGCCTCGCCGCGCGCCAGCGGCGCAGGCGCCAGCAGCGGGCGCACGCGCTCGTCGAAGACGCGGCGCAGGAAGGCCGCGTCCTCGTCGTCGAGCTGCCGCTCGTCCACGATGTGGATGCCGTGGCGGGCCAGCTCCGGGACGATCTGGTTGCGGAACACGTCGCCGAAGCGCTCCTGCAGGGCCGTCACATAGCCATGCACGTACCCGAGCAGCTTGGAGGGCTGCCCGTCGAGGCCGCTGCGCTGCCGCTTTTTCAGGCGCACGAGGCTGCGCAGCGAAGCCACCCGCACCCGAAAGAACTCGTCCAGGTTCGAGGAGAAAATCGCCAGAAAGCTCAGCCGCTCGAACAGCGGCACGGACGGATCTTCGGCCTCCTGCAATACGCGCTCGTTGAACTTGAGCCAGCTCAGGTCGCGGTCGAAGTAGATGCGCTTGCGGGTCGTAGCCATAGGGAACAGAGGTCGGCGGAAGGCGCTCCCCGAATATACGGCCCCGGCGGCGGCCCGGAAGCTGTTGCCGCGCGCGGCGCACTTCTTGCCGCCGGGGCCGCCTGCGCAGGGCCGGATCACAGGGGCCGATTTCACGATTGCGCGGCGCTGGGGCTTTCCAGGCCACGCGGCGCAAGGTTTGGTCCGCCAATTGTACAGGGCCGACGGCGAACCCCGCACCCTCCCGCCGCCCCAACGCCCATCCTCCGCATGACCGCCGCCTCTTCCGACGCCGCCCTCCGCTGCGACCAGGCCATCGGCAATCTGCGCGCAGACTACCTGCGCGCGCTCTCGCTGCAAACGCGCGACATGCTCAGCGCCTGGGCGCTGGCGACCGGGCAGCGCCGCCGCCTGCGGGAAACCGTGCGCGGGCTGCGCCACCTGGCCGGCCGCACCGCCGGCGGAGCCGACCGCTTCGGGCTGGCGATGATCGCGGAAATGGCCGGGCTGCTCGAAACGCAGGCCGGCAGCCTGCTGGACGCCGAGGAGCCGCTCTCGGACAAACAAGCCGAACGCCTCGGGGCCACGCTCTGCCGGCTGCGGCAGGCCGTGCTGCGCGAGGAAACGGCGGCCGAGCGCGCGCCCGAAGCCTGCCATCACGCCCCGCTCATCCTCGTCGCCGACGCCCACGACGCCGCGCGTGCGCGCGTGGCGGGCCACCTGCGCCGCCACGGCTTCCGCACGTCCGAGGCGTCGACCTGCCTCGAAAGCCTCGAACAAGCCCTTCGGCGCCGCCCCGACCTCATCCTGATGGACATCCGGATGCCCATGGCCGGCGGCTTCGAGTTCCAGCGCCTCATGCGCCTCAATCCCGACTTGCGCGACGTTCCGCTCGTGCTGCTCTCGTCGATTGCGCGCATCTCCGTCGAGGATCTGCACACGGCCATCGAACTCGGCGTGCAGGGGTGCGTGCCCAAGTACGCCCAGGCCGAGCGCATCGTCGAGGAAATCCGCAACTGCCTCCGCGCGGCGGCCTGAGCCGGCGCTAACGCCGCGTGAGCCGGTACAACCCCGCGCCGTGCGCCGGCAGCGTCGCCCGGAGCTGCGCCGCCTCGGCGCTCGCGTCCCGGCGCGCCCACACGTCGCGGACGGCGTACATCCCGCTCAGGCCCAGCTCCTGCCACGTCGCGCCGACTTCGCGGGCGCCCTCGCCCAGGTTGAACAGCGCTACGTGCAGCGTTCCGTCTTCGGCGCCCTCGGAGGCCCATACCACGGCGTCGCCGCGCCGGTACACTTCGCGCGGATTGCGGCCCTCCTGGTTGACGGCGATGACCTCCGGGTTCGTGATGAGCGCCAGCGCCGCCGAATCGCTCTCGGGCAAATGCCCCCCGTACATCAGCGGCGAGCGGAACACGCTCCAGAGGGTCATCATCGTGCGCTGCTCCTCCGGCGTGAAGCGCGAGTCCTCGTCGGTCACGTCGGCGGCCCTCAGGCGCCCGCCCTCCGCGTTGAACGCTTCGAGCAGGTAGTCGTCGGGGCCGTGCTTGCGCAGGCGGCCCAGGGGCAGCATGTCGGCGTCGGGCCAGGCGCCGGGGGCGCCCTTGCCCTCCCAGGTTTTGCATAAGTCGAACTGCTTGCGCAAAAGCGGCCAAGCGTCCCAGAAATCGGCCGAGATGCGCCACAAATTGGCGTGCGCGCGCAGGTGGTCGGCCTGCTCGGGCGGGGCGGCCCCCGGCGAGAGGCTGAGCACAATCGGGCGGCCGGTCTTGCGGAGGGCCTGGCTCAGCCCCTCGATCTCGGCGGCGTGGTACGGGTAGCTCATGTCGTCGGCCTTGACGTAGTCCACGCCCCACTCGGCGTAGAGGCGCGCAAGCGAGTCGTAGTACTCCTGCGCGCCCGGCTTGGTCATGTCCACGCCGTACATGCCGTCGTACCAGGCGCACGTGTCTTGCAGGGCCGCGATGTCGCGGGCGCGGTAGTTCGTGCCGAGGATGGGCGTGTTTTGCTCGACGGCCTGCCACGGAATGCCGCGCATGATGTGGATGCCGAACTTCAGGCCCTTGCCGTGCACATAGTCCGCGACGGGCTTGAAGCTGCCCTCCGCCCCGGCCGAGGGGAAGCGGTTCTCGGCGGGCAGCAGGCGCCCGTAGGCGTCCATGCGCTGTTCCGGGCGGTCCTGCTTGAACGTGTGGATCGTCACGTCCGGCCCGCCGTACCACAGCAGATCCACGACGGCGTAGGTCCAGCCGAGCGGTTGGAGGCGCTCGGCCATGAAGTCCACGTTTTGTTTGTACTCGGCCTCGGAGACGTCCACCCCGAACGAGTCCCAGCTATTCCAGCCCATCGGCGGCCGGGCCGCAAGGAGCGTGTCGGCTGCGAGCGTGTCGGCCGCCGCACGGTCGTTCTCCGGGCGCGGCGCGTTGCAGGCGCCGGCGAGGGTAAGGCATAGCAGCCCGAAGCAGGCCGCAGCAAAAGGGCGCAGGGTCGTCATGGCAGGTTATCCGCGGAAGTAGAGGTAGGCCGCCAGGATGCCCAGCAGCACGAGGCCCGAGGTCGCCACGTCCACGGCGCTCCAACTGGCGCGCGTCTCGGCGTTGTCCTGCGCCGTAGCCGTGCCGAAGGTGAGGCTCTCGATGCGCTTGTAGTCCGGCTCCTCGGTGGCGTAGCTGACCACGAGCATCACGACCGCCGAAACGATGGTGATGAGCACGCTGAAGTACTGGAAGTAGATGTTGTTGACGATCCAGAGGAACGAGCCCGGCGCATAGCCCTGCTCGAAGCCCGCCATGCCCATCGTGACCGGCGTATCGACGGCCATGCGGAACACGCCCATGATGAAGCCCACGATGAGCGCCGCGAGGGCGCCCCGGCCGTTCATGCGCTTGACGAAGACGCCGAGGAAGAACACCACGAAGATCGGCGGGGCCAGGTACCCCTGCACGGCCTGAAGATAGTTGTACAGACCCTGCGCCCCCTTGATGACCGGAATCCAGGCGAGGGCGATGAAGATGACCACGGCCGTCGCGGCGCGGCCGAAGGCCACGACGCTTTTCTGGCTCGCCAGCGGCTTCCACTTCTGGTACAAATCCACCGTGACGAGCGTCGAGAGGGCGTTGAACACGCCGGCGAGCGAGCCCATGAGCGCCGAGAGCAGCCCGGCCACGACCAGGCCGCGCAAACCCGACGGCAGCAGGTGCTGCACCATCAGCGGGAAGGCGCCCTGCGCCACCGACGCCACCGCCTTGCCGTCGGGACCGACCATCGCGGCCAGCGCCGGCACTTTGCCGCTCTTGGCCAGCGCCAGGCAGATCAAGCCGGGGATGATGAACAGGTACACCGGCGAGAGCTTCAGGAACGCCGCGAAGATGCTGCCGCGCCGCGCCTCGGTCTGGTTGGGCGCTCCGAGCGCGCGCTGCACGATGTACTGGTCGGTGCACCAGTACCACAGGCCGATGATGGGCGCGCAGAAGAGCATGCCCAGCCACGGGAAGTTGCCGTTGAAGTACCACGCCTGCCGCACCAGGGCGCCGGAGGCGTTGCGCTCCAGCACGGGCGCCCAGGTGCCCTCGACGCCTTCGGGGATGAGCGGCTTCCAGAGGTTGAACATCTCGGGCCCGACGATGCGCCGCAGCTCGTCCCAGCCGCCCAGCGCGATGAGGCCGTAGACGGTCAGGCAGGCCGAGCCGATAATGAGGATGACGGCCTGGATGGCGTCGTTGTAGGCCACGGCGCGCATGCCGCCGAGCATCGTATAAAGCCCCGTCAGCACGATGACGAGGATCGAGCCGATCCAGAAGCTATCGACGACCGCGCCGCCGATGTTCATCTGAAGCTCGGGCAAGAGCGCCCCGAAGACGATGCCGCCCGCGTAGATGCCCACGGCGATCTTGGTCACCACGAAGGCGACGATAGACACGATGGAGAGCACGTAGCGCGACTTCTCGTTGAAGCGGCGCTCCAGAAACTCGGGCATCGTGAACACCTGCGAGCGCATGTAAAACGGCACGAACACCCACCCGAGCACGAGCAGGCACCAGGCGTGCAGTTCGTAGTGCGCCATCGCCACGCCGTCCGTAACGCCCGAGCCGGCCAGGCCCACCACGTGCTCGGAGCCGATGTTGGACGAGAAGATCGAGGCCCCGACGACGAACCAGCCGAGGTTGCGGCCCGCCAGGAAGTAATCGTCGGCCGTATCCTTGCTTTTGCGAATGACCCACCAGGCCACCCCGAGCAGAATGCCGAAATAAATCGTGATGACGAGCCAGTCGAGGCCGGTCATGTTGGAGGCGCCGGCGGCGGCGTCAACGGTTTCGTTCATGGCGGGTGTGTTTGGGATGACAGGGGGTGCAGAAGAAGAACGAATCAGGCCGGGCGCGCGTCGCCGTAGCCGTCGGGATGGCGGCGGAACCACTCCCAGGCGCTGCCGATCATGGTTTCGACCTCGGTGATGCGGGCTTTCCAGCCCAGCTCGCGGTGGATCTTGCCGGCGTCGGCGTAGAGCGCCGGCGGGTCGCCTTCGCGGCGCGGGCCGCGCGCGGCGCCGATCTCGCAGCCGGTCACGCGGCGCGCGGCCTCCAACATCTCCAGCACGCTCAGGCCGCGCCCGATGCCGAGGTTGTAGAAGCGGCGGTCGCCCGGCTGCAAGGCTTCGAGCACAACGGCATGGGCGTCCACGAGGTCCACGACGTGGATATAGTCGCGGATGCAGGTGCCGTCCGGGGTGTCGTAGTCGTCGCCGAAGATAGTGATGCCGGGGCGCTTGCCGAGCGCGGCCAGGAGCAGCACCGGGATCAGGTGCGTCTCGGGCGTGTGGTCCTCGCCGATGCTGCCGTCGAGGGCGCTGCCGGCTACGTTGAAGTAGCGCAGGGCGGCGAAGGCAAACTCCGGCGCGGCGGCGGCATAGTCCAGCAGGATTTGCTCGACGAGCAGCTTCGAGCGCCCGTAGGGGTTGATCGGGCGCTGGGGCGTCTCCTCCGTGATCGGCAGGTCGCGCGGCTCGCCGTAGGTGGCGCAGGTCGAGCTGAAGACGAGGCGGCGCACCCCGGCGGCGTCCATCGCCCGGAGCAAGCTGAGCGAGCCGGCCGTGTTGTTGTCGTAGTAGCCGAGCGGGTCGTGCACCGACTCGCCGACGTAGGCGAGCGCGGCGAAGTGCATCACGCACTCGGCCCGGTGCGCGCGTAGGGCGGCCTCGACGGCGGGCGTGTCGCGCAGGTCCACCGGGTAGAAGGCGGCGGCCTCGGGCACGGCGGCCCGGTGGCCCCGGTACAGGTTGTCCAGCACGGCCACGTCGTGGCCGCCGCCGAGCAGGCGCTGCACCGCGTGCGAGCCGATGTACCCGGCGCCGCCGGTGACGAGAACTCTCATAGGGTTAGAAGTCGTTGAGCGAGGTGACAATGGCGATGCCGAGTTCGACGGCGCCGGGGCCGGAGCCCTCGAAGATTTCGGTCTGGCGGCCGGTCTCGCGGGTGTAGGCGGCGGCGATGCCGCGCACGGCCTCGGCGGCGTCGGCGCGGCCGAAGACGGCCACCGTGCCGCCGCTGCCGCCGCCGGTGATCTTGGCGCCGTACACGCCGCGCTCGGGGCCGGCCTGCCGCGCCAGCTCTACGAGGCGGTCGGTGCCGTCGCTGCCGAGGCCGCAGCGGCTGTAGCTCTCGTGCGCGGCGTACATGAGCGCGCCCATGGCCGGGGCGTGCGCCGCCGGGTCGCCGGGCAACGCCGCCAGATGCTCGGCGAAGGCCGTCACGCGGGCATGCTCGCCGATGGGGTGCGCCGTGGCCGCCCGCACGGGGTAACTTTTGCCCGCCACGACGCGCGTAGCCGTATCGGTGGCGCCGCCGTAGGCGCGCAGGAACGGCCCGCCCTCCATCGTCTCGGGCAGGAGCGCCTCGTAGTCGCGGGCGAACTCCTCGGGTGTGAGGGCTGCGAGGTAGCCGCCCCACCGGTGGTCCTCGACGTGCACGCGGCCGCCCTCCTCGCGCACGGGCAGGCCGGCGGCCTCGGCGAGGATGCGGTAGCCCATGAAAGCCGCCGCGCGCACCGTGCCGTAGTCGGCCCCGGAGACGGCGTGGCGGATGCCCGAGTCGATGCCGTAGAAGCGGAAGCCCTCCGGGATCGGGACGTAGCCCTCGATGCGGGCCGGGCGGCAGAGCAGGCGCAGCAGGCGGCCCTGCTCGCCGCAGGCGCACGTCATCTGATCCATGATGCCGCAGGGGGCCCCGACGACCTGGTTCTCGACCTGCTGGCAGGCGGCGGCCAGCTCGGCGGCCTCCATCGGCAGGCCGCAGTACGCGGCCGTCGCCATCATGGCGGCCACTTCGAGCGCCGCCGACGAGCTGACGCCCTTGCCCTCGGGCACGTCCGAGAGCACGAGCAGTCGGAAGCCGCCGGCGGGCATCTTGCGGGCGCGCTGCGCCACGTACTGCACCACGCCGAGCACGTAGGCGGCCCAGCGGTTGGCCGGGCGGCTCCGGCTCCAGGCCCCGAGCGCCTCGGGCGTCGAGAGGTCGCCTGAGATGAGGCGGCGCAGCTCGACGCGCGCGCGCGCGGCCTGCCCCTCGCGCATCGAGGTCGCCTCGCAGATCGGGCGCGGATCGGGTTGGAGCGCTACGCATGTGCCCCGGTCGAGGGGCATCTCCAGCACGCGCGCGCCGCTGTAGTCCGCGATGCCGCCCATCACGTCGAGGCGGCCGGGCGCCCGCGCGATCCAGCAGGGCTGCCCGGCCTGCAAAAAGGCGGCGCCGGGGGCCTCGGGGGTGCGCAGCGCTTCCAGCACGGGGGCGAACCACCGCTTTTGCTCGTCGGTCAGCGCTAATCCTGAGGCCGGTCCGTACATACGCGCGTGTGGGCTAATGCGAGCGGGCGCCGCGGTAATGCTCGGCAGGCACGGCCTGAAGCTCGGCGGCCTTCTGCTCCGGCGCGGTGTCGTTGATGAAATTGCCGCCCCCAATTTCGGGACCGGCGAGGTATTTCAACAGCCCCGGCTTACGTAAGGGCGGATGAAATTCGATGTGAAAGTGAAAGCCCGGGTAGGCGCGCCCGTCGGTGGGCTGCTGGTGCAGCGCCATGACGTAGGGGAAAGGCGCGCGCCAGAGGTTGTCGAAGCGCACGAGCGTTTCCTTGAGCACGGCCGCCAGGTCGTCCACCTCGGCGGCGTTCAGCGTCGCCAGGCTCGGGTGCGCCTCGCGCGGGGCCGCGAACGTCTCGTAGGGGTAGCGCGCGCAGTACGGCACGAAGGCGAGCGCCTGCCCGTTGCGGCAGAGCAGGCGGCGGCCGTCGTCCTCCTCCGCCCGGATCATGTCCTGGAACAGCACCCGGCCCTGGGCGCGCAGGTGCTCCGCCGAAGCGGCCGCCTCGGTCTCGATCGTCTTGAAGACAAAGTTCGTGGCGTAGATCTGCGCGTGCGGGTGCGGGTTGCTCACCCCGACGACCTCGCCCTTGTTCTCGAACATGTGCACATACTGGACCTCGGGGCGGGCGCCCAGCTCGCGGTGCTGCTCCTGGAGCACGCGCAGCAGGGCCGCGATGTCGGCGGCGGGCATCTCGGCCAGCGTCAGGTCGTGGCGGGGCGTAAAGCAGACCACGCGCGCCAGCCCGTCGGCGGGGCGCGCGGCGTAGGGCGCCGGGGCAGGCGCCGGGCGGGCGGGGGCCTCCGGCCCGACGCACGGGCGGTCGTTGTCGAAGACGAACACGCCCTCATAGTCGGGGTTGCGCGCCCCCGAGACGCGCGTGTTGCCGGGGCAGAGGTAGCAGTCCGGAGCGTAGGCGGCGGCCGGCGGCGCGGCGGCGCCGACGGTTTCGCCGCTCCAGGGCCGGTCGTTGCGGTGGGCGGCCACCATCACCCATTCCCGGCGCAGCGGATGAAAACGCTCCTCCCAGACCATCGGCGTGCAGATTTTCGGCTTCGGAAACTCTCGTTGCAGGGGGCGCGCCGGGAGGGCGCCGCCGCGAGGATCAGCGCGCCAACTTAATGCAAATTTCCGTCAATCGGGGCGCCCCTGCCGCAAGAATGCGGAACTATGCCGCGCCGGGGCGCCGTAACATCGGGGGGCGCGGCGGCGCCTCCCCTTCGCCGCCGCCCTGCATGCCCGGCAACCCATGGACAAGGTCTACAAATACCGCCCGCTCAGCGCGCCCTGGAGCCTGCGCCTGCTCGAACGCAACGAGCTGCGCTTCTCCTGCCCCAACGTCTTCAACGACCCGTTCGACTGCCGCATTCCGGTGCACTTCGAGGACGCCACGCACGCCCAGGTGGTCGAGGTGTTCGCGGAGGTGAAGCTGCTCGACGACCCGGAGCTTGGCCCGGAGGAGGCGCGCGCGCGCGTCGAGCGGGAGCTGCGCGCCTTCGACCCGGCCGACCACGGGCAGGCGGCGGCCATGCGGCGGCGCTTCGGCGAGTCGCTGAACCGCCTGTTCGGCATCGTCTCGCTCAGCGGCGTCCCGGACGACCTGCTCATGTGGTCGCACTACGCCGAGGCGCACCATGGCTATTGCGTCGGGCTGAGCGCGCCGGCGCTGGAGGCGTGGGGCGAGCAGATGAAGGCGCAGAACCATGAGATCCGCCTGGTGGAGGTGACCTACAGCCGCGACATGCCGTACCTGAACCCGCAGGATCACTCCCGCAGCGACCTGATCCTGACGACCGTCTCGACGAAGGCGCACCCGTGGTCCTACGAGCGCGAGTACCGGCTGCTCGGGGTGGGCCTCTCGGGCCGGTCCGTCGAGATGCCGCCGGGCATCCTGTGCGAGGTCATCATGGGCCACATGATCCGCCCGGAGCACCGCGAGCGGCTCATCGAGGCCCTGCGCCGGCGCGGCGACGGCCTGCCGCTGCTCCAGGCGCGCACCCACGAGACCGCCTTCGGCCTGGTGATGCACCCCGTAGACTACTGAGCGCCGCCCTAACGCTTCTTTATATCCGCATCCGGAGGCCGCGTGCCTGACCAATCGTTGCAGCCCAAGCTGCTCACCGTGCTGCGCGAGGGCTACACCCGCGCCGCCTTCGCCCGCGACGCCGCCGCCGGCGTCATCGTCGGCATCGTAGCCTTGCCCCTGGCGATTGCCTTTGCCGTCGCCTCGGGCGTCAAGCCCGAGCAGGGCCTGTACACGGCCATCGCCGGCGGCTTCCTGATCTCGGTGTTCTCCGGCAGCCGCGTGCAGATCGGCGGGCCTACGGGGGCCTTCATCGTGCTCATCTACGGCATCGTGCAGCAGTACGGCTACGACGGCCTGGCCGTGGCGACGCTGCTGGCCGGGCTGCTGCTCGTGGCGATGGGCCTGGCGCGCCTCGGCGCCGTCATCAAGTACATCCCCTACCCGGTGACGGTGGGTTTCACGACGGGCATCGCGCTCATCATCTTCACCGGGCAGCTCCGCGATCTGCTCGGACTGGATATGCAGGCGGTCCCGCCGGACTTCCTCGGCAAGCTGGCGGCGTATGCGGCCGGCCTCGGCGGCGTGAATCCGTACGCCGTCGGCGTCGGGGCGGCTACGCTCGGCGTGCTTGCGCTCTGGCCGCGCCTGACGCACCGCGTCCCCGCCTCGCTCGTGGCCATCCTCGCCACGAGCGCCGCCGCCTACGCCTTCGATCTGCCCGTCGAGACCATCGGCAGCCGCTTCGGGGCGGTGGCCGCCGGCCTGCCGTCGGTGCGCATGCCCCGGGTCTCGTGGGAGCTGTTCACGCGCATGTTCTCGCCGGCGCTCTCGATTGCGCTGCTGGCCGGCATCGAGTCGCTGCTGTGCGCCGTCGTGGCCGACGGCATGACGGCGCGCCGCCACCGCTCGAACATGGAGCTGGTGGCGCAGGGCATCGCCAACATCGCCATGCCGTTCATCGGCGGCATCCCCGTCACGGGCGCCATTGCCCGCACGGCCGCGAACATCAAGAACGGCGGCTCGACGCCTATCGCCGGCATCATCCACGCGGCGACGCTGCTCGGGATCGTGCTGTTCTTCGGGCGGTGGGCCGGGCTGATCCCGATGGCGACGCTTGCCGGCATCCTGGTGGTGGTGGCCTACAACATGAGCGAGTGGCGCCTGTTCGTGGGCCTGTTCCGCGCCCCCAAGAGCGATTTGCTGGTGCTGCTCTCGACCTTCGGCCTGACGGTGCTCATCGACCTGACGGTCGCCATTCAGTCGGGGGTGGTGCTGGCGGCCTTCCTGTTCATGAAGCGCATGTCCGACGTAACGCAGGTGGGCTACGTGACCGACATGCTCGGCGACGGCGAGGAGGACCCCGACGACCCGAACAGCATCAGCCGCCGCGCCGTGCCGCGCGGCGTCGAGGTGTTCGAGATCGACGGGCCGTTCTTCTTCGGGGCGGCCGACAAGTTCAAGCGGACGATCACCCAGGTGCGCCGCCGCCCGCGCGTGCTGATTCTGCGCATGCGCCGGGTGCTCACGCTCGACGCGACCGGCCTGAAGGCTGTCGAGGACGTGTGCCGGCAGTCGCGCCGCGAGGGCACGCACCTGCTGCTCTCGGGGGTGCACGCGCAGCCGCTCGTGGCGCTCGAACGCTCGGGGCTGCTCGACCTCGTCGGCGAGGACAACGTGCTCGGCAACATCGACGACGCGCTCGGGCGCGCCCGCGCGCTGCTCGGGCTGCCCCCGGCGCCGCCCCGCGCGGCGTTCACGCCCACGGTCAGCCGCGAAGCTGCGCCCTGAGGGCGCGCCCGGCATGTGCATTATTCTCAGGCGCTCGGCCCCGGCGTGTTGGACCTTCGCGCCCGCCTCATTAGTATACCTGTACTCAGGGCATCACAAGGGCTTTCAAGCAAGCGAGGCGTTATGCAAATGAACAGGCGTTCGTTCCTTTCCCGGTCGGCGCTCGGCGCAGGCTCGCTGCTCTTGCCGGGCGGCAAGGCGCACGGGCAGGCGGCCACGTTCCAGCCGTACGAGCGGGTCGCGCTCGGCGAAACCGGCGCGGTCGTCTCGCGGCTGTGCATGGGCACCGGCGTGCGCGGCGGCAACCGCCAGAGCAACCACACCCGCATGGGCCAGGCGGCCTTTACGAGCCTCGTGCGCGGCGGCCTGGAGCGCGGCATCAACTTCTTCGATTTGGCCGACCTCTACGGCACGCACGCCTACTTCGCCGAGGCCATGCGCGGCGTGCCCCGCGAGGACTACTTCATCTGCACCAAAATCTGGTTCCGCAGCGGCGGCATCCCCGAGCCCGAGCGCCCCGACGCCGACGTAGTCGTGGACCGCTTCCTCCAGGAACTCGGCACGGACTACATCGACCTGCTGCTGCTCCACTGCACCGTCTCGCCGACGTGGACGACCGACCAGCGGCGCCAGATGGACCTGATCGAGGAGCTGCAAGCCCAGGGCAAGGTGCGCCTGAAAGGCACGTCGTGCCATAGCCTGGAGGCCCTCCGCCTGGCCGCCGCCGACCCGTGGGTGGACTCGGTGCATGCGCGCATCAACCCTTACGAGGCGGCCATGGACGGCCCGCCGGACCAGGTGGCCCCGGTGCTGGCGCAGATCAAGGCCGCCGGCAAGGGCGTCGTCGGGATGAAGCTCATGGGCGAGGGGCGCTTCCGCGACAGCGACGAGATGCGCAACAACTCCATCGCTTACGTGCTCGGGCTGGGCTCGGTGGACGTGCTCAACGTGGGTTTCGAGACGCTGGCCGAGGTGGACGACTTCGCCCGGCGCGTGCAGGCCGTGCCCCGCTAGGCGGCGCGCCCGGATTCTCGAACAAATCATCCAATCCGGCCGGGCCGAGGCCCCGGAAGCCTTGCAAATGCGCTTCCGGGGCTTCATATTTATGAGGTTGCGTGTCCCCCTTATCCCTGCTTCCTTCCGCTATGAAAACCGACCTCAGCCGACGCAGCTTTCTCAAAAGCTCCACCCTTGCGGTGGCCGGAGCCGCCGCCATACAAGGCTTTCCGTTCGTAATGACCTCGCACGCCGCCCCGGACGATCCCATCCGGGTGGGCGTCATCGGCTGCGGCGGGCGCGGCACCGGGGCCATGCTGAACGTGCTCGGCGCGGCCACCAAGGTCATCTACCCGAACAGCGGCTACCACACCGAGGACGTAGCCTCCGACGCGACCATCATGCGCAACATCCAGATCGTTGCGCTGGCCGACCTGTTCCCCGACCGCCTTCAGCGCTGCCGCGAGCAGCTTACGAAGCTCAAGCTGAACGTGGCCGACGAAGCCTGCTTCACCGGCTTCGACGCCTACAAGAAGCTGCTGGCGATCCCCGAGATCAACTACGTGATCCTGGCCGAGCCGCCGCACTTCCGCCCGGCGCACTTGCTGGCCGCCGTCGAGGCGGGCAAGCACGTATTC
Organism: uncultured Rhodothermaceae bacterium; assembly: GCA_965363675.1. GTDB lineage: Bacteria > Bacteroidota > Rhodothermia > Rhodothermales > DASSAV01 > CBDTTW01. The sequence continues at coordinate 14,761 of CBDTTW010000004.1, forward strand.
ATGGAGAAGCCCGCTGCCGTAGACGGCCCGGGCGTCCGGACGGTGCTCGAAGCGGCCAAGCTGGCCACGCAAAAGGGCCTCGGCATTTCGGCGGGCACGCAGCGCCGCCACGAGAAAGGCTACGTCGAGACCATCAAGCGCCTCCAGGACGGCGCCATCGGCGAGATCCACAGCGGCCGCGCCTACTGGAACGGCGGCGTGATCTGGTCGGTCGCCAAGCGCCCCGAGTGGAGCGACATGGAGTGGCAGATCCGCAACTGGAACTACTTTACGTGGCTCTCGGGCGACCACATCGCCGAGCAGCACGTCCACAACCTCGACGTAATCAACTGGGCCCTGAACGACTACCCGGTCAAGGCGCACGGCATGGGCGGGCGCCAGGTGCGCCAGGGCGAGATCCACGGCCACATCTACGACCACTTCGCCGTCGAGTTCGAGTACGAGAACGGCGCGCGCATGTACAGCCAGTGCCGCCAGATGGACGGCGTGCCCTCGCGCGTCGAGGAAGCCGTCGAGGGCTCCAACGGGGTCAGCGACTGCAAGAGCCTCATCAAAACGCGCGACGGCAAGGTGTGGAAGTTCGAGGGGAAAAGCCCCAACCCCTACGAGCAGGAGCACGTAGACCTGATCCAGAGCATCCGCGCGGGCGCGCCCATCAACGACGCCTACGCCATTGCCATGAGCACGCTCACGGGCATCATGGGTCGCGAGTCGGCGTACTCCGGCCGCAGCGTCACCCGCGACGAGGTGCTCAACTCGAAGATCGTGCTCGGCCCGCAGAAGTACGAGTTCGGCCCGCTGCCCTTCCCGCCGGTGGCCATGCCGGGCGTGTACGAGTTCGCGTAAAGGCGCCGGGGCGCTCGTGAGAACGTGCAACGGCCGGGGGCGCGCATCGCCCCCGGCCGTTGCCTTTTTGCCGCGCGCTAAGGCGCCTCAGCGAGGGCGACGTGCTCGGCGGCGCGCTCCAGGGCGGCCTTGAGCGCCGAGAGGGTGACCGGCTTGGCGAGGTAGTCGTTCATGCCGGCGGACAGATACCGCTCGCGGTCGCCGACGAGGGCGTTGGCCGTCAAGCCGATGATCCAGGGGGCCGCGCCGATTTTCCGGAGAACGGCCGTGCACTCCAGGCCGTCCATGCGGGGCATCTGCACGTCCATCAGAATTACGTCGTAGGGGCGGCGGGCGACGCTTTCGAGGGCGGCCACGCCGTCGGCGGCGGCGTCGCAGGCGTAGCCGAGCCGTTCGAGCAGGCGCCGGGCGACCTTGCGGTTAATAGGGTTGTCCTCGACGAGCAGCACGCGCAGCGGCGAGGGCGCCGGGGCTTCGGCGCCGGGGGCGGCGCGCATCGGCGCGGCTCCCGCCGGGGACGGCGCGCCCTGCGAGAGCGCCTTGCGCAGCGCGGCATCGAGCGCCGCCGCCTTGACCGGCCCGACAAGTTCGGCGACGCAGGCGGCCGGCGGAGCGGCCGTATCCTTCAGGCCGCGCAGCAGCACCAGGGGCGGCAAATGCGCCGGCGCGCCCACCGCCTCCGTGAAGGCGGCGTCGGCCACGAGCGCGCGGGCGCCGCCGAGGGCGCCGGCGACGGCTTCGGGCGTCTCGGCCGGAACCGGCTGCGCGCCCGTCGCCGCGATCTGCCGCACGAGCGCCGCCCGCAGCGCGGCGTCTTGCACGGCCACGAGCACGCCTACCGCCGGCAACCCGGGGGCGGCCGGGGGCGGCGGCGCGAAGCGCATCGGCAGGCGCCCGCTGAACACCGAGCCTACCCCCGGCGCGCTTTGGGCGCGGGTTTCGCCGCCCATGAGTTCGGTCAGGCGCTGCACAATCGCCAGCCCGAGGCCGGTGCCGCCCTCGCCGGCGGCGCGGCTGCGACCCTGCCGGAAGCGCTCGAACAGGTGCGGCAGTTCCTCGGGGTCGATGCCGCGCCCGGTGTCCGCCACCGAGAGCGCCAGCCAGGCGGCGCCGTCTGCGGCGTGCTCCATGTCGGCGCGGAGCGTCACCGAGCCGGCGTCGGTAAACTTGACGGCGTTCGAGACGAGGTTGAGCGCGATCTGGCGTAGGCGCACGCAGTCGCCGACGGCCGTCGGAGGAGCCGCCGGGTCGATGTCCGCGACGAGCGTCAGCCCGCGCTCGGCGGCGGCAAGGGCCACCACGTCCAGGGTTTGCTCCAGGCACGCGCGCAGGTCGAACGGCTCGTGGGCGAGCGCGACCTGCCCGGCCTCTATCTTCGAGAAGTCGAGGATGTCGTTGATGATGACCAGCAGCGACTGGCTGGAGGCGCGGATGATGTCCACGGCTTCGCGCTGCGCCGGCGACAGCTCCGAGTCGAGCAGCAGATCCGTCATGCCGACGACGCCGTTCATGGGCGTGCGGATCTCGTGGCTCATGTTCGCCAGGAACATGCTTTTGGCCTGGCTGGCCTCCTCGGCCAGGCGCCGCGCCGCCTTGAGGGCGTGTTCGGCCGCCTTGCGCTCCGAGATGTCGCGCGTGATGGCGAGCATGCACGTCACGCGGCCGTCGAGGTCGCGTTCAGGGGCAAGGCGCGAGTGGTAGTAGCGCTCCTCGCCGTGCACCGGCAGCACAAACTCCAGCTCCTGCGGCTCGCCGGTGGCGAGCAGCACCGAAAGCCGCCGGCGCATCGAGTGGACCACCTCCTCCGGCAGCCCCATTTCGTCGAGGGAGCGCCCGAGCACCTGTTCCGGGCGTACGCCCAGCACCCGCCCGAGCGCGCTGCTGACAAAGACGAAACGCCCCTCGGGGCTGATGCGCGAGATCAGGTCCGGGGCGTTGTCCGAAATGGCCTTGAGCGTTTGCTGCGCCGCGAACAGATGCTCCTTGGCCTCGCGGCGCTCGGTGATGTCGCGGGCCGAGATGACCACGGCCTCGACGCCGGGGTCCTGGAGCATGTTGGCGCCCGTGGCGGCCACCCATTTCCACGAGCCGTCGGTGTGCAGCACGCGGAAGTCGGCGGCGGCCTCCGCGATAATGCCGCGCAGCAGTTGTTCGAGCAGGCCGCCGACGGAAGGCAGGTCTTCCGGGTGCACCCGCCAAGCGGCGTGGCGCCCGACGAGGTCTTCCGGCTCGACGCCCATGACGCGCCGCGCCGAGTCGCTGGCGAAGCGCACGATGCCCCCGGCGTCGAGGCAGAGCACGAAATCGGCTCCGTGCTGCACCATGCCGCGAAACTGCGCCTCGCTCTGGCGCAGCGCCGACTCCATGGAGAGCCGCCGCCGCCGCGCGTAGAGCAGCAGCCAGGTGTAGAGGCCCAGCAGCACGAGGGCCAGCAGGCCCATCGCCACCGTGACCAAGAACGCGTTGCGCGCGCCCCGCGCCGCGCCGGCCCAGTCGATCCAGATTTGCGCCCGTTGCCGGTTCTGCACGTCCTCGACGGCGGCGCGCAGCTCGGCCAGGGTGCGGTCGGCGGCGCGGCCGCGCACGTGCTCCCGGGCTGCCCCAGGCCCCTCCGCCTCGAAAAGCTGCACCGTCGCGCTGAGCAGGGCGGTTTCAGCGGCCGCCAGGCTGTCGAGCCGTCCGAGCGAGGAGGCCAGGAGCGTATCGGTCTGCGCAATGGCGCCCAGGTCGTTCAGGCTCGCCGGGATCTGCGCCTGCGCCCGGCGGTAGGGGGCCGCAAACGCCGTGTCGCCGGTGATGAGGTACCCGCGCACGCCGCGCTGCGCCTCGGCGGCGCGAAACATCAGCTCCTCCAGCACGAACAGCGTCCGCTGGCGCTGGGCTGCCTGCCCGCCCAGCCCGATGGCCTGCTCGACGCGCTGATAGGCGTTGTAGCCGGAAAGCGCAAACACGACGCACGCCGCCGCGAACGCGAGGCGCAGCAGCCGGTGCGAGCGGGCTTGCAGAGGATCTAGGCGGAGTGGTTTCAAGCGCTTGCGGCCGAAAATGGTGATGCCGGCGGAGGGCTTCCGAACCGGCGCGCCCTCCTCGGCCCCGTAGGTATCGAACGCAGGGCAGAGCGGCTTAAGTATCTTATTTGCGCCCCGCGCCAAATTCACAGACCCGCCCCCCCATGGAAACGCCCCTGCCGCCCGGAGCCCGCGACTACTCGATCTCGCTCGTGCGGGCCAACCTCTACGGCGCAGCCCTCATCCCGCCGGTGGCGCTCGCGCTCGTGGCGCTTTTCGCGGCCGTCGTAGGGCCGGGGCGCGCCCAGGCGGCGCTCGTGGAGGCCGCCTCGTCGGCGGGCGCGTCGCTGCTGGCTGTGGCGGCGGGGGCGGCCGCGCACGAGGGCCTGCACGCGCTCGGCTGGAAGCTGGCCTCAGGCTGCCCGTGGCGCGCGTTCCGGTTCGGCATCCACTGGAAGGCGCTGGCCCCCTATGCGCACTGTACGCGCCCGATGACGGCGCGCGCCTACCGCATCGGGAGCGCCCTGCCCGGCCTGGCGCTCGGGCTGGCGCCGGCGGCGGCGGGCCTGCTCCTGCCCTCGGGGGGCTGGTTTCTGTTCGGCCTCGTCTTTACGGTAAGCGCCGCCGGCGATGCGCTCGTGCTGTGGATCATCCGCCGCGCGCCGCCCGGCGCCGTCGTCGCGGACCACCCCACGCGCGTCGGCTGCCTCGTCGCCCCGGTGGAAGGGTCCGGACCGCCGACCGGCATATGAAAACCCTCTGAAAGGCTGCAAGCGGTTCCAAGTGCGGGCGGCGCATCGTACCTTACAGGCGTCCGGCTGTCGCTCAGCGCCCGGAGCGGCGCGCGACGGCGGGAGCCTTCAGCCTTTTACCCGGCGACGCCATGCCCGACAAGAAACCTTTCACCGCCTTCAGCCGCCGCGACTTCTTCAAAGGCGTCGGGGCGTCGGCCGTAGCCTCGGCCACCGGCGCCGCGCAATCCTTCGCGCAGGAGCTGCACACCCTGAACCGCGAGCAGCCGCTCGGCCCCGGCCCGACGCCGATGACGCTCCGGATCAACGGCCGCGCCGTCCCCATCGAGGTGGACCCGGGGACGACCCTGCTGGAGGCGCTGCGCGAACACCTCGACTTTACGGGCGCCAAGGAGGTCTGCGGCCGCGCCAGTTGCGGCGCCTGCACCGTCCTCATCGACGGCGAGCCGCAGTACGCCTGCATGAAGTTGGCCGTCGAGGCGCAGCGCTCCGAGATCACGACCGTCGAGGGGCTGGCCGAGGGCGACCAACTGAGCGCTTTGCAGGAAGCGTTCCTCGAGGAGGACGGGGCCATGTGCGGCTACTGCACCTCCGGGATGCTCCTGTCGCTCACGGCCTTCCTCAAGGAGCACCCCAAACCCACCGAAGCCGAAGTGCAGCACGCCATTTCGGGCAATCTCTGCCGCTGCGGCACGTACCCGCGCGTCGTGCAGTCGGCGCTGCGCGCGGCCGGCGTCCCGACGACGCCCCACACCGAAGTCATCCGCTGGAGCCATGGACAAAAACGCGGTTGAACCCGGCTGGCCCGCCGAGCGCCGGCGCCTCGGCAAACACACGCCCCGCATCGAGGGCGCTCTGCGCGTGACGGGCAAAGCGCGCTACACCTCCGACATCAAGCTGCCGGGGATGCTCTGGGGCATGATCCTGCGCTCGCCGTGGGCCTCGGCGCAGCTCGAAAGCGTGGACCTGGCCCCGGCGCGCGCCGTGCCGGGCATCCGGGCGGCCGTGCCGGCGCAGGAAGCGCCCCGGCGCCTGTTCTACTACGGCGACGAGATCGCGGCGGTGGCCGGCGAAACGCCCGAGGCGTGCCGGCAGGCGCTCCGGGCCATCGTGCTGCGCGGCGCCGCCCAGCCGCACATCGTCGACGAGCGCAAGGCCCTTGAGCCGGGCGCCGCGCGCGTCTTCCCGGACCAGGAAAACCTGAGCGCCCCCCGCGAGCGCGCGCAGGGCGACGTGGAGAAGGCCTTCGCCGAGGCCGCCGCCGTCTTCGAGGGCGAGTTCTCGACGGCGATCCAGTTGCACAACGCGCTCGAAACGCACGGCAACGTAGTCGCCTACGCCCCCGACGAGATCACCGTATACGCCTCCACGCAAGGCATCTTCAGCGTGCGCGAAGGCATCGCCGACGCGATGGAGGTGGACCAGAGCAAGGTGCGCGTCGTCTCGGAGTTCATGGGCGGCGGCTTCGGGGCCAAGTTCGGGCCGGGCGTCGAGGGCGTGCTGGCGGCGCGCCTCTCGAAGGAAGCCGGCGCGCCCGTGCGCCTGATGCTCTCGCGGCATGAGGAAATGCTGGCCGTGGGCAACCGCCCCTCGTCGCACCAGAAGATCAAGGCGTCCGCCGACCGCGAAGGCAACCTGACCGGCTTCGACCTGGTGGGCTTCGGCACGGGCGGCTACGCCAGCGGCGGCGAGACCGAGGGCGGCGGCGGCGGCGCGGGCTGGCCCGCCCCCTACATCTACCGCGTGCCCAACGTCCGCGTCAAGCAGTACGGCGTCGCTATCCATGCGGGCGCCGGGCGGGCCATGCGCGCCCCCGGGCACCCGGCGGCCTCGTTTGCCATGGAAGCCGTCATGGACGAGCTGGCCGTGCAGCTTGGCATGGACCCCATCGCCTTCCGCCTCCGCAACGACCCCTCGGAGCTGCGCCGCGAGCAGTACCAACTGGCCGCCGAGCAGTTCGGCTGGAGCAGCCGCTACGCCGCGCCCGGCTCCTCGCCGGGTCCTCTCAAGCGCGGCGTCGGCTGCGCCGGAGCGACGTGGGGCGGCGGCGGCAGCGGCACGCGCGCCGAGGCGCAGATCAACCCCGACGGCACGGTCGAGGTGCGCTGCGGCACGCAGGATCTGGGCACGGGCACGCACACGCTCATCGCCGTCGTAGCCGCCGAAGCCTTGGGGCTGGCCCCGCACGAGATCCAGGTGCGCCTCGGCGACACGCGCTTTCCGCCCTCGGGCGGCAGCGGCGGCAGCACCACGGCCCCTTCGGTCTCGCCCGCCGTCTACGACGCCTGCGTCAAGGCCCGCGCCGAGTTGCAGCGCGTCAGCGGCGAGGCCGACCTGACGGGCCCCGCGTGGAAGAAGGCGGCCCGCAAACTCGGCATGACCCCCCTGGTCGTGCAGGGCGCCTGGCGCGAAGGGCTCTCGTCGTCGGGCGCCGGGGGCGTCCAGATGGCGGCCGTCGAGGTGGACGCCGAAACGGGCTTCGTCCGGGTGACGGAGATCCTCTGCGTGCAGGATTGCGGCCTCGTCGTCAACCCGCTCACCTGCGAGAGCCAGATCATCGGCGGCATCATCATGGGCGTCGGATATGCGCTCTACGAGCAGCGCATCATGGACGAGCGCACCGGCATGGTGCTCAACCAGAACTTCGAGACGTACAAAATGCCCGCCGCCGCCGACATGCCGCGCATCCGGATCACGCTGCTCGACATGCCCGAGCGCGGCGTGATCGGCGTCGGCGAGCCGGTGACCATCCCGACGGCGGCCGCCATCGGCAACGCCGTCGCCAACGCCCTCGGCGTGCGCATCGGCAGCATCCCGATCACGCCGCCGCGCGTGCTCTCCGCCCTGGGCAAAACGCCCCCGGCGGCGGCCGAGTACGCCCCCTGGAGCCGGCTCCTGGCCGCCGCCCCCTCCCGCCCCTAACCGAGCGCACCCTATGAAACCCATGCAATACGCCACCGCCGCCTCGCCGGAGCGCGCGGCCGAGCTGGTCGCCGGAGGCGGGCGCTACTTCGCCGGCGGCATCGACGTACTGGGCGAAGTCAAGGACGGCATCATCGCGCCGGATATCTTCGTGAACGTCAAGGAGCTGCCCGGCACGCGCGAGGTGCAGGCCGCCGCCGACCGCATCACCCTCGGGGCGAACGTGCGCCTCGCAGAGCTGGCCCGCCACCCGCAGGTGCGCGCCGCCCTGCCCGGCCTTGCCGAAGCGGCCGAGGAGGTCGGTTCGCCGCAGATCCGCAACGTCGCCACGGTGGCCGGCAACCTGGCCCAGCACGTGCGCTGCTGGTATTACCGCCACCCGGACATCCGCTGCCTGAAGGAGGGCGGCGACATGTGCTACGCGCGGCAGGGCCGGAACCGGCATCACAGCCTGTTTACGGGCAACCCGTGCATCGCCCCGGTCGTCTCGAACCTCGGCGTCATGCTGGCCGCGCTGGACGCCCACGCCCTCGTGCACCGGGGCGGGCAAACCCAGCGCCTCTCGATGGCCGACTTGTACCAGATGGCCTGGTTCAACCCGCTCGCCCACAACTCGCTGCTGCCGGCCGACCTCATCCTGAGCGTCGAGGCCCCCACGGCGCGCAACCGCAGCGCCTACCTCCAGGTGAGCGAGCGCAGCCAGTTCGACTGGGCGCTCGTGAGCTGCGCGGCGGCGGCCCGCGTCGAGGGCGCGCGCCTGTTGCAGCCGCGCGTGGCGCTGGGCGTGGTCGCCCCCGTGCCCTACCTCCAGGACGCCGTGCACGCCCTCCTGGACGGCCAGGAGCTGACGCCCGAACGGGCCGCCCGCGCCGCCGACCTGCTGCTGGAGGGCGCCGCGCCCCTGGCCGACAACGGCTACAAAATCCCGCTCGCCAAAGCGCTCGTCGCGCGGACGCTGCTCCGGCTGATCGCCTAACCCTACGCTTGCCATGGAACAGGAACCCTGCCGCTACCTCCGCACCAAGCGGCTTTTCATCCCGGACCTCGCCACCGACGCCTTCGCTCAGTTGGAGCGCAAGGACGAAATCTGCCAGTGCTGGTGCAACAAGACCATGCGCGAGGTAGGGCTGGACAGCCGCCACGTCTCGTTCAAGGCGTGCACCGACGGCGCGCGCTCCTGCTACCAGGTGTACTGAGCGCCGCGCGAACCCCCGCTCCTGCTGCGGCGCTCGGCCGCCTCCCGGCGCGCACGCTTCGGCGGCGCGCCGCTGTTTTTGCTGGGCGCGGCGCCTTCCGCTCACGCATGTTATTATGCATCATTATTAATTTCATATATTTAACTTTACCTTATCTTGGCTGAAGCGGCCCTTTATTCCTATCTTGGAAGCCTTCGGAAGCGCGCGCGCCGGCGCGAGGATGTGGTACTGAAATTGCTCTTTTTTCGAGCGTCTACTTGCTTCACCTTTACCCGCCTCACGCTTCAGCCCGGCCCCTCATGCCTTTGATGCTTCGTATGGCCCTGGTAGGCGCCCTGCTGATCGCCCCGGCGTGCGCCGCGCTGCGGCCCGCCGCCCCGGAGGCGCCGCCCCCTGCCGAGACGGGCGCGGCCTCCGAGCGCCGCGTGCGCGTGGCCGCTACGCTGGTTTCCGCCGACACCGCCGGCATGCCGCGCTACGCGCTTCGGATGCGCGTAGACCGCATCCTCGGCGGCGATGCGGCGGGCCTGACCCCCGGCGACACGCTGACGGTGCGCCCCAACTACACGCACCCCGAGGGCGCCCGCACCGACTATGCCGCCCCCGACAACCGCCGCATGCTGGCGCTGGCGCGGCAGGCGCCGGGCGCGCGCATAGCCGCTTCGCTCTACGCCCGCCCTACGGCGTGGCTCGTCATGGACTGGGAGATTCTTTAATAACCCTCGCCTGATCACCGCTGCATGAACCACCGCCTACTGCTGCTCCTCGTGTTGCTGCTCGCCGCCGCTCCCCTTGCCGAGGCGCAGGTGGCGCCTGCGCCGGGCGTCCGCTTCCCCGCCGGCTTCTGGGAAAAAGCCTCGCGCATGGAGGGCCTCGACCGCCGCGCCGACCCCTCATGGGCCGAGCGCATGCGCCGCCGCAAGGCCGACCTCACGTCGGCGGCCAAGAACGCGGGCGTCATCAAAAACGACCGCTTCAGCCTGCCGGTGCTGCTGGGCAGCTTCAGCGACGTAGCCTATACGCACCCCGCTTCGGAGTTTCAGACGACCCTCTGGGGCGCCAACCCGAACGGCAACCTGACCGACTATTACAAGGAAGTCTCCTACGGCAAGTTTGAGCTTACCGGCGCCGTCCACGGCTGGTTCAAGGCCCCGGAGAACCGCGCCTACTACGCCTCCAACAACCACGGCAGCAACAACGACAGCCCGCGCAATGCCCAAGGCTTCGTGCAGGCGATTGTACGCGCCGCCGACGCCTCGGTGAACTTCGCCCTGTTCGACAACGACGGCCCGGACGGCCTGCCCAACTCCGGCGACGACGACGGCGAGGTGGACGCCGTGGCCGTGGTGTTTGCCGGCGAGGGGGCCGACAGCGGCGGCGAAAGCGGCCTGTGGCCCCATGCCGGCGCCCTGCCGGCGGCTATGGAGGTGACCACCAACGACCCCGCCGCCGGCGGCGGCTTCATCAAGGTGAGCCGCTACTTCATCGCCGCCGAGCGCAATAAACGCGCCGTCGGAGCCGCCCGCAACGAAATCGGCGTGTTCGCGCACGAGTTCGGACACGTGCTCGGCCTGCCGGACCTCTACGACCGCGACGGCGAGGGCGAGGAAGAATCCGAGGGCAGCGGCAACTGGGACCTCATGGCGGGCGGCTCGTGGGGCTCCGACGGCCGCCACCCTGACAAGCCGGCGCACCTCTCGGCCTGGGGCAAGTACGAAATGGGCTGGCTGAACCCGGTCATCCCGACCGCCCCCGGCGCGCTCACGCTGCGCGACGCCGAGACCTACCCCGAAGCCTACCTCTTCTGGGAAGACGGCTTCGCCGGGACGCGCTACTTCCTCGTGGAGAACCGCCAGCGCAAAGGCTCCGACAAATATCTGCCCGGCTCGGGCATGCTCATCTACCACGTCGATGAGCTTCAGCGCCACGGGGCGGGCAACGTCAACGGCGGCCTCGTCAACAACGACGAGTTCCACAAGTTCGTCGATATCGAGGAGGCCGACGCCCTGGCCGACCTCGACAACGGCGTCAACCGCGGCGACGCCGGCGACCCTTTCCCCGGCTCCTCGGGCAACCGCGCCTTCAGCGACGCGACCAACCCGAGCGCCCGCGACTATACGAGCACCAACACCGGCTTCGCGCTGGAGAACATCACCGAAAACGAAGGCGTCGTGACGGCCGACTACCGGGTGCGCGCGCCCCTCGGCTACTACATCAAGTACGACTACGACGGCATCTCGGGATGGGGCTACGGCTCCGAGACGCCGAAGGACTACTACGGCCGCGTGCGCTTCACGGCCGCCGAGGCAGGCCGCCTCAGCAGCATCGACATCGGCCTGCGCGACGACCAGACCTCCTACGAGCTGCGCGTCTTTGCGGCGCCCTGGTCGAGCGCGGCCAAACCGCTCTACGTCACGCAGGGCATCGGCGACGCCGGGTGGCACACCGTGCCCCTAGCCGCGCCCATTGAACTGAAGGCCGGGGCCGACTTCTACGTGGTCATCAAGATCATCGAGAAGCCGTACGCGATGTCGTTCGCCCGGACGAAGGAACACAGCGGACGGTCGCAACTTTCCGAGGGCGGCTCCATCTTTACGCGCCCCCGCGACTTCACAGGCGACCTGAACCTCCGCGCGCGCGTGCAGACGAGCGCGGGCGCGCCGGTCGCCAGCGAGCCGGACGAGCTGCCGCAGGCGTTCACGCTGGAGCAGAACTATCCCAACCCGTTCAACCCCTCCACGACGATTGCCTTCGAGACGCCGCGCGCCGCCTACGTGCGCCTGCGCCTTTTCGACGCGCTCGGGCGCGAGGCGGCGTCCCTGGCCGACGGCATGTACGCGCGCGGCCGCCACGAAGTGACGTGGAACGCCGCCGGCATGCCGAGCGGGCTGTACTTCTACCGCCTGGAGACCGAGGCGGGGGTGCTCTCGAAAAGCCTGATGCTTGTGAAGTAGCCCCCGCCCTTGCGCCGCGATCTTCGGAGCGCCGCGCCTCTTGCCGGGGGCGCGGCGCCCGTGCGTTCAGGGGGCGCCCAGGCGGCGGTCGGCAAACTCCATGAACACCTCCCAGTCGCCGGGCGTCATGCTATGCCCTCCGGGGCGCAGGTGGAACGCCAGGCCCTCGCCGACGAGGCGGCCGACGCCCGGCATCTCGGCCCCGCCGAGGCCCGGCGCCCCGAGCAGCCGGTACACCGGGTCGGCGGCCTGAAGCATCCGGAACTGGCCTTCCGGGTTGCCCCACGTGTCGTCCACGGCGTTCGTGAGCAGCACCGGGCGGGGCGCCGCGAGCGCGATCAGGCTGTGCTGGTCGAAGGGCAGACGCTCGGGGCGGTCGCTGAACCGGGCGAACGTGGGGCTGAACCAGTGCGGAAAGCGCCGCGTGAGCGCCTCGACGGTCTCCCCGACTTCGGTGCGGCTGGGGGCCGTGCCGCCGGCCCCGGCCTGGTGCGGAATCACCAGCGCCGGGCGCTCGTCGAAGGCCGCCGCCAGCAGCGCCGCCTTGCCGTTACGCGAGTGCCCCACGACGATGATGCGGCCCGCGTCGATAGCCGGGTCGTGCGTCAGGTAATCCACGGCGCGCTGAATGCCCCAGGCCCAGGCCGCCACGGCGCCCCAGTCGGTCGGGTTGGGCGCGGCGGTGTCGCTGGACCAGTAGAGCGGCTCGATGCCGTCGGTAAACTCGGGCGTGTCCGGGTCCAGGTCGCCGTTGTAGAACGTGGCGACGGCATACCCGCGCGCGACGATGCGCGCCAGAGGCCAAACGTCCTGCTGCCGGCCGCGCCCGGCCGTCGTGGCGCGGTGGTCCACGACGCCGGGGCACATGTTGTCGTAGACCCATGCCTGCGGGATGCGGATGGCGGGGTCGTCCAGCAAGGTATGGTTGCCGCAGAAGTTGGGGCCGACGAACACCGGCGCCGGTCCGCCGCCCTTCGGGGTGACCACGAGCAGGTTGATCCGGCGCTTGCCCCACGCCTCGGCGCGCAGCGAGATTTCGCGCAGCACGGCCTGCCCACCGAGCGCCGCCGAGTCGGTGCGCTCGATGCGCGCCGTCAGCTCGGGCGGGCTTTTGGGGAAGTAGCCGTACATGTAGTGCTGGAACAGGCGCCGCAGCTCCGGCGCGCGGCGGCTGCGCCACGCCTCGGCCGTCGTGACGCGCCGCCCGTCCATCCCGACGAGCGCCTCCGGGGGCGCAGCGTGCGCCGGCAGGCGGTCCACCGGCGGAAGGGTTTGCGCCTGAGCAGCGCCCGCCGCCACGAGCAGCCCGAGCGCCCATGCGATGCTTCGTTGCATTGCCGTCTCCGATTTGCTATGCTGAAAGACCCGCGGTCTGCGCCTCCGGCGGCCCTCACAAGCGCCGAAGGCGCACACCGCCTCCACGCCTTGCCCGGGGCACGGCTCCACGAGTGTTATGGTATGCATCCGATGCGGCTTCGGCAACCCTGAGGGGTTTCGCTTTTGCGGCGGCTGCGGCGCTGCGCTGGCCGAGCGCCGGCCCGGCGCGGCGGCCCCCGGCGAGCGGCGCCAACTGACGGTCATGTTTTGCGACATCGTAGGCTCGACGCTGCTGGCCCGGCGCACCGAGCTGGAGGACTGGCAGGACCTGATCCGGCAATACCACGCCCTCGCCGGCGCGGCCATCGCCCGGCAGGAGGGCTTCGTGGCGCAGTACCTCGGCGACGGCATTCTGGCGTACTTCGGCTACCCCGCCGCGCACGAGCAGGAAGCGGCCCGGGCCATTCGCGCCGCGCGCGACATCCTGGCGCGCCTCGACGGGCTCAACCGCAAGTTGGAAGCCCGGCGCGGCATCCGCCTGGACGTGCGCATCGGCTTGCATACGGGCGTCGTCGTCGTCGGAGAAATGGGCGCCGCCGAGGGGCAGACCCAGCCGCTGGCCCTCGGCGACGTTCCCAACCTGGCGGCGCGCCTGCAGGGGCTGGCCGCGCCCGGGGCCATTCTGTGTTCCGAGGCGACCTACCGCCTGGCGCGGGGCAGCTTCGCCTTCGAACCTGCGGGCGTGCACGCGCTCAAGGGGTTTGCCGACGGGGTCGCCTGTCACCGCCCGGTGCGCGAGCGCGACGCCGACGAGCCGGAAGCCTTCGGGGCCTCCACGCACGAAGCGGCCTTCACCGGCCGCAAAGCCGAGTTCAGGCAGTTAGAAAAGTTCTGGCGGGGCGCGCGCAGAGGGCGCGGCGGCAGCGTGCTCATCTCCGGAGAAGCCGGCATCGGCAAGACGCGCCTGGTCCGCGCGCTGGCCGCCCACGCGGCGAAGCAGCCCTACACCCGCTTGCTCTGCCGCTGCTCGGCGCTGCATCAGGATACGATGCTGCACCCTATCGCGGATTTGCTGGCGCGCATCCTCAACTTCTACCCCGGGCAGCCTCCGGCCGAGCAAACCGAAATGCTGCGGTTCGTGCTCGAACGCAACGGCTTCCAGGAAGACGAAGCGTTCGGGCTGCTCGCCGAAATGCTGGGGCTGCCTGCCGAACCCGGTCCCCGGCCGGAGCGCAGCCCCGCGCAGCGGCGCGCGCGCACGCTCTCCATCCTCGAACGGCTGTTCGTGCGCATGGCCGGCGAGCGGCCGCTGCTCTTCATCATCGAAGATTTGCACTGGGCCGACCCGACGACGCGGGATCTGGTGGGCAGGCTCGCGGCCCGCGCCGCTGCCGAGCCGATGCTGCTCGTGCTGACGGACCGCTCGCAGGAGGCGCCGCCGTGGCCCGAAGCGGCGCTCCTGGGCGCCTTGCATCTGGAGCGCCTCAGCAGCGCCGAGGCCGAAGACCTCGTGAGCGCCCTCACCGGCGGCAGGGCGCTGCCGGGGCCGGTCATGGCGCACCTGCTCCAGAAAGCGGATGGGGTGCCCCTGTTCGTCGAAGAGCTGACGCGCATGCTGTTGGAGTCGGAGTGGCTGCGCCTGCGCGGCGGGCGCTACGAGCTGACGGCGGCGGTCCCCGAGACGGCCATCCCGGCCACGCTCCACGACTTGCTGGGGGCGCGCCTGGACCGGCTCGGCCCGGCCCGAGAAGCCGCCCAGGTGGGCGCCGTCATCGGCCGGGAGTTTACGCTGCCCCTGGCCCAGGCGGCGGCCTCGCTGCCCGAAGACGCGCTGCGGCAAGCCCTGGAGGCGCTCGTCGCGGCGGACCTGCTGTACCAGCGGGGGGCCGGGCCTTCGGCGACCTACGGCTTCCGCCATGCGCTCATCCAGGATGCCGCCTACGAGTCGCTGCTGAAGAGCCGCCGCCAGCAGTTCCACGCGCGCCTTGCGGCGGCGCTCGCGGCCGACGCCGGGAGCCCGCCGGAGGCGGCGGCGCGCCACTTCATGGGGGCCGGGCTGCCCGAGCAGGCGCTGCCGCCGCGCCCTCGACCGCTCGGCGGGAGCCGAAGCCGCCGCGCATCTGCGGCACGCCCTGGAGGCGGCCCAGGCGCTGCCAGACGGCCCCGAACGCCTCGAAGCCGAACTCGACGTGCAAACGCGCTACAGCTTTGCGCTCATCCTGGCGCGCGGCTATGCGGCCCCGGAAGTCCGCGCCGCGCTGGCGCGCGCCCTCGCCGTCGCCCGCGCCGCCGGCCGGACGAGCGCCTTGTTCCCCATTCTGTTCGGGCAGTTCGCCGCGCACTTCGTGCGGGCCGAGTGGCGCATCGCCGAGCTGCTGGCCTCGCAGATCCTGGAGCTGGCGCACGGCTCCTCCGAGAGCGCCGTACGCCTCTCGGCCGATTTGTCTGCCGGCTGTCTGCACCTGAGCCGGGGCCGCCTCTCCGAGGCGCACGCGCTGCTGGAAGCCGCCGCGAACGCCTACGACGCCGAGGCCCATGCCCCACTGGCGCGCACGCTCGGGCAGGACCTCGGGGCCGCCGCGCATGCGTACCTGGCGCTGGCGTGCTGGGGGCTGGGCTGGTACGACCAGGCGCGCGAGGCCAGCCTGGCCTCGGTGGCCCTGGCCCGCCGCGCCGAGCACCCTCACTCCCTGGGGCTGGCTTTGTCCCTGCGGCTGTTCTTTCTGTTTCTGCTGCGCGAGCCCCATGCCGCCGAAGCCGTAGCGGCCGAAATAGCCCTGCTGTCCGAAGACCACCAGTTCCTGCACTGGCGCGGCGACGCGCTCATCGGGCAGGCATGGCTGGCTGCCCTGGCCGGACGCGCCGATGAAAGCGTCGCGCTCCTGGAAAACGGGATGGCGCTTTTCGAGAGCGGCGGCGTCGATACGTCGCTGCCGTACCACCAGCCCGAGCAGGTCGAGATCTACCGTTTGGCCGGGCGGACAGAGACCGCGCTTACCTCTGCCGCCGGAGCCGCCGATGCGCTCCTGGCGCGCGGCGAAACCTGGTGGGTGCTGCCCGAGCTGTTCCGTCTGCGGGGCCTGCTGCTCGCAGAGACCGGCGCCCCGCCGGAGCAGGCGCATGCCTGGATGCAGCGCGCGCAAGAGGCCGCCGCCGCCGGGGGCCACCACAGCTTCGAACTGCGCGCCCTCTGCACCCTGCTCGGGGCCGGCGCTCCCGACCCGGACCGCAACCGCGCCCGGCTGCGCGCGCTGATTGCCCGGCGCGGCGCGACCGGGTGCACCGCCGACCTGGAGGAGGCGCGCCTGCATGCGGCCCGTGGGTAGCCTTGCGCCGGCGTATCGCGTACCTTGGGCGCTTCGGCCCCCTTGTGCAACCGCATGCGCTATACCCCGCTGAGCGAGACCGACAAAGGCGACCTGGGCTTCGGCTCGGTCGTGGCGCGCCAGGCGCGCAAACGGCTCATCAACCGCGACGGCGCCTTCAACGTGCGCCGCACCGGCCTCAACCGGTTCTCGACGGCGGCGGTCTACCAGGCGCTGCTCATCATGTCGTGGGGGCGCTTCCTGAGCATTCTCGTCGGCGTGTTCTTGGGGCTGAACGCCGCCTTCGCCGCCGGCTACCTCGGGTGCGGCCCCGGCGCCCTGCGCTTCCCCGAGGGCGACCCGGTGCACAGCCCTTTTCTACAGGCGTTCTTCTTCAGCGTCCATACCCTCGCCACCATCGGCTACGGGCACGTCAGCCCCGCTTCGCTCGGGGCCAACCTGCTCGTCGTGGCCGAGGCGGCGACGGGTTTGTTCGGCTTTGCCATCATCACGGGGCTGCTCTTCGCGCGGTTCTCCCGGCCTTCGGCGCGCATCCTCTTCAGCGAGCACGCCCTGATCATGCCCTACCGGGGCATTACGGCGTTCGCGTTTCGCATCGCCAACGCCCGCAAAAGCGAAATCATCGAACTGCACGCCCGCGTCATTCTGTTCACCCCGCACGACGACGAGGGGCGCGCCCGGCAGCGCTTCTATAACCTGACGCTCGAACGCGACGCCGTCTCGTTCATGCCGCTCACGTGGACCCTTGTGCATCCGATCGACGAGGCCAGTCCGCTCTACGGCCTGGACGAAGCGGCCCTGCACGCGCTCGGCGCCGAGTTCCTCGTGCTGCTAACCGGGCTGGACGAAACCTTCTCGCAGCAGGTGCATACCCGCTCGTCGTACAAGGCCAACGAAGTCGTCTGGAACGCCCGCTTCGCCGGCATCTTCGAGCCGCCGCCCGACTACGGCGACCTCGCGGTCGATGTTCGCGGCATCAGCAGGTTCGACCGCCTGGGCTAGCGCCTCGGCGACACCCTTCACCCTCTAAATCATACCGGATATGGGCTTTGTCAAGGAGTTCAAGGAGTTTGCCGTAAAAGGCAACGTCATCGACATGGCCGTCGGCATCATCGTCGGCGCAGCCTTCACGGCGTTCGTCAACTCGCTCGTCAACGACCTCTTGATGCCGCCTATGGGCCTGCTGCTGGGCGATATGGACTTCTCGGACTGGTTCATCCTGCTGCGCGAGGGCGCCCCGCCGGGGCCCTACCTCAGCCTCGCCGCCGCCCGAGAAGCCGGAGCCGTCACGTTCAACTACGGCATGTTCCTCAACAACGTCATCAGCTTCCTGATTCTGGCGTTGGCGGTGTTTCTGCTGGTGCGCGCCATCAACCGGCTGCGCCGCCCCGACGCCACGCCCGAGCCGGTCTCGCCCGCGCTCAAGAAGTGCCCGTACTGCGTCTCCGACATCGCCGTGCAAGCCTCGCGGTGCCCACACTGCACCTCGGAACTGAAGCCCGGCGAAACCGCCGCCGCCCTATGAAAAGCCCCTTTGTGCTTGCGCTGCTGTTTGCCCTCGCGTTTGCCCCCGCCTGCGGCGGCGACGTGACCGAGGCGCCGCCGGGCGACTGGAAGCTCGTCTGGTCGGACGAGTTCGACGCCGACGGCCTGCCCGATGCGCAGCGCTGGGCCTACGACACGGGCGGCCACGGCTGGGGCAACAACGAGCTTCAGTTCTACACGGCCCGCCGCCCCGAGAACGCCCGCGTCGAAGGCGGCAAGCTCATCATCGAGGCGCGCCGGGAAGCCTACGAAGGCCGCGACTACACCTCGGCCCGCCTCTTCACGCGCGGCAAGGCCGACTGGACGTACGGCCGTGTCGAGGTGAGCGCGCGCCTGCCGGGCGGGCGCGGCGTCTGGCCCGCCATCTGGATGCTGCCCACGCGCCGGCTCTACGGCGCGCAGTACTGGCCCGACAACGGCGAGATCGACATCATGGAGTACGTCGGGTTCGACCCCGGCCGCGTCCACGCCTCGGTGCACACGCTCGCCTACAACCACGTCGCCGGCACGCAGCGCACCGCCTCGATCCGCATGGGCGGCGTCGAAACCGGCTTCCACCGCTACGCCGTCGAGTGGGAGCCCGACGAGATCCGGGGCTACCTGGACGACCAGCACTACTTCACGTTCAAGAACGAGCGCCTCACGAACAAGCAGGCCGGCTTTGCGCAGTGGCCTTTCGACCGCCGGTTCTACCTGCTGCTCAACGTGGCCGTGGGCGGCAACTGGGGCGGCCAGCAAGGCGTCGATGCGGACATCTGGCCGCAGCGCATGGAGGTAGACTACGTGCGCGTCTACCAGCGCGAAGGCTCCTAGAGCGGCGCGGCGCGCCCGGCCGCATCGCCGGGCGCGCCGCAGGCTTCAGGCCGGGCGGTAAATCTCGGCGCCCTGCTCGCGGAACTCACGCGACTTCTCCTGCATCCCCTCGGCCGCTTCAAGCGAGCGCGCGTACTCGCGCACGTCCTGCGTGATCTTCATCGAGCAAAACTTGGGGCCGCACATCGAGCAGAAGTGCGCCACCTTCGACGACTCCTTCGGAAGCGTCTCGTCGTGGAACGATTGGGCGCGCTCCGGGTCGAGGCCGAGGTGGAACTGGTCGTTCCAGCGGAACTCGAAGCGCGCCTTGCTCAGCGCGTTGTCGCGGACCTGCGCCCCCGGATGCCCCTTGGCAAGGTCGGCGGCGTGCGCGGCGATTTTGTACGTAATCACCCCTTCGCGTACGTCGTGCTTGTTGGGCAGCCCCAGGTGCTCCTTCGGCGTGACGTAGCACAGCATGGCCGTGCCGTACCAGCCGATCATCGCCGCCCCGATGGCGCTCGTGATGTGGTCGTAGCCGGGCGCAATGTCCGTCGTGAGCGGCCCAAGCGTGTAGAACGGGGCCTCGCCGCACCACGCCAGTTGCTTTTCCATATTCTCCCGGATGAGCTGCATCGGGATGTGGCCCGGGCCCTCGTTCATCACCTGTACATCGTAGTCCCAGGCGCGGCGCGTCAGCTCGCCCTGCGCCTCCAGCTCCCCGAACTGCGCCGCGTCGTTGGCGTCGGCGATGGAGCCGGGGCGCAGCCCGTCGCCGAGCGACACGGCTACGTCGTAGGCGGCCAGGATCTCGCAGATCTCATCCCAGTGCGTGTACAGGAAGTTTTCCTGGTGGTGCGCCAGGCACCACTTGGCGAGGATCGAGCCCCCGCGCGAGACGATGCCCGTCAGGCGCTCGGCCGTCAGCGGCACGAAGCGCAGGAGCACGCCCGCATGCAGCGTGAAGTAGTCCACGCCCTGCTCGGCCTGCTCCACGAGCGTATCCCGGAACAGCGCCCACGTCAGGTCCTCGGCCTTGCCGCCGACTTTTTCGAGCGCCTGGTAGATCGGCACCGTCCCGACGGGGACGGGGCTGTTGCGCAGAATCCACTCGCGCGTTTCGTGGATGTTCTTGCCCGTCGAGAGGTCCATGATGGTGTCGGCGCCCCAGCGGATGGCCCACACCATTTTCTCGACCTCCTCGGCGATGGACGACGTGACGGCCGAGTTGCCCATGTTGGCGTTGATCTTGACCAGGAAGTTGCGGCCGATGATCATGGGCTCCAGCTCGGGGTGGTTGATGTTGGCCGGGATGATGGCGCGGCCGCGCGCCACCTCCTGCCGCACGAACTCGGGCGTGATCTCCGCCGGAATGGCCGCCCCGAAAGCTTCGCCGGGGTGCTGCCGCCGCAGCCGCTCGTCGCGCACCTCGTCGAGGCGCTGGTTCTCGCGGAGTGCGATGTACTCCATCTCGGGCGTGACGAGGCCGCGCCGGGCGTAGTGCATCTGCGTGACGCGGCGGCCGGGGGCCGCCCGCAGGGGCGTGCGCCGATGCGCGAACCGGAGGTCGGCTAGGGCCGGGTCGGCGGCGCGCGCACGGCCGTAGGCCGACGACGGCTCCGCGAGGGCCTCCGTGTCGCCGCGCTCGGCGATCCAGGCCTCCCGAACGGGGGCCAGCCCCCGGAGCACGTCTACGGATGCGGCGGGGTCGGTATAGGGGCCGGAGGTGTCGTAGACCCACACCGGCGGGTTGGCCTCGGCGCCGAAAAGCGAGGGCGTATCCTCCAGGGCAATCTCGCGCATGGGCACGCGCACGTCGGGGCGGCTGCCGCCTACGTACACCTTGCGCGAGCCCGGCAGGGGCGCCAGCATCGCCTGGTCCAGAGCGGCGGCCGGGGCCGAAGCAGGGGCCGCGCCGAAGCCGTCGCCGCCGGCTTCCATATTCACGTCAGACATCGCATTTCTCCTGAAAAGGGTATGGTGAAATGCGAAGCCACAGGCCGGCGGCCGACTCGTGCGCCGCAGCAGACGCGGCGTCCGGAAGCTTCCCTTCGCCGGTATTATCCGGATCAGGTTCCAGGGACTCTCTCAGCATTGCCCGCCGCAGCGGCGAGCGCGCACCCCTAGCTTCGCACGGCCAAGGTACGCACGCCGTGCAGGCGGCGCAAACCCAAACACTTAGCCTGCCTCGGGCTTGCGGCGGCGAAACTCGACCTGGTGCAGCACGAACAGGCACCCCAACAGCCACACGAGGCCCGTGAGGTGCCCCGCCGCTACGTCCGTCAGGTAGTGCACGTTCAGGTAGATGCGGCTGGCCCCGATGCCGAGCATCAGCAGCAGCGCCGCCGCCGAGCCGAGCGCCCGCAGCGCGAGCGGCAGCCGCAGCCGCCAGAGCAGGTAGATCACGTAGCCGAAGAACACCGTCGCCGCGAAGGCGTGGCCGCTCGGGAAGCTGTAGCCCGAGGCCGGGATCAGCGTTTCGAGCGGGCGCGCCCGTTGGAAAAGCAGCTTGAGCCCCATCAGCACCAGCCCGCCGACGCCGGAGGCAAAGAGCAACCCCAGCAGGTAATGCCACCGCCGAAGCGCCAGCAGCACGAAACCCACGATCACCACCCCGACGATGGTGCCCCGGTTGCCGCCCATGTTCGTAAGGGCCACCACCAGGCGCGTGCGCGGCGCCGTGACGTAGGGTTGCAGCAACGCCTGAGCGTGCGCGTCCCAGCGGTAGAGGCCGCGCTGCGTCGTCACGCCGTCGAGCACGAGCAGGAAGAGGAGCAGCGCCGCCGCCGTCGCTAGGAACGCCAGCGTGAAGCCCAGACCGTAACGGTCGGAGCGCCGGAAGCGATTGCGCAGAAAGCGTGCAAAATCAGACCTTTGCGTACCCATAGTGTTTGTCGCAGGCGGCGCGGCGGCCGGGCGCACGGCGCGCCCCCCGACGGCGGGATTGTGAAACCCTCGAAATGGAAGGGCTTACGAATTTAAGCGGAGTTAACTTTAGTCGATACGCTCTGTTGGACGAGTACTTCCCACAAGTTCAGTAGAGGAAATTATGGCGCCGGCGCCCGAACGTCCGAAGATGCTTATCATCGACCGCGACCCCAGCGTGCGCGGACTGCTTGCCTTGCTGCTCAAGGACGCCTACGAGTTCGACCAGGCGCTCTCCGGCATCCTCGCCGTCCAGCTTTTGCGCCGGCACCGGTACGACTACATCCTCGCTTCGCTGGACATGCCTTCGCGCTCCGGCTTCTCGGGGACGACGGTGCTGCAAAAGATACGGGCGGTGCCCGGCTGCGAGCGCACGCCGCTCGTCGCCATCGCCTCGCCGGGGGCCCCGGTGCGCGCGGCCGACCTCGCGGCGCGCGGCGCCGTGCTGATCGAGCGTCCCGCCGACCGCATGTTCGACCCCGGGGCGCTCCAGGAGGCCCTCGCCCAGGCCGAGACGCTGCGCGCGGCCAGCGCCGCCTAGCGAAGGGGCGCGCCGCCCGGCAAAAGCGGCTGCACGGCGGTTTGAGACGGCGCCCGCGCGGCGCCCCCGGAATCGTCGTACCTTGCAGGCGTCGTTCGATGCGGCGCCGGTGCGCCGCGACAGCCGACGGCGCCCTTTTATGAACGTCTTCTCCGATCCCTCCGCCGACCGCGACTCCTGCGTCGCGCTGCTCCACGACCTGACGGCTCCCGAGCCGGGCGTGACGGCCGCCGCCCTCGACGTAGCCCAGCGCGAACTGCGCCTCAGCTACGACGGCGCGCGCCTCTCCGAACCCGAAGCGACGCGCCTGGCCGAGGCCATCGCCCGCCCGATGCAATCGCGGCTGGCCGGCTGCGCCCGGGGGCGCTCCGCAAGCGCCTGCCCTGCCTGCGTTCGCGCCCTGGAAGGCCCCTTCGGCGGCGCGCGCGCCGCCCACGCCAGCTTCGCCGAAGGGGCCTTCCAGGTGGCTTACGAAGGTGGCGCCCCCGAGCGTCCCCGCACGCACGCCCACTCCCTCGGCGGCGCCCCCGAGCCGCCCCCCGCCCCGCGAAGCGTGCGCCGGTGGGCCGCCGAGCACGCCGAGATGCTGGCCGCCGCGACGACGCTGCTCGCCATGCTCGGCGGCCTGGCGCTGGAGTGGCGCGCCGGAGCCGTCGGCGCCCCCGCCGCCGCCCTGTACGCGCTCGCCTACGTCGCCGGCGGCTACTTCAGCGTCCGCGAGGGCTTCGAGGCGCTGCGCGAGGGCCGCCTGGACATCGACCTGCTGATGGTGCTGGCGGCGCTTGGGGCCGCCTTCATCGGGCAGCCGTTCGAGGGGGCGATGCTGCTTTTTCTATTCTCCGTCTCGAACGTGCTCGAAGAATCCGCCATGAGCCGCACGCGCAGCGCCATCCGCGCGCTCATGCAACTGCGCCCCTCGCAGGCGCTCATCCTGCGCGACGGCCGCGCCGTCGCGGCGCCGGCTGAGGAAGTCGCCGTCGGGGAGGTCATGCTGCTGCGCCCCGGCGACCGCGCCGCGCTCGACGGCACGGTGCGCGCCGGCGAAAGCGAACTCGACCAGTCTTCGGTCACCGGCGAATCCATCCCGGCGCCGAAGGCCCCCGGCGACCCCATCTTCGCCGGCACGATCAACGGCGCCGGCGCGCTCGAAGTGGTCGTGACGCGCCTGGCCGCCGACTCGACGATCGCGCGGCTCATCAAGATGGTCGAGGAGGCGCAGTCCGGCAAGGCGCGCACGCAGCGGTTCATCGACCGGGCCGAGCAGTACTACGTCGTGGGCGTGCTCGCCTTTACGGCGGCGGCCATCGCCTTGCCGCTCCTGTTCCTCGGCGAAGCGTTCCAGACGGCGTTCTACCGCGCCATGACGCTCATGGTGGCGGCCTCGCCGTGCGCGCTCGTCATCAGCACCCCGGCCACCATCCTCTCGGCCATCGGGAACGGCGCGCGCCGGGGCATCCTGTTCAAGGGCGGCGCACACGTCGAGCAGGCCGCGACGATCCGGGTGTTTGCCTTCGACAAGACGGGCACGCTCACCCAGGGCAAGCCGCGCCTGCGGGCGTTGCAGCGCCTCGCCGCGGCCGAAGCGGTGGGGCCGGCCGACGACGACGCGCTGCTCTGCCTGGCGGCCTCGGTGCAGGCGCGCTCGGAGCATGCCCTGGCCCGCGCGACGGTGCAGGCCGCCGAAGCCCGGGGCCTCGCGCCCGCCGAAGCCGCCGGCTTCCAGGCCGCCACCGGCAAAGGCGTCAGCGCCCATGTGGGCGGGCTGGAGGCGCACATCGGCAACCTCCGCTACTTCGAGGCCGAGCCGGAAGCCGCATTTGCGGAGGCGCGCCGCCTCGTGGCCGCCGGCGAAGCCGAGGGCTATACCACGGTTATCGTGGCCTTGGCCCACGCCGGCGCCCTGGCGCCGGTGGGCGTGCTTTCGTTTGCGGATGTGCTGCGCCCGGAGGCCCCCGAGGCCGTGGCCGCCCTGAAACGCCTCGGCATGGCGCGCGTCGTGATGCTCACCGGCGACAACGAGGAGGTCGCGCGGCAGATCGCCGGACAGGCCGGCGTAGATGCCTACTACGCCGGGCTGCTGCCCGAAGACAAGCAGCGCATCCTGAGGGAGCTGCACGCCGCGCACGGCCCCGTCGCCATGGTCGGCGACGGCGTCAACGACGCCCCGGCGCTCGCCGCGGCCTCGCTCGGCATTGCGATGGGCGCCGCCGGCACGGACGTAGCCCTCGAAACGGCGGACGTGGTGCTCATGTCGGACGAGCTGCGGCGGCTGCCTTACCTCGTCGCGCTCAGCCACGCCACGCGGCGCACCCTGCTGGTCAACCTCGGCTTTGCCTTCGGCATGATCGTGCTGATGATCTCGGTGATTCTGGCGGCGCACCTCGCCCTGCCCCTGGCCGTGATCGGGCACGAGGGCAGCACCGTGCTCGTCTCGCTCAACGGGCTGCGGCTGCTCGGCTTCCGGTGGCGGGAGGCGTAGGCGGGCGCGTCAGCGCCGAGGCGCCCGGCTCCAGGCGCCGCCGGAGAGCGTCCAGAACTCGGCCTGCTGGTCGGGCGGCGCATCGGGGCCGGAGACGCGGCCCTTGAGGAGCAGCATGCGATGGGCGGCGGCGTCGTAGGCCATGGCCGGGGTGGCCCCCGCCGTGGGCGGCGTCGCCGGGTCGAGGCGGCGCCAGCCGTCGGGGCCCCACACCCACGTGTCGTTCAGGAACGCGCCGTTCCAGCGGCCGTCGGGCTGCTGGGCGCTGCCGCCGTAGAGCACGAGGCGTCCCGCCGCCGCGTCGAAGGCGAGGGCGTGGCCGTCGCGGAGGGCCGGGCCCGCCGGGCCTGCCGGGCCTGCCGGGCTCCAGCGCGCCCCGTCCCACGCCCACACGCCCGTGTCGCCGCCGCGCCCGCCCACCGAGACGACCTTGCCGAGGCGCGCGTCGTAGGTCATCGCGTGGAAGCACGAGCCCGGAGGGCCTTCCGTGGCGATGCGCGTCCAGCGGCCGCCGTCCCACTCCCACGTGTCGGTCAGGCGCCCGGCGCCGGGGCCGCCCGAGCCGCCGTAGAGCACGGTGCGGCCGCGCCGGGCGTCGTAGGCCATGGCGTGGCAGGCCCTCGGCGAGGGTCCGGCGGCGGCCTCCTGCCGCCAGGCGCGGCCGTCCCACGTCCACGTGTCGCCGAGAGCGCCTTCGGCCGCGCCGCCGCCGAAGAGCACCGTACGGCGGCGGCGGGCGTCGTAGGCCATGGCCGCGCC
>CBDTTW010000005.1:0-38584 GCA_965363675.1 uncultured Rhodothermaceae bacterium
GCGAGCGCCCGCCTGAGCGCGCGGGCGCTCGCCGTGCAGTCGCATGCCTGGAAGGGCCGCCCGCACGGGCGGCCCTTTTTTGCGCGCGGTATACGATGCCGGCCCTGAAATGGGTTAAGTTCTTGATAGAGCGCGCCCGCCGCGCCCCGGTCTTTGTCTGCACCCCTACATCTCGTCGGTTATGTATTCCTCCCTGTTCCGCACCCTCTGCCTGCTTGCCGCGCTGCTGCTGCCCATGGCGGCGGCGCACGCCCAGGCCCGCCTCGTCGAGCGGGTCGCCCGCACGGCAGGCGGCCCCCCGGTGATCCCCTACGCGCGTTACGAATTGCCCAACGGCCTCACCGTGCTCGTCCACGAAGACCACTCCGACCCGCTCGTGTATGTGGACGTGACCTATCATGTCGGGTCGGCGCGCGAGGAGGAGGGCAAAAGCGGCTTCGCGCACTTCTTCGAGCACATGATGTTTCAGGGCTCCGAGAACGTGGGCGACGAGCAGCACTTTCGCATCGTGCAGGAGGCCGGCGGCACGCTCAACGGCAGCACCAACCGCGACCGGACCAACTACTACGAAATGGCCCCCCGGGGCCAGCTCGAAACGCTGCTGTGGCTGGAGGCCGACCGCATGGGCTTCCTGCTCGGGGCCGTCACGCCGCAGAAGTTCGAGGTGCAGCGCGCCACCGTCAAGAACGAGCGCAACCAGAACTACGACAACGCGCCCTACGGCCTTCAGCGCCAACTGCTTGCCCGAACGCTGTACCCGGCCGGGCATCCTTACTCGTGGATGACCATCGGGCTGGAGGAGGACTTGGACCGCGCTACGCTCGACGACCTCAAGCGGTTTTTCCTGCGCTGGTACGGCCCCAACAACGCCGTGCTGACGGTGGGCGGCGACGTGGAACCCGCCGAGGTGGCGCGCCTCGCCGAGCGTTACTTCGGCCCGATCCCGAGAGGCCCCGCCGTCGAGCCGGCCCGCTACGCCCCGGTCGCGCTCGCCGCCGACCGCTACATCTCGTACACCGACAAGAACATCCGCCTGCCGATGCTCACGGTGACGATCCCCACGACGCCGCGCTTTCACGCCGACGAGGCCCCGCTGGACTACCTCGCCGCGCTGCTCGGCGGGGGCAAATCCTCGATCCTGCACCGGCGGTTCGTGGCCGCGCGCAAGGCCGCCCAGGCGTCGGCTTCCAACGCGACGACGGAGCTGGCGGGCGAGTTTACCGTGATGGTGCTGCCGTTCCCGGGGCAGAGCCTGGCCGCCGTCGAGGCCGAGGTGCGGGACATCCTGGCGGGCCTCGATACGCTCACGATCTCCGACGACGACTTGCTCAAGGTGCGCACCCAGCAGGAAGCATCCCTCGTCAACCGCATGGTCAGCGTCAGCGGCAAAGTGAGCAGCCTGGCCGACTATGCCACGCTGGCCGGCACGCCCAACTACATCGGGCGGCAGTTCGAGGCGTACACGCGCGTCACGCGCGAGGACATCCGGCGCGTGTACCGGCAGTACCTTCAGGGCAAGCCCGCCGTCGTCGTGAGCGTGCTGCCCGCCGGCAGCGATCTGGCGCCCGCGCGCCCGGATACGCCGCCGCCGACCGACCGCCTCGCGGCGCGGCCTGACCCGATCGGCGCCGGGCTCGCGTATGCGCGCCCGCAGGACACGTTCGACCGCAGCCGGCGCCCCGCGCCGCGCCCGGCTCCTCTCGTGGCGCCGCCTGCGTTCTGGAAAGGCGCCTTCGAGAACGGCATCCCGTTCCTCGGCAGCACCTCCGACGAGGCCCCCATCGTGGTGGCGCGCCTGACCATACCCGGCGGCCAGCTTCTCGACGCCGCCGACCCGGCCAAAGCCGGTCTCGCGCGGCTGACGGCCGCCCTGCTCAACGAAGGAACTGAACGGCGCAGCGCCGAGGCGCTCTCGGAGGCGCTCCAGAAGCTCGGCGCGAGCATCTCCGTCAGCGCCGGAACCGAAGAGATCGTCGTGACGATGCAGACGCTGCGGCGCAACCTCGGGGCGGCGGCGGCCCTCGTGGAGGAGATGCTGCTGCATCCGGGCTTCCGCGCCGACGACTTCGAGCGCGTCAAGCAAATGCAGCTCGAAAGCATCGCGCAGCAGCAGCGCGACCCGGCGGCCATCGGGGCGAACGTGTTCCGCGCGCTCAGCTACGCCCCCGACGACGTGCGCGCCCTGCCGCTCCTGGGCGCTCCGGAGACCGTCGGAGCCATCACCCCGGACGACGTGCGCGCCTTTTACGAAGCGCGGCTGGCCTTGGGGGCGGCGCGCCTCGTCATCGTGGGCGACGTGAGCGCGGCCGAGGCGCGCGCGGCCTTCGGCTTCCTCGGGAGGGTTCCGGCGCGCACGCCCGAGGCGGCTCCGCCGCCGGCGGCCCCTCGGGCGCCCCGAACGGCCATTTACTTCGTCGATAAGCCGGGCGCGCCGCAGTCGCAGATTCGCATCGGCTACCCGACGCAGTTGCCCTACGACGCCACGGGCGAGTACTTCCGCACGTCGCTGATGAATTACGTGCTCGGCGGCTCGTTCAGCAGCCGCATCAACCTGATGCTGCGCGAGAAACGCGGCTTCACCTACGGCGCCCGCTCGGGCTTCTCCGGCGACGCGCACGACGGGCTGTTCCAGGCAAGCGCCGGCGTGCGCAGCAACGTCACCGACAGCGCCGTCGTAGACTTCATGAACGAGATCCGGGGCTACGCCGAGGGCGGCATCACGCCCGAGGAGCTGGCGTTCCTCAAGAACTCGGTGGGGCAGCAGGACGCCCTCGCCTACGAGACGCCCGGCCAGAAAGCAGCCTTCCTCGACCGCATGCTGCGCTACGACCTCGGGCCGGAGTTCGCGGCCGAGCAGAAGCGCATCATCGAGAACCTCACGGCCGACGAGGTCGGCGCCCTGGCGCGCAAGCATCTGCCGGCCGACGCCATGCGCATCGTCGTCGTCGGCGACGGCGAGCGCGTGCGCCCGAAGCTGGCCGCGCTCGGCTACGACATCATCGAGGTGGACGCCTCGGGGCAGCCCGTAGCGGCCAACCGCTAAGCCGCCGTACGGCAAAAGGGGGCCGCCCGTGCAGGCGCGGCCCCCTTCGACGCAAGCGCCCGGCGGCTAGCCGATGCGCTCGAAGCCCGTGTACGGCTGAAGCGCCTCGGGGATGAGGATGGAGCGGTCGGGCTGCTGGTTGTTTTCGAGCAGGGCCGCTACGATGCGGGGCAGGGCCAGCCCGCTGCCGTTGAGGGTGTGCACGTAGGCCGGCTTCTCGCCGGGGGCGCGGAAGCGTATGTTGGCCCGGCGCGCCTGGAACGCCTCGAAGTTGGAGACCGAGGAGACCTCCAGCCAGCGCTGCTGCCCGGCGCTCCAAACCTCCAGGTCGTACTTCTTCGACTGGGTGAAGCCCATGTCGCCGGTGCACATGAGCAGGCGGCGGTAGGGCAGCCCGAGCCGCACGAGGGGCCGCTCGGCGTCGTCGCGCATCGCTTCGAGCGCGTCGTAGCTGGCCTCGGGGTGCACCACCTGCACCAGCTCCACCTTGTCGAACTGGTGCAGCCGGTTCAGGCCGCGCACGTCCTTGCCGTAGGAGCCGGCTTCGCGGCGAAAGCAGGGCGTGTAGGCGCACACGCGCACGGGCAGTTCGGCCGCGCCGAGGATGTCGTCCCGGAAGAAGTTCGTCAGGGGCACCTCGGCCGTCGGGATCAGGTAAAGCTGGTCGCGGGCGGCCTCGTACATCAGGTCTTCCTTGTCGGGAAGCTGCCCCGTGCCGGTGGCGCTGTCGGCATTGACGACGATGGGCGGCTCGATCTCGGTGTAGCCGCCGTGCTCGGTGGCGAGGTCGAGGAAAAAGTTGATGAGCGCGCGTTGCAGGCGCGCGCCCCGGCCGATGTAAAACGGAAAGCCTGCCCCGGCCACCTTGGCGCCGCGCTCGAAGTCGATGATGCGGTGGTGCGCGGCCAGTTCCCAGTGGGGCAGGGCCTCGAAGTCCAGCGCCGGGAGGGCGCCGTGCGCATAGACGACCTGGTTTTCCTCGGGCGTTGCGCCTCGGGGCACGCTCGGGTGGGGGATGTTGGGTGTTTCGAGCAGCAGGGCGCGCTGCCGCGTCTCGGCGGCCTCGGCCTCGGCTTCGAGGGCTTTCATGCCGTCCTTGAGGCGCGCCGACTCGGCCCGCAGCGCCTCGGCCTCGTCGCGCCGGCCTTCGCGCATCAGCGCGCCTACGTCGCGGGCGAGGGCGTTGGCGCGGGCCTGCGCCTCCTGGAGGCGCCGCAGGTGCTGCTTGCGGTCGGCGTCGCAGGCGAGGATCTGGTCCACGAGGTCGGTATCGGCGAACCCTTTGCTGCGCATGGCCTCGCGCACGCGTTCCGGGTCGTCGCGGAGGATCTGGATGTCGAGCATTCGCGTCGGTAAGGTGGGGGGAGGGGCTAGCGCGCGGTCACCGAAAGGCCGAGCTGCGCTCCGAGGTGGCGCAGCGCCTCTCGGAGGGGGCGCGGCTTGTAGCCCAGTTCGGTTTCCGCTTTCAGGATGATGAAGCCGGTGCGCGGCGGGCGCGGCGCCGGGGCCTTGAGCGTGATCGTCTCCACGGGGTCGATAAGTCCGGCGTCCAGGTCGAACACCTCGGCCACGACGTGCGCGAACTCGTGAATGGAGAGCAACTCGGCTCCGGAGAGGTGGTAAATGCCGGTTTTGCCGAAACGCACGATGCGCTCGACGCCGGCGGCCAGGTCCGGGGCGTAGGTCGGCGAGCGCCACTGGTCCGTCACGACGTTGATGCGCTCGCCGGCGGAAAGCTTGTTGATGACCCACAGCACGAAGTTGGAGCGCCCGAGTTCGCGCCCGGCGCCGTAGACGAGCACGGTGCGCGCAATGGCCCACTTGTCCAGGGCGGCTTCGCGGACGGCGTTCTCGGCGGCGAGCTTCGAGCGGCCGTAGAAGCTGAGCGGGTTGGGGCGGTCGTGCTCGCGGTAAGGGCCGTCGAGGCCGTCGAAGATGAAGTCCGTCGAGACGTGCACGAGGCGCGCGCCGTGGGTGTGGCAGCTTCTGGCGAGCGTCTGCACGGCGTCGGCGTTGACTTTCCAGCACAGGTCGCGTTCCTTCTCGCAGGCGTCCACGTTGGTCATCGCGGCGCAGTTGACGACGACGGTGGGCGTGAAGTCCTGAAAGAGGCGGCGCACCTCCTCGGCGTCGGTCACGTCGAGCGGGGCATAGCCGCACGAAGCCTCCCCGAAGCGGGGGCCGGCGTCGCGGGCGGTGGCCAGGATGTCGTACTCCGCGAAGCGGCTCATCAGCATGACGAGCTCCTGCCCGAGCAGGCCGTTGCTTCCCGTAATCAGTACGCGGTTAAATATCATGGACGTTCGAGCACCCACGCTCTTGGTTGCGGCTGCCGACCAAAGATAGCGCCTCGGGGACGCGTTTCGATGGCGCGCCGCCGTTGGGGTTCCGGTTTGCCCCGCCGGGGTGGGTTTAGCCCGCCGCCGGGGCCTCCGGGCCGGGCGCGCCGGCGAACAGGGTTTCTTTGAGGCGCGCGGCGTCCTCCGGGCTCAGTCGGCCTGCCAGGAACAGCCTCAGCTCGCGTCGCTGCGCCGCCCTGGCGTGCTCGGCGCGCTCCTCCGGCGTCTCGGGGACGACCGGCGAGACCGGCACGGCGGCGCCGTCGCCATCGACGGCGACGAACGTGTAAAAGGCCCGGTTGCACTTGCGCTTCGTCTGGGCGCGGGGGTTCTCGGCCCACACGTTCAGCTCGACCTCCATCGACGTGCGGAACGCCCGGTTGACGCGCCCCTCGATCACGACGACTTCGCCCTGGCGGATCGGCGCGTGAAACTCGACGGTATCGACGGCCGCCGTCACGCAGATACGGTTGGAGTGCCGCTGCGCTGAGATGGCCGCGCAGATGTCCATGAGGTGCAGCAGCCGGCCGCCCATCAGGTTGCCGAGGTTGTTGGTGTCGTTGGGCAGCACGAGCTCGGTCATCATGCACGCCGAGCGGCGGACGGTGCGGGGTTCCATGCCCTTGGGGGGTGGTTGAGGGGACCCGGCGAAGCTACGGCCCCCGGGGCGCCGCCGAAACCCCGGCTCAGGTTTTTTGCTTCTGCTTCTTGGCCGCCGGGAAAAGAACGTTGTTGAGGATCAGGCGATACCCCGGCGAGCTTTTGTGCAAACTCAAATCCGTCGGGGGGTCCCCGACGTAGTGCTGGTAGTCCTCGGGGTCGTGGCCGGCGTAAAGCGTAATGGTGCCCTCGCCGTAGGGGGTGTGCAGGTAGCGCACGTCCTCGCGGCCGGAAGCCTGGGCCATCACGACGACGCCGGGCTTGATGAACTGCTTGCGGAACGCCGTCGTCTGGCCGACGAAGCCCTTGATGCTGGCGACGTGATTTTGCGTGAGCATCGAGGGCACCGGGTCCCACTTGGCGCTGAACTCGAAGAGCGTGAAAAAGTCCAGGGCCGGGGTGCGCAGTTGGGGGGGCGGCGCTCCGGCGTCGATGTCGGAGTGCTCGTACTCAGCCGGGTTGAGCACGGGGGTAAAGTTCTGAAACACGACCGTCTCGCCGAAGTCGAGGGCGGCCACGGCGTTCGGGTCGATGGCGTCGCCGTCGTACTCGGCCGGCACGATGTCGGTGTGATGCGCGGCCAGGGCGATGTCGAACGAGTCGGCGCCGGAGCACATGGCGAACAGGAAGCCGCCGCCGCGCACGTACTCGCGGATGGTCTGCGCCACGGCGAGCTTGAGCCGGCTCACCTTGCGGAAGCCATGCTTGCGGGCGTCCTCCTCGGCCTGGCGCTGCTGCTCGATGTACCACGGCATCGAGCGGTACTGGATGAATTTGCCGAACTGGCCGGTAAAGTCCTCGTGGTGCAAATGCAGCCAGTCGAACTCGGAGAGGCGCCCGTTGAGCACGTCGTCGTCGTAGATCATGGTGTAGGGCACCTCGGCGTACGTGAGCGCCAGCAGCACGGCATCGTCCCACGGAAGCGTTTGCTGGGGCGCGTACACGGCGATGCGCGGCGTCTTTTCGAGCTTGACGACGGCGGTGTTGCTGCCCGGCGACTCGACCTCGGCCAGGATGGCGGCGGACTGCACGCTGCTCACCAGTTCGAAGGCGACGCCGCGCACGAGCAGCTCCTGCTGGAGGCCGCCGCCGGCGGCGGCCAGGAACGAGCCGCCCCGGTAGTTGAGCAGCCAGTCCACGGGTTGGCCGTTCTGGATGGCCCAAAAGGCCGCCCCGTAGGCTTTGAGGTGGTCGGTCTGGCGCCCGTCCATCGGGATGAGCAGGTCTTGGGCGCGCGCGGGCGCAGCGGCCGCAAGCGCCGCCGCGAGCAGCAGGGCCGGCAGGCGCAGCAAGGCAAGGGTGCGGTGCGTCATAGGAGCAAAGGCATCAGGAAACGGAGTCGCCGCGCAGCGCCCGGATGCGGGCGCGCGCTTCGGCGCCGTAGAGGGAGCCGGGGTGCTGCGTGAGCAGCCGCGTGTACGCTTCGATCGCCGCCTGGCGGTCGTGCAGGTTTTCGTCGAGCGTGCGGGCGTACTGGAACAGGCTGCGGTCGGCGAGATAGCTGGCGGGGTGCATCGCCGCCACTTCGGCAAAGGCTGCGGCGGCGTCGGCGAAGCGCCCGGCCTCGCGCAGCGTCTGGGCGCGCAGGAAGCGGGCGTCGTCGGCGAGCGGGTGCGCCGCGTAGGCGCCGAGCAGGCTGTCGAGCGTCGCCAGGGCGCCGGCGGTGTGGCGCTGCCGGGCCATCAGGTGCGCCCGTGCGAACAGCCGCAGAGGCGTGCTGAGCGAGTCGGGGCCGGGGTTCTCGACGAGCAGCACTTGCAGTTCGATGGCGTCGTTGGCGACATCGGCGGCAGTGTTTTCGTGCAGCGCCTCCGAGAGCGTGCGCGCCGCCTCGAACTCGCCCCGGTAGAAGTGGAGGCTCGCCAGCTCGTAGCGCGCGGCCTCGGCCAGGTCGCCGGTGCGCAGCCGTTCGAGCAGGCGCGTGAAGACGATGCGCGCCTCGTCCAGGTCGCCGCGCAAAAGCGCGATGCGGCCGAGGTCGAGTTCGGCTTTGTCCATGACGCCGGGGTTGTTCGCGGGCGCGCGGAGCGAAGCGCGGAAAGCTTCCTCGGCCGCGTCGAGGGCATGGAACACGTCGCGCTGAAGCGTCCCGATGCGGCGCAGCGCCTCGCCGGCCTGGCCGCCGTTGGGGTAGCGCGCCAGATAGTCGGTGTAGGCCGCGAGGGCCTGGCGGTAGTGCGGGGTCGCCAGGGGCGCGCCCGAGGCGTCGGCGGCGCGTTCTGCCGTACGCTCGGCCCAGGACTCGTGCATCTGCCCGAGCGCGAAGAGCACGTCCGGAGCCGTAGGGGCGTCCGGGTAGCGTTCCAGGATTTCCTGATAAGCCGCCAGGGCCATGTCGTAGGCTTTTTCGTCCATAGCGGCCTGGGCAAACCCGAAGAGCACGCGCCCGTTCTCCTGCTCCAGCCGGTCGATGGCGCGGTACGTCTCGAACGCCTTGTCGTAGGCTCGGGCCTCCATGTAGAGCCAAGCCAGCACTTCGCGGTAAGCCCGGTTGAGCGGCGCCGCCCGCACGGCCTGCTCGGCGGCGGTGATCGAGGCCCGGACGGCCTCCGGCTGCTCCATGAAGCGCGTCAGGCGGTTGCGCACGAAGGAAAGTTGGCGGGGGTTGGCCTCCAGCAGGCGCAGGTACGCCTGCATGGCCTCGGCGGGGCGGCCGTCGAGGTTGTAGAGGTAGCCCAGCTCGCCCTCGACGGCGGCGCCCGGCCCGAGGACCTTGCGCGCCTGCTCCAGCGTGGCGATGGCGCGGTCGTAGAGGCGCACGGCGAACTGCGTCTCCTGGATGATGCGGTAGGCGTTGCGGTCGGCGCCGGCGCCGGCGAGCGCTTCCTCCCAGAGGCGCGCCGCCGCGGCTTCGTCGCCCGCGAGGTGGCTGAGGCGCGCCTTGTCCGCCAGCAGATCCACGCGCCGCCCGTAGGTCTGTATGCGCCGGTCCACGAGCGCCACCGCTTCGGGGTAGCGCTTGACGGCCTCGTACGTATCCCGGAGCTTTTCGTAGAACACGCCGATCTCGGGGTGCGCCGCGTGCGCGTCCTCCAGGATGCGCAGGGCGCGGTCGTACTGGGCCGCGCGCAGGTAGGCGTCGGCGAGCTGGAGCTGGCCGGCCAGGCCGCCCTCGACGGCCTGCGCCGAGGCGACGCGCGGCAGGCAAAGGGCCGCCGCAAGGCAGCACAGGCGGAGGACAGGCAGGAGGGAGGAAAAAGGGCGAGGGCGCATAGCTTTCAAATCGCCGCGGCCCACCGTAAGTTTCAACGCTTCGGCGCGGGGGCGGCATTCGGGCCGGGGTTTCCCTTGAAGAACGTGTTTTTACAGGCAATCGCGTGCTGCGACTTCGGCGCGCGAGCAAATAAGCGTGCATGATCCCTGACCTGTCGGCGCCGCCGGGCGCGCTCCGTGAGCCCATAGGGATCAGCATCCTCGGCTCGACGGGCTCCATCGGGCGCCAGACGCTCGAAATCGCCCGGATGATGGGACCGGAGCGCTTACAGGTGAAGGCGCTCTGCGCCCGCGCGAACGTGGAACTCCTGGAGCAGCAGGCGCGCCTGTTTCAGCCCGAGCTGGTCGTGGTGGAGCAGCCCGAGGCGGCGCGCGCGCTCGGGCGGGCGCTCTCGGGCGCGGGCATCCGCGTGGCGGCGGGCGCCGAAGGGCTTTGCGAAGCCGCCGCCCTGCCGGGCGCCGAGGTGATCGTCGCCGCCGTGGTGGGGGCCGCCGGGCTGCTGCCCGTGCTGGCGGCCATCGATGCCGGCAAGCGCGTGGCGCTGGCGAACAAGGAAACCCTCGTGCTCGGCGGCGCCATCGTCCGGCGGCGCTGCGCCGCCACGGGCGCGGCCGTCATCCCGGTCGACAGCGAGCACTCGGCCATTTTTCAATGCCTCCTCGGCGAGCCGTCCTCGGCCGTCGAGTCGCTCGTGCTGACGGCCTCGGGCGGCCCATTCCGCACGCGCCCCGCCGCTACGTTTGTCGAGATCACGCCTGCCGAGGCGTTGCGCCATCCCAACTGGGCCATGGGCGCCAAGGTCACCATCGACTCGGCCACGCTCATGAACAAGGGGCTCGAAATGATCGAAGCCCACTGGCTTTTCGGCCTGGAGGCGGCGCGCATCCGGGTGCTGGTGCATCCGCAGTCGATCATTCACTCGATGGTCGCCTTCGTCGACGGCTCGACGAAGGCCCAGCTCGGCGCGCCCGACATGCGCGTGCCGATTCAGTACGCGCTGAGCTGGCCCGCCCGCTGGCCCGCCGCGCACCCCCGCATCGACTGGGAGACGGTGGGGCCGCTTGCCTTCGAGCCGCCCGATGCCGCGCGCTTCCCGGCGCTCGGGCTCGCCTACGAAGCCCTCGCACGGGGGGGCGCCGCCCCGGCCGTGCTCAACGCCGCCAACGAGGAGGCCGTGACGCTTTTCCTCGCCGGGGCGATTCGCTTCCCGGATATCTCCCGCCTCGTCGCCGCCGCGCTCGAGGCGGCCGCGCCTTCGGCCGAGGCCGGCAGCGTCGAGGCGCTGCTGGAGGCGGACCGGGCGGGGCGCCGTTTTATCGCGGAACACTACCGCCGCGCCGCCGATTCAAACGTATCTTAAAGTTTTGCCCGCGCGAGCGGGGCGCGGCCTGCGCCCTCCGGCGCCCGGGCCGCATGCCTCTCCTCCGCAGCACACGCCTTGCTAATGGATTCCGTCCTGGAAATACTCTCCTATATTTTTTGGGTGATCGTGGCGATCATGATTCTCGTGTTCGTGCACGAGATGGGCCACTTCCTCTTTGCGAAACTTTTCGGGATGCGCGTGGACCGGTTTTCGGTGGGCTTCCCCCCGAAGATCGTCGGCAAGACCATCGGCGGCACCGAGTACGTCATCGGGGCGACGCCCCTGGGCGGCTACGTCAAGATCGCCGGCATGGTCGATGAGAGCCTCGACGCCGAGGAACTGGCCTCGGCGCCGCAACCGTGGGAGTTCCGGGCCAAGCCCGTCTGGCAGCGCATCGTCGTCATCACGGCGGGGGTCGTGTTCAACGTCATCCTCGCCTTTCTCATTTTTGTGACGCTCAAGACGGCCTACGGCGAGCTGTACGTGCCGGCCGAGAACATCAAGGGCGTTTACGTCGAGCCGGAAAGCTTGGGGCACCGCATCGGGCTGCGCACCGGCGACCAGATCCTCGCCGTCTCGGGCAAGCCGCTCGAACGCTACAGCGATTTGCTCTCGGTCGAGGCGCTCATGGCCGACCGCATGACGATCACGGTGGCGCGGGGCCGCGACACGCTCACGTTCGAGGGGCCGGAGGACATCGTCACGCAGCTCAACCGTGCGGGCGGCATGGGCCTGGGCATCTCGCCCATTCCGGCGCTCATCGGCGAGGTGCAGTCCGGCTCGCCGGCCGCAGCGGCGGGTTTGCAGTCCGGCGACCGCATCGTTTCCATCAGCGGCAAGCCCATTCGCTTCTGGATGGAGATGACGCACGTCATCCAGGAGTCGAAGGGCAAGCCGGTCGCCATCGAGTGGCTGCGCCCCGACTCGGCGATCAGCCCTGCCGGGGCGATCACGCAGGCCGAGACGCCGCTGCCCGTCTCCCACCCGGACTCGGCCACCGTCGGCGCCCTGGAGGGCGCGCCCGCTGACGATGCGCGCGAGGCCATCGGGCCGGACGGCCGCAGCCGCCTCATCTCCACGACCATCCAGCCGCGCTTCGACGAGGGCCTGAAGCGCTACGCCATCGGCGTCTCGCACGGCGCCGAGAGTATGCTGGCCCGCGAGTTCGGGCAGCGCCACAAGCGCTACGGCCTGGGCGAGGCGGTCGCTTCGGGCGCGCGCGATACGTGGGTGAACCTGGCCGCCATCGCCACGAGCCTCAAGCGCATCGTCAGCGGGCGCGAGAACCTGCGCGAGAACGTCGGCGGCCCCATCATGATCGCCCGTGTGACCAAGCAGGCCGCGGCCTCCGGCGCGCGCGACTTCTGGAACATCGTCGCCATCCTCTCGCTCACGCTGGCGATTATGAACATCCTGCCCATTCCGGCGCTCGACGGCGGCCACCTGGTGCTGCTGCTTTACGAGGGCATCACGCGGCGCGAACCCTCGCTTCGGGTGCGCATGGCGCTCCAGCAGATCGGCATGGTGATTCTGCTGGCGCTCATGGCGTTCCTGATATTCAACGACATCTTGCGCTTGTAGGCGCTCCGGGGGCATCAATTCGTGCCCGCGCCTGCGCGCAGCCCGGCGGAAATGCTATCTTTACCGTTCTCCGCAGGCATAGAGGCTCCGGCGGGCCACAGACTCAACAGGCAGACCGTGCAGGATCAGGGTTTACTCCAGGCCACCGAAACCGGGGAGGACGCGCTCGCGCAGCAAGCCCTCCGCGCGCGCGGCGTCATCCCGGCCCACATCGCCATCATCATGGACGGCAACGGCCGCTGGGCCAGGGAGCGCGGCCATAGCCGGGTGGCCGGGCACAGCGAGGGCGCCGAGTCGGTGCGGGTCATCACGGAAGCATGCGCCGAAATCGGCGTCGGCTGGCTGACGCTCTATACGTTCAGCACCGAGAACTGGCACCGCCCCCGCCTGGAAGTGAGCGCGCTCATGGAGCTGCTGATCTTCCTGCTGCGCAAGGAGCGCGAAACGCTCATGCGCAACGACATCCGGCTGACGGCCATCGGGGACTTCGAGAAGCTGCCGCCGCAGTGCCGGAACGAGCTTCAGGAAGCGCTCGCCATGACGGCGGCCAACACCCGCATGACCCTTTGCCTGGCCCTCTCGTACAGCGGCCGCTGGGACCTGACGCAGGCCGCGCGCCGCATCGCCGGGCGCGTCGCCGCCGGAACGCTCCGCCCCGACGACGTGACCGAGGAAATGATCTCGCAGGCCCTGGCGACGCACGGCATGCCGGACCCGGATTTGCTGATCCGCTCCGGCGGCGAGTTCCGCGTCTCCAACTTCCTGCTCTGGCAAATGGCCTATACCGAGATGTACGTCACGGATGCTTACTGGCCCGCGTTCCGGCGCGAGCAGTTGTACGAGGCCGTCCGGGCCTACCAGGACCGCGACCGCCGCTTCGGGCGCGTCCGCTGACACGGGCGCAGGCGCCCAACAATAAACCACGCTTTGCCGCCGTTTCTCATGCATTACCCGAGCGGGCTTTCGCAGCGCCTGCGCCGCACGCGCGCCACCTCTCCTTTTCTTCTTTCGCCATACATCCCGGGCATGCTTTTTCGCACCTACGTATTCGCTCTGCTGCTGGCCCTTGGGGCCGCGCCGGCCCTGGCGCAACAGGCAGGAGGGCCGCCTGCGCGCACCTCAGGCTTTACCCCGCAGACCTACGAAGTGCTCGGCCTGAGCGTCGAGGGCGTCTCGCAGCCCGACGTGGCCGAGTTCGTCAAGCAGTCCAGCGCCATCAAGGTAGGGCAGCAGGTCGCCATCCCCGGCGACCCGGCCTTCTCCGAGGCCGTGCGGGCGCTTTACCGGCTCGGGCTGTTCTCCGACGTGCGCATCGAGAACGAGCGCACCGTCGGTTCGGGCGTGTTCCTCGTGATCCACGTCAAGGAGGAGCCGCGCCTGGGCGAAGTCTCCTTCGAGAACGTCCGCAAGAAGGACCGCGACGAGCTGCGCAAGCAGGTGCCGCTCATCAAGGGCAACCGCGTCCGCGCCTCCGACGTGGAACGGGCGCGCATGGCGATCCGCACCTTCTACGCCGAGAAGGGCCACCTGCTCGCCGACGTGGAAGCCATCCGTACGGAGGCGGCGAGCGGCGGCGTCAACATGACCTTCAAGGTCAACAAAGGCCCCAAGGTCGAGGTGACCGACATCCGCATCGCCGGCAACGAAAGCGTCTCGGACCGCCGCCTGCGCAAGCGCATGAAGGAAACCAAGGAGGACCGCTGGTGGCGCTTCTGGAAAGGCGCGACCTTCAAGCAGGACAAGTACGAGGAGGACCTTCAGAGCGTGGTAGACCTCTACAACCAGAAGGGCTACTACGACGCGCAGATCGTCCGGGACACGTTCTACGTCGAGCGCGACGGGGAGCCGGGCGTCCGGATCGAGCTTCAGATCCACGAAGGCCCGCGCTACTTCGTGCGCAACGTGACGTGGGAAGGCAACACGGTTTATCCCGACGCCCTGCTCAACGAATCCCTCGGCATCGCCAAGGGCGACGCCTACAACGCGAAGCAGATCGAGCAGAACCTTTACGCCAACAAGAGCAACTCCGACGTAACGAGCATCTACACCAACCGGGGCTACATGCGCTTCAACGCGCAGCCCACGATTACGGTGGTCGAGGGCGACTCGCTCGACATTGCCTTCGACGTGTACGAGGGCGACGTGTACAGCTTCGGGCAGATCGAAATCGCCGGCAATACGAAAACCAAGGAGCACGTCATCCGGCGCGAGCTTCAGACGGTGCCCGGCCAGACGTTCAGCCGCGAAGCCATTCAGGAGTCGATGCGCCGGCTTCAGCAGCTCAGCTACTTCGACGCGCAGGCGCTTTCGTCGGGGCTGGGCACGGCCATCAACGAGCAGCGCAAAACCGTTGACCTGAGCTACAAGCTCAACGAAGTCGGCAGCGACCAGCTCGAACTCTCGGGCACGTGGGGGCGCTTCGGGCTGGTGCTGATGCTGCGGTTCGGGTTCAACAACTTCTCGCTCCAGAACTTCTTCGACCGGGGCGCCTGGAAGCCGCTGCCCTCCGGCGACGGCCAGAAGCTCAGCATCGGCATCCAGACGAACGGCCGCTACTACCAGAGCTATTCGCTTTCGTTCACGGAGCCGTGGTTCCGCTCCCGGCCCACGCCCATCGGCTTCTCGCTCTCGCACTCGCGCCTGGGCCGCCTGCCGTACTACTACTACGACGACAGCGGCGACGGCGACGCGAGCAACTTCATCACCACCTCGGGGCGCCTCTTCTACGACCGCCGCCTCAAATTCCCGGACCCGTTCTTCAGCACCTCGTCGAGCATCGGGTACCAGTACTACTTCAACGACAGCCTGCTCACGTACCTGCCGCAGGGCGTCAGCCAGGAGATCACGCTTCAGCAAAGCCTCTCGCGCAACTCGCTCGACAACCCGCTTTTCCCGATGCGCGGTTCGAGCATGCTGCTCTCGCTCCAAGTCGCCCCGCCGCTGCCGGGCTTCATCCAGTACCACAAGTGGCGGTACCAGTCGTCCTGGAACTTCCCGCTGGCGAAGAAGCTCTCGCTGGGCGTCTCGACGGACTACGGCTATATCGGCTCGCTCACCGGCGACCCGGTCACCTTCGAGCGCTTCGACGTGGGCGGCTCGCCCTTCGAGACGCAGGGCGGCTATTACAACTACGGCACCGATATCATCTACATGCGCGGCTACCCGCGCAGCGCCATCGGCCCGCGCCTCTCCGGCGACGCGGTGGGCGGCACGATCCTGAACAAGTACACCTCCGAGATCCGCTGGCTCGCCATCCAGACGCCGCAGCTTCAGGCGGCCCCGTACCTGTTCCTCGACGCGGCCAACACCTGGAACAGCTTCAAGGTGTTCAACCCCGCCGACCTCTACCGCGCGGCCGGCGTCGGCGCGCGGCTGTTCCTCCCGATCGTCGGGATGCTGGAGATCACCTACGGCTATAACTTCGACGCCTTCGAGCCGGCCGCCGGATACCGCACCAACCACGAGGGCGACCGGCGCTGGTACTTCCAGTTCTCGCTCGGCCAGGGGTTCGGGCAGTAACCCGGGGCTGCATAGGCAACATGATAGGTATTATGGCTCTAAATAATAAGCACATGCTACGGTTCGTTATGCTCCTGGGGCTGGCCTTGGCCGCCCTGCCGGCTTCGGCGCAGCAAAAAATCGCCTATATCGACTCCGAGTACATCATGAGCATGGTGCCCGAGGCGGCTTCGGTGCAGCAGCAGATCGACCGTACCGCGCAGCAGTGGCAGGACGAGATCGGCAAAAAGCAGCGCGAGGTGGACGACCTGTTCAAGGAATACCAGGCGCGCGAGCTGCTCTACACCAACGAGGAGCGCAAGCGCCGCCGCGAAGAGATTGTGCAGGCCGAGGAAGAGGTGGAACGCCTGCGCATGCAGTATTTTGGGCCGCAGGGTCAGCTCTTCACGCAGCAGGAATCTGCGATGCGGCCCGTGCAGGAAAAGATCCTTGCGGCCGTGGAGGAGGTGGCCACCAGCGGAGGCTACGACTACATCTTCGACAAGAAAGGAGACTTTCTTTTCCTCTACGCCAAGGACCAGCTCGACCTGAGCGACAGGGTGCTCGAAGAACTCGGCATCGAGATCGACGAGACGATGCAGCGCCGTGGGCAAACGAGCATGCCGTCCTCCTCGGGCTCGCGCCGCCGGCCTTAACTTCACGGAATCCCCAATCCTGACCTATTTATATCCTACTCGTATGTTTAAGAAAAGCTTTAGCATCGCTCTTTTCGCGGCCCTCATGGCGCTCGGCGGCGCGGCGCAGGCGCAGGCCCTCAAGCTCGGCTATACCGACCATGAGCTGATCATCGCCAACATGCCGCAGTTCCGGACGGTGCAGGATCAGCTCCAGAAAGAGTATGAGACCAGCCAGAAGGATTTGCAGACGCTTGCGGCGGACTACCAGGACAAGCTCGACAAGTACCAGAAGCAGCAGGCGCTGCTCTCGCCCGAGCGCCGGCAGGAGCGCGAGAAAGAGCTGACCGACCTGCAAGGACAGCTCCAGCAGAACGCCCAGCAGAAAGAGCAGGGGCTGGCGAAGCGCCAGGAGGAGATGCTCGCCCCCATCTACGAACGCGTGCAGAAGGCCATCGACGAGGTGGCGGCGGCGCGCGGCCTCGACCTCGTGATCCGCTCGCAGGTCGCCGGCGGCCAGCCCGTGATCCTGTACCGCAACGAGAAGTCGATCGTGGACATCACCGAGGACGTGGCCCGCAAGCTCGGCCTGAACGTCGAGGGCGACACGACCAACTCCAACTAGCCCCCGCGCAGGCGCGGCGGCAAAAACGAAGGGCGTCTGGTTTAACCGGACGCCCTTTTTATATTGTGCCCGCTCCTTGCGTCCGCATCTGCGGCGCCCGCCGCCCCTCATGCCTGCACCGCCGATGACCGCCGACGAGGTTACCCACCTGAAGCGCATCACGACCGAGACGCTTCAGGAGATGAAAGCCGCCGGGACGCCGATCACGATGCTGACGGCCTACGACTTCACGACGGCGCGCATCCTCGACGGGGCCGGCGTGGACATCCTGCTCGTCGGGGACTCGGCCTCGAACGTCATGGCGGGGCACGAGACGACGCTGCCGATCACGCTCGACCAGATGATCTACCACGCGCAATCGGTCGTGCGGGGCGTCAAGCGTGCGCTCGTCGTGGTGGATCTTCCGTTCGGGTCGTACCAGGGCAACTCGAAGCGGGCGCTCAACTCGGCGGTGCGCATCATGAAGGAGTCGGGGGCGCACGCCGTCAAGCTCGAAGGCGGCGAGGCGGCGGCCCCGGCCATCGAGCGCATCCTGATGGCGGGCATCCCCGTGATGGGCCACCTCGGGCTGACCCCGCAGAGCATCTACAAGTTCGGCACCTACAAGGTGCGCGCCCGCGCGCAGCAGGAAGCCGACCAGCTCCGCCTCGACGCGGGGCTGCTCGAACGGACGGGTTGCTTCGGCGTGGTGCTCGAAAAAATACCCGCCAGCCTCGCCCGCGAAGTGACCGCCTCGGTTTCCATCCCGACGATCGGCATCGGGGCCGGCCGCTTCTGCGATGGGCAGGTGCTCGTCACGCAGGACATGCTGGGCCTGACGACCGACTTTCACCCCCGGTTCGTGCGCCGCTACGCCGCCCTCGCCGATGAGATTACGCACGCCGTCCGGGGGTACATCGGCGACGTGCGCACGCGCAATTTTCCCGGCGACGAGGAAAGCTACTGAACCCTCGCAAGGCCGCGCGTGCGTACCTTGAACGCATGCCGTCGCCGTTTTTTGCGTTGTCCGATGCCCGAGATCCCCCTGTCATGAATCCGGAACCCCCCGCCGCCGCGCGCCCCCTCATCCTGATCAGCAACGACGACGGCATCGACGCGCCCGGCATCGTGGCCCTGGCGGCCGCTTTCCTCGACGCGGGCGAGGTGTGGGTGGTGGCGCCCGTAAGCGAGCAAAGCGCCGTCGGGCACGCCATCACCGTCCGCGACCCCGTGCGCGCCCGCCGCTGGCCCTTCGCCGCCCCCGAGGGCGCCGACGTGAACGCCTACGCCGTTACGGGCACCCCCGCCGACTGCATCAAGCTGGCCGTGAACCAGCTTCTGCCGCGCCGCCCTACGCTCGTCGTG
Organism: uncultured Rhodothermaceae bacterium; assembly: GCA_965363675.1. Taxonomy (GTDB): domain Bacteria; phylum Bacteroidota; class Rhodothermia; order Rhodothermales; family DASSAV01; genus CBDTTW01. The sequence continues at coordinate 18,303 of CBDTTW010000005.1, forward strand.
AGCGGCATCAACCGCGGCCCCAACACGGCCGTCAACGTCATCTACTCCGGCACCGTGAGCGCGGCCACCGAGGCCGCCATCCTCGGCATCGACGCGCTCGCCGTCTCGCGCTGCGCCTGGGACGACGGCGACTACTCCGACGCCGCGCGCGTGGCCCGCGCGGTGGCCGCCCGCGTGCTGGAGCACGGCCTGCCCCCCGGCGTGCTGCTCAACGTGAATGTGCCCGCGCTCCCTCTGGCCGAAATTCGCGGCATCATCCCGACCCGCCAGGCGCGCTCGCGCTGGGAGGAGTCGTTCAGCGAGCGCATGGACCCCTTCAACCAGCCGTATTACTGGCTCTCGGGCACCTTCGTCAACCTCGACGAAGGCGAGAACACCGACCTGGCCGCCGTCGAGGCGGGCTACGTCTCGGTCACGCCGATCCACTACGACCTTACGGCGTACGGCTTCCTCGACACCCTGGCCGGGTGGCAGTTCTGAGCAGTCTGCTCGGAGGCGGTGGATCTTTATCTGTTAGCGCTGGTTTTTTCGGGACTTGCGCGCCGGATCTCGCGCCTGATAAAATTCACATTGTCCTATCTTCATTTATTGACCGCCGGTTAATACATTAGTCGTAAGAAACGGACTGCGCCGCCTGCGGCGGGTTCGACCCGGGTGGGGGACTACCCAACCAGCGAAGGAGGAACGAACGTATGCGACCGTACCACCACCAGTTCATCATTCCGGTAATGGGCACGGGCCACTCCTCGGATACGCCCATCCGCGTGGCGCCCTTCGGCATTTCGTCGGTCATCTCGCTCGTAGACGACATGCTGCTGGAGCAGCTTCGCAAACACTACGCCGCCCAGTTCGATCTGCCCTACACCAGCATTCCCCGCAAGGCCGAAGACGGCCGCGCCCGGCGCATCACAGCCTACCTCGACACGGTGCACGAGATCGTGGGGATCAAGCTGGCGCGCATCAAAGCCCTGCCGTTCTTCGAGGACAACGATAAGGCCAAGTACTTCGAGATGTTGCCCGAGGAAAGCCCGCTCAAGGGCGACTACCGGCGGCTGCTCGCGCTGGAGGGCGCGCCCGAGGCCGAGGGCCTTGCCCGCAGCCTGACCGCGCAGATGGTTCCGGGCTCCATCGATGTCAACATCATGGTCAAGCTCGACCGCATCAATTACCAGGCGAGCGGCCAGCCCCTCAGCGACGAGTTCAACGACGCCCTGGCGGCCTTGCGCGGCTTCGCCAACAGCGTCATCGAGGCGGGCATCGTGTTTTCGGCGGGCATCAACCGCAGCCTCTACAACTACATCGCCTCCTTCCGCGATTTCTACCGCAATACCGAGGGCGACCTGAAGAAGCGGATCATCATCAAGGTGAGCGACTTCCGGTCGGCGCTCGTGCAGGGCATGTTCCTGGCGCGCAACGGCCTGGAGGTCTCGGAATACCGCGTCGAGTCCGGGCTGAACTGCGGCGGGCACGCCTTCGCCTCGTCGGGCTTTCTCCTGCCGACGCTCATGGAGGAGTTCCGCGAGAAGCGCGCCAAGCTCGTCGATGAGCTGCGCCCGATGATCCAGCGCTACTACACGCAGAAAGGGTGGGAGTACCCGGCGGCGGCGGCCGACTTTCGGCCGTTGCTGACGGTGCAGGGCGGCATCGGCGTGAGCGGCGAGGCGCGCCGCCTCCGCGAAACGTTCAGCGCCGACCAGACCGGCTGGGGCAGCCCGTTCCTGCTCGTTCCCGAAGCCACCCCCATCGACGCGCCCACGCTCGAACTGGTGCGCGCGGCGAAGCAGGAGGATTTGTACCTCTCGGACGTGTCGCCGCTCGGCGTGCCGTTCAACAACCTGCGCAACACCGGCTCCGAGCGCGACAAGGAGCAGCGCATCCGCGCCGGCAAGCCCGGCTCGCCCTGCCCGAAGGGACATGCCGTGACCAGCTTCGAGTTTTCGGAGCAGGCCATGTGCATTTCCTCCCGCGAGTATCAGGCCCTCAAGCTGGCGAAGCTCGAAGAAGCCGGCGCGCTGACGCCCGAGGAGCGCCGCCGCCAGGCCGAGGCCGTCATGGAGCGCGCCTGCCTGTGCCACCAGCTCGGCAACGGCGTGCTCATCGCGCTCGGCATCGTCAAGGAGAAGCACGCGCCCCAAGCGATCTGCCCCGGCCCCAACGTGGCCTGGTTCGACCGCATCTACACCCTGCGCGAGATGGTGGACCACATCTACGGGCGCATCCCGTCGCTCGTGCCCGAGGAGCGGCCGCACATGTTCGCCAACGAGCTGGAGTTGTACGTCAAGTACTACCGGACGCTCGTAGACCGCTTCGACGGCGCGCCGAAGCAGGATGCGTTCCTGCGGGAGTTCGGCGAGGCCATCGAGAAGGGGATGGAGGACTGCCTGCGCCTGGCCGCGCTGCCGCCGTACCCCGGCGAAAACCTGGCCTCCATCCCGCCCATCGTCGCGCGCGAGCGCGTACGGCTGGCCGAGATCCGGGCGCGCCTGGAGCAGAAGATCGAGGCGCTCCAGCCCGCCGAGGCGATGGCCTGAAAACATGGTTTTCCGGCGGCGCCGGGAACGCTGCGCCCCTTTGATTGAACGCGCGCTGCCGTACCTTGAGGGTGCGGCAGCGCGCTTTCTTTAGCTTCTCCGAGCAATATGATCGATCTGGTCTCGCAGGCGTACCTGGACAACTGGACCACCTTCAAGCAATCCCTCATCGGGTCGCCCTCAACGCCGGTCTGGGATGCCGTGGTGCTGACGGCCGCCAACGAGCGCCAGGCGCATGCCTACCGCCTTCAGCTCGCGCACCGCGTCGCGGCCGGCGCCTTGCCGGCGCGCACCCGCTGGATCGTCGCGCCCGACGCCGAGGGCGTGCGCATCGGCAGCGGCGGGGCCACGCTGGGCGTGCTCCGGACGCTTCTGGAGCACCTGGGCGCCCCCGGCATCGAGCAGGCCCCCGCCGACGTGCTGCGCGGCAAGCGCGTGCTTGTGGTGCACTCCGGCGGCGACAGCAAACGCCTGCCGCATTACTCGGCCTTCGGCAAGCTCTTCGCCCACGTCCCGCACGAGCTGCCCGACGGGCGCGCCTCGACGCTCTTCGACGAGTTCGTGGTGTCGCTGAGCGGCTTGCCCGCGCACATGTACGAAGGGGTCGTGGTGGCCTCCGGAGACGTACTGCTCGTCTTCGACCACATGCAACTGCACTTCAACGGGCGCGGCGTCGTCGGGGTAGGCATGCTCGTGCCGGCCGAGACGGGCACGCAGCACGGCGTCTACGTGCCGGGCGCGGCGCCGCACGCGGTGCGCGCGTTCCTGCACAAGCCTTCCATCGAGGCGATGGTGCACCACGGCGCGCTCGACGCCGACGGGCGCGTGGAGGTCGATACCGGCATCGCATGGATGCATCCGGACGTGGCCGCCGCGCTGATGGAACTCTGCGACCCGGCGGCTCCCGGCGGGGATCTGCTCGCCGAGCTGGTGCAGGCCCGTGTGAGCCTGAACTTCTACGGCGACATCGTGGGGGCGCTGCCGCCCGAGGCGCGCCGCGAAGCGTACCTCGCCGACGCGAGCGACGGCGAGGCCACGCCCGCGCTGCAACGCGTGCGCGCCCGCCTCTGGGACCGGCTGCACGGGGCGCCGCTGACGCTTCAGACGCTCCGCCCGGCGCGCTTCGTGCACTTCGGCAGCACGCTCGAATACCGGCAGGCCCTCATCGAGGACCGCACGCAGTACGCGGCGGCCGGTTGGAAGGAGTCCGTGGGCTCGTACATCCGCCCCGACGGCGCGGCGCCCGCGCACGTCGTTTCGCTCGCCTCGGTTCTCGACGGCGCCGACGTGCGCATCGGCGCGGGCAGCGTCGTCGAGGACAGTGTGCTGCTGGGGCGGGCGCACCTCGGCGCGGGCTGCCTGGCGGCGGGCCTGGAGGTAGGGCCGGAAGACGCCTTTACGCTCGGCCCCAACCTGGCCGTGCATGTGCTGCCCGTGCTGCTGCCCGAGCGCGGCGAGCCGGGCTTCGTGACGCGCTTGTACGGCGTGCTGGACAACCCCAAGCACGCGGCCTCCGCCCCCGGCGCGACGCTGCTGAACCAGCCTTTCGGCCTCTGGCTGACGGCGGCGGGCATCCCTCCCGAGACGCTCTGGCCCGGCCTGGAGCCTGCCGACCGCACGCTCTGGAACGCGCGCCTCTACGCCGTCGCCCCGACGGCTGCCGAGAGCCTGGCGCTCTCGGAGTGGCTTCAGGAGCCTGCCGCCGCCGACCCCGAGCTGCGGGAGCGCTGGCGGGCCGCGCCGCGCCTTTCCCTGGAAGAAAGCTACAAGGCCGCCGATCTGGAGCGCCTGCTGGAGGCCGCTACGCAGCGCGAGGACGACATCTTCGCCCGCTGCTTCCTCCAGGCCGTCCGCGAGGGCAAGCCCTCCGGGGAGGCGGGGGCGGCGCTCAAGCTGGCGGCCGTCTCGTGCCTGCGGCGGGCCGCCCATGCGGAAACGTGCGTGCTGGCCGAGGCTGATCCGTTCGTGCAGATCCGGGCGTGGAAGGCGCTCGCCGACGCCATCCGGCGCTGCGCCCCGACGGGCAACGACGCCGCGCTGCGCGCCGAAATCGCCGAGGAGCGCGCGTTTTCGACGCTCTCGGCCCTGATCGCCGGCGGCGCGCCTCTGCTTCCGGCAGCCGCTGCGCCCGGCGCCGCGCTCCGGCGCGTGGTGGTGCGCGCTCCGGCCCGCCTCGACTTCGGCGGCGGCTGGTCCGATACGCCGCCGTTCAGCCTCGAACACGGCGGCACGGTGCTCAACGCCGCCATCGACCTCCGAGGCGCCTACCCCGTCAAGATTCTCGTCGAGCCTTCGACGGCGCCCGGCTTCACCCTCGAAAGCCGCGACCTGGGCGTTTCGCGCACCTTCGGCCCGGACGAGGAGCTCGTCTACAACGACCCCTCCGACCCGCTCGCGCTCCACAAGGCGGCCCTCGTGCTGTGCGGCTGCCAGCAGCACGAGCAGGGCCTTCGCATCGTGACGAGCATCGACATCCCGAAGGGCAGCGGCCTCGGGGCCAGCAGCATCATGGCGGGCGCCCTGCTGGCGGCGCTCAACCGTTGCCTCGGCCGCGACGAGCGCCTCGAAACGCTCATCGAGCAGGTGCTGCGCCTTGAACAGATGCTCACTACGGGCGGGGGCTGGCAGGACCAGGTAGGCGGACTGGTCGGGGGATGCAAGCTCATCCGGACGGAGCCCGGCCTGCCGCAGGCGCCGCGCTGGGAGCGCGTGCCCGTCTCGCGCAGCCTCGCCGACCACATCGCGCTCGTGTACACGGGGCAGCGCCGCCTGGCCAAACGCATCCTGCGCGCCATCATGGGCCAGTACATCGCGCGCGACCCCCAGGTCGTCGCGGTGCTCTCCGAGATCCAGGACCTGGCGCGGGCCATGGCCGAGGCGCTGCGCGCCGGCGACGCGCCCGAGTTCGGGCGGCTGGTGGCGCGCCACTGGGAGGCCAACAAAACGCTCGACCCCGGCAGCACCAACCCGTTCGTGGACGAGCTTTTCGGGGCGCTGGCGCCCTACCTGCACGGCGCCAAGCTCGCCGGCGCCGGCGGCGGCGGCTTCGCCATCCTCGTGCTCAAGGACCCCTCGGACACGCAGCAAATCAACCATCTGCTCAGCACCGCCTACCCCGAGCAGGAAGTCGGCATCTGGCCGTTCGACATCGCCGAGGGCGGGCTGATCGTGGAGTAAGGGCGGCTCTACGCCTCCAGCCAGGCCGACTCGCGGGCCAGGCGTTCGCGCACGAGGTCGGGGCGCTCGCGGCCGGGGTAGCCGTCCACCCGGTACGCCGCCAGGGCTTCTTCGGGCGTGGGCGCCGAGAGCGACGCCAGAGCCTCGGCGGCGCGGCGGTAGGCGTCGCGGAAGGGCGCGCCCTGCTGCACCTGCTCCAGCGCCAGGGCCGTCGCGTACAGCTCGGGGGTGCAGGCCGCCTCCAGGCGCGCCCGGTCGAAGGCGAGGCCCGGCAGCAGGCTTTCCATCGCCGAAAGCATGTCCGCCCCGACGAGCATCGCCCGCATGGCTGCTTCCTTCGTCAGTTGCAAATCGCGGTGGTAGCCCGAGGGCAAATTTGCCGGCAGCGTCATCAGCACGTTCATCTCGGCCAGCAGTCGGTGGTGGTGCGCCCGCACCAGCTCCAGCACGTCGGGGTTTTGCTTCTGCGGCATGATGCTGCTGCCGGTGCAAAACGCCGCCGGCAGCCGGACAAACCCGAACTCCGACGTGTTGAACAGCACCAGATCGGCGGCCAGGCGGTTGAGCGTCGCGCCGACTTGCGCCACGGCATGCACGGCGTGCAGCTCCAGCTTGCCGCGCGAGAGCTGCGCCGCCGCCACGTGCTGCTGAAGCCCTCCGAAGCCGAGGCGCTCGGCCACGGCGGCGCGCGGCAGCGGCAGGTACGGCGCGCCGTAGCCCGCCGCCGTCCCGAGGGGCGACGTGTTGACCTGGGCGTGCGCGTCGCGCAGGGCCGCCAGGTCGGAGAGCATCAGTTCGGCATAGCCCAGCGCCCACGAGCCTACGGTCGTCGGCATGGCGCGTTGCAGGTGCGTATAGCCCGGCATGAGCGCGCCCGCCAGGTCGGCCCCGATGCCGGCGAGCGCGCGCACGACGGCGGCCAGCCGGGCCCCGCACACGCGCAGCATCTCGCGCAGGAACATGCGCACCGCCGTGAGCACCTGGTCGTTGCGCGAGCGCCCCGTGTGGATCTTCTTGCCCACGTCGCCGAAGCGCTCGGTCAGGCGCATCTCGATGACCGTGTGGCAGTCCTCGTCTTCGGGCCGGACGCGCAGGCGGCCTTCTTCGGCCTCGGCCCGCAGCGCGTCCAGGCCGGTCTCGATCTGCCGCAGCTCCTCGGCCTCCAGGATGCCGATCTGCGCCAGCCCCCACGCGTGCGCGCGCGTCGCCTCGATGTCGTAGGGAAGCAGGAGGGTATCCCAGCGGTAATCTTCGCCTACGGTGAAGCGCGTCACCCAGTCTTCCGCCTTAGCGCCTTTTTGCCAGAGCATAGCCTGTTCAGAGAAAGTCGTCGGGTTCAGGAAAAATCGCCGGAGAAGTACGCGCGGATGATGCCCTGGTAGGCCGCCACGGCCTGCTCGACCTGCCGGCAGTCGATGCGCTCGTCCGGGGTGTGCGAGCGCTCGCTGAGGCCGGGGCCGATCTTGACGGTGGGCGTGTCGGCGAGGAACACCCAGTCCGAAGCCGTCGGCGAGCCGAAGGGCTGCGCGTGGGGCAGCGCCCGCAGGCACGCCTGCACGATAGGCGTCTCCACGGGCGTTGCGACGGGGATGAGGCGCTTGCTGTGCACCTCCACTTCCGATTCGAGCAAGTCGGCGACGAGGCCGATGAGTTCGTCGTGCGTGTAGGCAGGCGTCGAGCGGATGTCGAGCGTGAAGGTGCAGGCGTCCGGGACGACGTTGCGCGCCGCGCCGCCGGCGATGGTGGTGGGCGTGATCGTCGGGCGCCCCAGGAACGCATCGGCGCGTTCGGGGGCGAACCCGGCGAGGCGCCCGAGGTCGCGGGCGGCCTTGAGGATGGCGTTTTCGCCCAGGTGGGCGCGGGCGGCGTGCGCGGTGCGGCCGCGCGCGTGCACGTTGAGGATGAGCAGCCCCTTCTGCGCCACGCACGGCTGAAGGTCGGTGGGCTCGCCGACGAGCGCCGCCGAGAGCGGCGGCAGATGGGGCCGCAGGCTTTCGAGGCCGTTGTAGCCGCCGCCCGTCTCCTCGCACGCCGTCAGGGCGACCCACACCTCGCCGCCGGGCGGCGGGGCCCAGCCCCGGCGATGCAGCCCGACGACGGCGGCCGTCATGGCCGCGACGCTGGCCTTCGCATCGACGGCGCCGCGCCCGTACAGGTCGTCGCCGACGCGGACGGCCTGGAACGGCGGGTAGGGGTGATTGCTGGAGGGGGGCACCACGTCCAGGTGCGAGTTGAGCAGCAGCCGGTCGCCGCCCTCGCCGAGCTTGAAATACACGTTGTCGTCCAGGCGGCGCGGCTCCAGGCCCGCCGCGCGGACATAGGCTTCGACGAAGTCGGCGGCGTCTTTCTCCTCGCGGCTCAGCGACGGGATTTCGACGAGGCGGCTCAGCAGGGCGATGACATCCATAAGGCTAGCGCAGCACCCGGGTGCCGTGGTCGAGCGTTCCGAGGTCGGCCGGGGCGAGGATGCGCACGTCCGGGATGCCGGCGGCCAGGGCGCGCGTCGCCACGGCTACCTTGACGCGCATGCCCCCGGCGATCCAGCCCTCGGCCAGGCCGCGTTCCTGCTCGGCGGGGGTCAGCCGCCCGACGATGCTGGCGGCGTCGGCCACGTCGCGGCGCACGCCCCCCGCCTCGGCCAGCAGCAGCAGGCTCCCGGCGCCGAGGGCCGCCGCGATTTCGAGCGCCACGGTGTCGGCGTTAACGTTGTAGACGTTTCCGGCGCCGTCGGTGGCGAGCGGGGCGATGATCGGCGCGAAGCCGGCCGCCAGCAGCGCCTGCGGCAGCGCCGGGTCCACACGCTGCACGTCGCCGACCCAGCCGAAATCGACCTGCTCGCCGTCGATGTCCCAGGGCGGGCGGCGCCTGGCGAGGACGGTGGGGCCGTCGGCCCCCGAGAGGCCCACGGCCCGCACGCCGTGCGCGGCGGCCTGCGCCACGAGGCCCGTGTTGAGCGCCCCGCGTATGGTCCACTGGATGATGCTCAGGTCGAGGTCCGTCGTCACGCGGCGCCCGTGGACGATGCGCGGCTCGTGCCCGAGGCGACGCGCCATTTCGGTGGCCTGCGGGCCGCCGCCGTGCACCAGCACGACCGGGCCGCGCCGCTGCATCGCCGGCAGGGCTTGCCAGAGCGGCAGCAGAATCTCGGCGGACTCCAGCAGGGCGCCGCCGAGCTTGATGACGGTGGGCGCGGCGGAGGAGGGGGCGGAAATGCTCACAGATCCCAAAGGTATTCGAGGATGGCTTTCTGCGCGTGCAGCCGGAACTCGGCTTGCAGCAGGTGGAGGGTATGCGGGCCGTCGAGCACGGCGTCGTCCACGACGACGTTGCGGCGCACCGGCAGGCAGTGCATGAAGCGCCCCTCGCGCGTGCGCCGCATCAGCTCGGGCGTCACGCGCCAGCGGCGCAGGCCCTCGCGCGTGCGCGCCTCAGCCTCGGGGTCGGTGTAGACGCCCGCGCCGCCCCACGCCTTGGCGTAGACGATGTCGGCCCCGTCGGCGGCCTCCTCCATGCTTTCCGTCTCAACGAGCGTCGCGCCTCGGTCGCGCGCGTACGTCCGCGCCAGGTCCATGACGTGCGCATCGAGCGCGTAGCCGGCGGGCCGGGCTACGGTCACGTCCATGCCGAGGCGGGCCGCCGTGAGCAGGGCCGAGTTGGGCACCGCCATCGGGAGGGCCTTCGGGTGGTAGGCCCACGTCAGGGCAAACTTGCGCCCGCGCAACTGCTCGCCGAGGTGCGTCCTGAGGGTCCCGGCGTCGCCGAGGGCCTGGCAGGGGTGGTAGAACGCCGACTCCAGGCTGACGACCGGGACCGACGCAGCGGCGGCGAAGGTGTGCAGCAGCGTCTCGTCGCGGTCCTGCGCGTAGTGTTTGCCCGAGGCGAACAGGCGCACCCCGAGCGCGTCGTAGTAGCGGCTGAGCACGCCCACGGCTTCCTGGATGTGCTCGGCGGCGGCCCCGTCCATGACGGCGCCTTTCTCCCAGGCGAAGCCCCAGATGCCTTCGCCCATGTTGAGCGTCGTCGGGTGCGCGCCGAGCTGGGCGGCGGCCAGTTCCATCGAGGTGCGCGTGCGCAGCGACGGGTTGAAGAACAGCAGCCCGATGCTGCGCCCGGCGGCTTTCTGCGTCCAGGTTTTGCCGTCGCGGCAGCGGCGCACGGCGGCCTCGACCTGGCGCTCCCAAACGGCGTCGTCGAGGTGCTGCCATTCGAGCAGGTGGCGCAGCGGAGAAGCGGGGGCGGGGTTCATGGCGGGCGGGGTCAGGCGGGTTGCGGGGCGGCGGCGAGGGCGTGCGCAAACGCCTCGCAGAAGAAATCTACCTCGTCGTCGGTGGTGTTGAGCGGGGGCATCAGCCGGATCGTGTCGGCGGGGCCCGACGTGCCGGCGAGCACCCCCTGCGCGCGCAGGGCCTCTACGACGGGTCCGGCGGGCCGGTCGAGCGCGAGGCCGACGAGGCAGCCCGCTCCGCGCACCTCCCGCACGAGGGCGCCCACGCCGGCGCGCAGCCGCGCGAAAACGGCCGCCGCGCGCTCCGCGAGCCCCGCGTCGGCGATCTGACGGAGCGTCGCATGGAGGGCCGCCATCGCCAGCATGCCGCCGCCGAAGGTGGTCCCCTGGTCGCCTACGCGGACGGCCGCCGCCATCCGGTCCGAGGCGAGCACCGCCCCGACCGGGACGCCCGAGGCAAGGCTTTTCGCCATCGTAATCAGATCGGGGTATACGCCCAGCACATCCGAGATCGAAAACGCCCCGGCGCGCCCGACGCCCGTCTGCACCTCGTCGAAGATGAGGGCGGCGCCGTGGGCGTCGCAGAGGCTGCGCAGGCGGCGGAAGTAGGCGGCAGGGGCCACGGCCACGCCCGCCATGCTCTGGATCGGCTCCAGGATGACGGCGGCGGTATCCGGGTGGGCCGCCAGCAGGGCCTCGACGGCGTCGGCGTCGCCGAAGGGGGCGAAATGCGTCGGGGGGAGGACGGCGCGGTAGGGCGCGTGGTAGCCCTCGCCCCAGGTGGCCGCCAGGGCGCCGAGCGTGCGCCCGTGGAAGCCGCCTTCCATGGCGATCAGGCCGCTTTTGCCGGTCCACTTGCGGGCCATCTTGAGGGCCGTCTCGTTGGCCTCGGCGCCCGAGTTGCAGAAGAACACATGCCTCATGCCCTCGGGGGCCATCTCGGCCAGCAGCGCCGAGGCCAGGGCGCGCGGGCGGCTGTAGACCACGTTCGAGTAGAACAGCAGCTCCCCGGCCTGGCGCCGAATGGCCTCTACGACGGCGGGCGGGCAGTGCCCGAGCGGCGTGACACAGTGGCCGCCGTAGTAGTCGAGGTAGCGGGCGCCGTCCTCGTCCCAGACCCAACTGCCGCGCCCGCGCGCGAGGGCAATCGGCATCTTCTTGTAGGTCGGGATCTGGAATTGGTCTTCGAGGGCGATGATTTCTTCGGTAGTCATAAGCGGCAACGGCGCTTTTAAACCGTCGGGGCGACGGGCGTTTGCTCGGGAAGCAGGCCGAGGGTCTCGGGCAGTCCGAGCGCGAGGTTGAGGTTTTGCACGGCCTGGCTGGCCGCGCCTTTCATGAGGTTGTCCAGCGCGAACCCGACGGCCAGCCGCCGCCCGTGCACCTGCCAGCCGATGTCGCAGAAAGGCGTCCGCACGACGGGCAGCAGCTCGGGGAACGCGCCGGGCGAGAGGCGGATGCACGGCCGCCCGGCGTAGGCCTCGGCGTACCAGGCGTCGATGCGCTCGGCCATGCCGTCCTCGGGCAGGGTGATCTGGATGGTCCCCCAGATGCCGCGCGTCCACGGGCCGGAGACGGGCAGGAACGCGATCTCGCAGTCCGGCCCGAGCAGTTGCTGCACCTCGGGCAGGTGCTGGTGGTCGAACGGCTTGTAGATGCGCACGTTGCCCTCGCGCGTGGGGAAGTGCGTGGTTTCCTTGGGGCGCGTGCCCGAGCCGGAGGCTCCGGTAAGCGCCGTCACGGCGGCGCTGAAGCGGCCGAGGCGGCGCGCCAGTGGCCAGAGCGAGAGCGCGATGCCCGAGGCAAAGCAGCCGGGGTTGGCGATCCAGCGCACGCCCTCGGGGTAGGGGGCGCAGGCTTCGGGCAGGCCGTACCGGAAGCGCGGCAGCAGCTCCGGGGCCGTGTGCGTGAATCCGAACCAGGCCTCGTAGGCCGCCGGGTCCTGAAAGCGGAAGTCGGCGCTCAGGTCTACGATGACCCCGGCGTAGCCCGCCGCGAGCAGCCGCTGCACCGACTCGACGGCTTTGCCGTGCTCGGCCGTGATGAACACGGCGTCCGCGCCGAGCGCCGCGTCGTCGTCTTCGGCGGCGAAGTGCAAGTCGGTCTGGCCGCGCAGCGCCGGGTGCGCGTGCCAGACGGGCCGCCCGGCGAAGGCGCGGCTCGTCACGACGGCAGGCGCAAGCGCCGGGTGGCCGAGCGCGAGCGCGAGCAGCTCGCCGCCGGCATATCCGGCCCCGTGGAGGATGGCTATGGTGTACATGGTCGGCTCCGGGTGAAAGGGCGTCATACGGCGGAGGCGTTTTCGCGCGCGCGCGCCGCGAGCAGCCCCTGGAGGCCGTAAATCTGCGTGAAGCCCCGCGCGTCGCGGCCGTCCCACAGGGTGTTCTTCTCGCCGTAGGTCGCCACGCCCGTGTTGAAGAGCGAGTACGGGCTTTCGCAGCCGAGCACGTCGATATGCCCCTTGTACAACTGCACCGACGCCTCGCCCGTCACGACGCCCTGCGACGAGTCCAGGTAGGCTTCCATGTCGCGCATGGCCGGGTCGAAGTACTGGCCCTCGTGCAGCAGCATCCCGTAGAGTTCGGCGATGCCGCCTTTCTGGTACTGTTGCCAGCGGCTGAGCACGATCTTTTCGAGTTCGCGGTGCGCGGCGATCAGGATGAGCGCCGCCGGAGCCTCGAAGGCCACGCGCCCCTTGATGCCGAGGATGGTGTCGCCGACGTGGATGGCTCGGCCTACCCCGTGCCGCCCGCCGATGCGGTTCAGCTCCTCGATGAGCGCCACCGGCCCGAGCGCCTGCCCGTCGAGGCTGACGGGGACGCCCTCGCGGAAGCCGATGCGCAGGCGCTGCGACGCGTCGGGGGCCTGGCGCGGCGGCGTCGTGTAGGGGTAGGCGTCCTCCGGCAGCGGCAGCCGCGTGTCGAGCGTTTCGCGCCCGCCGATGGTCGTGCCCCAGAGGCCCTGGTTGATGCTGTAGGTTGTCTTTTTCTCGGGCACCTCGATGCCGCGCTCCTTCAGGTACGCCGTCGTCTCCTCGCGCGAGAGGCCCAGTTCGCGGATGGGCGTGATGATGCCCAAATCGGCCGCCAGCAGGCGCAGCGCCACGTCGAAGCGCACCTGGTCGTTGCCGGCGCCCGTCGAGCCGTGCGCAATGGCGCGCGCCCCCACCCGGCGGGCGGCGTCCACGGCCAGCTTGGCCTGCGTCACGCGCTCGGGGCCGACGCACAGCGGGTAGACGCCGCCGCGCAGCACGTTGCCCTTGATGAGGTAGCTCAGGTGGTTTTGGAACAGGTCGTCGCGGCCGTCTACCGTAAAATGCTGCTCGGCGCCCAGCTCGGCCGACTTGCGCGCGATCGCCGCCGCTTCCTCAGCCGAGACGCCGCCCGTGTTGACCGTGACCGTGATGATGGGCTCGTGGTAGGTCTCCTGCAAGTAGGGGATGCAGAACGAGGTATCCAGGCCGCCGCTGAAGGCAAGAACGATAGACATATCCGGGGTGCTCTGGTAGGATGAATGATCGGGAGCCAATAAAAAAGCGCCGAACCTTTCCAGGTCAGCGCTGCCATGACGTACTACGCGATGCCGAAGCACACGAAGAGGCTACAGGCCGTGGAGCGCTGATCCTGACGTTTGCATACGTCGGACGCGTCGGGTGCGTGTCGTGTGGCCGTAGTTTCGCATAGCGTTTGAGTATAATGGTTGCACACTCTAATGTCAAACGGATTTACGGCCTGCCGCCCGCCGGGCGTTCCTCTGCGCGCTTCTTCGCGAGGAGCGCATGCGTCCGTACGACGCGCGCAAATGCAAGCGTTATCTTGGCCTACCTGCTCCTGCGCCCTCACAAACCGCTTTTGCGCCATGATGCTACGTCTCCTGCCGCGCCTGCGCCCGGCCGCCCTGCTGCTCTGCCTGGCCTGCGGCGCCCTCCCGGCGGCGGCTCAGCCGAACATGCCCGTAAATCCGCAACTGCTGCGCGCCGACTGGCCTGCCTCGTGGATCTCGCACCCGGAGGCCCCGCGCGACGCTTTCGGCGTGTTTCACTTCCGCAAAACCTTCGAGCTGGCCGAGGCCCCGGCGCGCTTTCTCGTGCACGTCTCGGGCGACAACCGCTACCGCCTGTTCGTCAACGGCAAGGCGGTGGCCTCCGGTCCGGCGCGCGGCGACCTGGAGTACTGGAACTTCGAGACGCTCGACCTGGGGCCGCACCTCACGGCGGGCCGCAACGTCATCGCCGCCGTCGTGTGGAACTACGCCCAGTACAAGCCGGTGGCCCAGGTCTCCTTCGAGACGGCGTTCCTGATGCAGGGCGACACCGAGCGCGAGGCCGCCGTCAACACGGGCGCAGGCTGGAAGGTGCTCCGCGACGACGCCTACGCGCCGATCCCCGTCGAGCGCGAAAAGCTCGGGTGGGTCTACATCGTCGTCGGGCCGGGCGAGCGCGTGGATGCGCGCCGCTACCCGTGGGGCTGGGAGACGGCCGCCTACGACGACGCGGCATGGGCCGCCGCCAAGCCGCTCCGGCGGGCGGTCCCCAAGTGGGGGCACACGCACGACATCTACACCGCCTGGAAGCTCGTGCCGCGCACGATTCCGCTCATGGAGGAGCGCATGATGCGCATCCCGCAAATCGAGCGCTCCTCGGGCGTGGCGGCGGACACGGCGTTTCTGCGCGGCAGCGGCGGCCTTGTCATCCCGGCGCGCACCAGGGCCACGCTCCTGCTCGACCAGAACGAACTCGTGACGGCCTATCCCGAGCTGACCACGAGCGGCGGCAAGGACGCCGTCGTCACGCTGACGTATGCCGAGGCGCTTTTCGACGAGCAGGGCCACAAAGGCAACCGCGACGCCACCGAGGGCAAACGCATGCTCGGCTACCAGGATGCCGTCGTGCTCGACGGGGGCGCCGGTCGCCATTTCCGCAGCCTGTGGTTCCGCACGTACCGCTACCTCCAGCTCGACATCGAGACGGCGGACGAGGCGCTCGCCATCGACGACCTCTACAGCACCTTCACGGCCTACCCGTTCGAGCAGCGCGCCGCCTTCGCCTCCAGCGACGCCTCGCTCGGGCGCATCTGGGAGGTCGGTTGGCGCACAGCCCGCCTGTGCGCCAACGAGACCTATTACGACTGCCCGTACTACGAGCAGCTTCAGTACGTCGGCGATACGCGCATCCAGGCGCTCATCAGCCTCTACGTCTCCGGCGACGACCGGCTCATGCGCAAGGCGATCATGGATTTGTACAAGTCGCGCGAGCCGGACGGGCTTACCCAGAGCCGCTACCCCAGCCACGAGCAGCAGTTCATCCCGCCGTTCTCGCTCTACTGGGTCGCCATGATCCACGACCACTGGATGAACCGCGGCGACCGGGCCTTCGCCGAGCCGCTCATGACGGGCGTGCGCGGCGTGCTGGACTGGTACGCCCGCTACGTGGACGAGACCGGCATGCTCGGGCCGATGCCCGCCTGGAACTTCGCCGACTGGGCCTTCAAGGGGGGCACGCCGCCGGGAGCCGTGGACGGCCACTCGGCCATTCTCTCGCTCCAGTACGCCTACACGCTCGACTACGCCGCCGGGCTCGCCGACGCCTTCGGGCGCACCCAGGAGGCGAGCGAGTACCGCGCCCGCGCCCGCCAGGTCAAAAAAGACGCCTACGAACGCTGCTGGGACGCCGAGAAGAAGATGATCGCCGACACGCCCGAGAAAACCTCGTTCTCGCAGCACGCCAACATCATGGGCGTGCTTTCGGACGCCGTGCCGGAGGCGATGCAGCAGGACCTCGTGCGCCGCATCCTCGACGACGGCGCTATCACGCAGACGACCTACTACTACCGCTTCTACCTGACGCGCGCCATGAAAAAAGTAGGGCTGGGCGATCTCTACGTCTCGCGCCTCGATCCCTGGCGGCAGATGCTCGCGCTCGGGCTGACCACCTTCGCCGAGGAGCCCGAGCCGTCGCGCTCAGACTGCCACGCCTGGTCCTCCAGCCCCAACTACGACTTCCTCGCTACGGTGTGCGGCATCGAGCCGGCCTCGGCGGGCTTCCGGACGGTGCGCATTGCGCCTGCCCTGGGCGCGCTCGCGTGGGCTGAGGGCCGCATGCCGCACCCCGCCGGCGACATCCTCGTAAGCCTGAACCGCCGGGAGGGCGGCGGCATCCAGGCCGACGTGACGCTGCCGCCGGGCGTGACGGGCGTGTTCGTGTGGGGCGCGAAGACGGCGCCGCTCAAGAGCGGCGTGCAGCGCGTCATGCTATAACCGGCGGGGCCGGACGCGACGGGGGCGGCAGGGCGCGCCCCCAGGCCGCCACGAGCGCCTCGACGGTGCGGTCGAAGCGCGCGTCCGGCGCCTGGAGCGCCGGTTCGTCCCGGAAGCGCCGCGCCGCCTCGGCGGCCCCGGCCGCCCACGGAATCCCGGCCTCGAAGCCGGGCGCAAGGCGCTTCAGCTTGGCATTGTCGAACAGGCGGCTGTGCGCCTTGTCGCCGAGCAGGCTGGCGCCCCACTCGGCGTCGTAGGCCGCGATCAGGCGCGAGGGCAGATGCACGAGGCGCGCCTCGCAGCCGGCGGCCTCGGCGAGCGTGCGCACGATCTCGTTCCAGGAAAGCGCCTCGTCGGAGGTGATGTGCACCGTCTCGCCCAGAGCGGCGGGCAGGCCCAGCAAATGCGTGAAGGCGCGCGCGAAGTCGTCGCGGTGCGTGAGCGTCCAGAGCGAGGAGCCGTCGCCGTGCACCACCAGGGGCAACCCGCGCGCCAGGCGCGACAGAGCGGCGTAGCCGCCCCGCACCGGCGGCCGGGGCGGGCCGTAGGTGTGCGACGGACGCACGATCGTCGCCGGAAAGCCGCGCGCGGCGGCCTCCCGGAACACGCCCTCGCAGGCCAGCTTGTCGGCGGCGTAGGCCCAGTAGGGGTTGCCTACGGCGGCCTCCTCCACGAGCGGCAGCCGGGCGCGCTCGTGATAAACCGAAGCCGAACTGACGAAGACGTACTGCCCCGTGCGCCCGGCAAAAAGCCGCGCGTCTCGCGCCGCCTGCTCGGGGCGGTAGAGCACCCAGTTGACCACTACGTCGGGTTGCAGCCGCTCGGCGAGGGCGGCTATGGCGGCCTCGTCCCACGCGTCGGCCGTGTGCAGGCGCGCCTCCGGCGGCGGCGCTTCGGCGGCGCGGCCGCGCGTGGCCAGGTGCACCTCGCGCCCCCGGCGCACGGCCTCGCGGGCGCAGGCGGCGCTGATGAGCCCCGTGCCTCCCAGAAAAAGAATGCGCATGCCCCTGCCTCCGAAGCGGGAAGTTTGTTACATCGGCGAAGGCGCAATTTAGCGCGCGCGCGCATAATATCTTGCCCGAGCCCCTGCGCCGCCTGTGCACGCCGGCGGCCGGAGGCGCGCCAACCACCGCTTATCCCGGAGAATGAACGATGCAGCAAAGACGTTTTGGCAAAACCGGCTGGCAGGTCGGCGAGGTGGGCTACGGCATGTGGGGTATGGCCGGCTGGACGGAGTCCGACGACACCGAGTCGCAGGTGGCCTTGCAGCATGCCGCGCAGCTCGGGTGCAACTTCTTCGACACCGCCTATGCCTACGGCGACGGCCACTCGGAGCATCTGCTGGGCAAGCTGCTGGCGATGTACCCCTCCATGAAGCTCTACGCCGCCACCAAAATCCCGCCCAAGAACCGCGTCTGGCCCAGCCGCCGCGAATTTACCCTTGACGAGGTATTCCCCCCCGAATACATTGAACTCTACGTGCACAAGAGCCTCGAAAACCTGGGGCAGGACTGCTTCGACCTCATCCAGTTCCACGTGTGGGAGGATGCGTGGGTGGACGATGACCGCTGGACGAACGTGATCGACCGGCTGCGCCGCGAGGGCCTGTTTCAGGCCGTCGGCATCAGCATCAACCGGTGGGAGCCGGAGAACGGCATCCGGACCGTGCAGAGCGGCCTCATCGACGCCGTGCAGGTGATCTACAACATCTTCGACCAGAACCCGGAGGACGCGTTGTTCCCGGCCTGCCGCGACGCGGACGTGGCCGTCATCGCGCGCGTGCCCTTCGACGAAGGTTCGCTCACGGGGACGCTCACGCCCGAGAGCACGTGGCCCGAGGGCGACTGGCGCAACACGTACTTCGTGCCGGAGAACCTGCACCCGACGCTCGAACGCGTCGAGGCGCTCAAGCGCCTGCTGCCGGAGGACATGACGCTGCCCGAAATGGCGCTGCGTTTTATCCTGTCCAACCCCACCGTCAGCACTACCATCCCCGGCATGCGTAAGCTAAAGCACGTCGAGGCGAACATGCAGGCCAGCGACAAAGGGCCGCTGCCTGAAGAACTGCTGGAACAACTCAAGGCGCACCGGTGGGACCGGAGGCCGACTTCGTGGTCTCAGTGAGCGAGGCGTTGTGCGGACCGGTGCGGCTGGCAACGGAGCGCCGCTATGAACCGAAAGCAAAAGAGGGATTTCCTGGTCGCCATGGCTATTCTGGCCGGCATCGTCGTGGTGCTCGTCGTGGTGGGCTACCTGACATGATGCAAGAGGGGCGGGGCGCCTTTGCGCGCCCCGCCCCTCCAAAGCCGCTCCGGTCGCCTCCGGCTAGACGTGGTACACGTCCTTGAGCAGCGATTGCAGCTTCGAGCGGCCGCGGTTGATGCGGCTCTTGACGGTGCCCATCGGCAGGCCCGTAATCTCGGCAATCTCCTCGTAGGAAAGGTGCTGGATGTCGCGCAGCACCACGACTTCGCGGAACGAGGGGGGCAGCAGGCGCAGCGCCTCGTGGATGTAGCGGTTCTGAATCTGGCTTTCCGTGAAGCGGTCCGGCAGGAACGTCTCGTCCGGCACGTCCATCTCGTACTCCTCGTTGTCGCGGTTAACCGACTGGATGGAGTACATGCGGCGGCGCTTGCGCTTGCGGTATTCGCTGCGGGCCAGGTTGCCGGCGATGGTGTAAAGCCACGTCGAGAACTTGGCGATCCGCTGGTACGAGTGCCGGTTGCGGTAGACGCGCAGGAACGTATCCTGAAGCAAATCTTCCGAGCGGCGCTCGTCGCCCAGGAAGCCGAACAGGTAGTGCGAGAGGCGTTCCGAGTACCGCTCGACCAGAATGTTGAAGGCCTCGACCTTGCCTTCCTGAAACAACTCCATGAGGTCTTCGTCGCTCATGGGTTGCAGCGCTGCAAGCGCATCGTTGCGAGTGCTCCGCGCGCTCCGCACCTTGCTTTCGTTGGATGCTGTAGCTGCCACGTGCTTCCTCTATATTAAGTTCATGAGTTCGCGGGATCCGTAAACCAACTAATGTACTCTGCCCCGGAGCGCCTGCACAACAGACCGTACGGATGTCTTCCAGTTATTGTTGAGGCCCTTCTGCTTATTCAAGAGCATACGGGCGGCCGTTCCGGTTCTCCAAACGCTGCGTCATGATGTATCCTATAATTAACGATCTAATGGTTTCCGGGGAACCTGCGGGGCTCCGGTGGGGGGCGCTCCTGGCGCTCGGGGCGCTGCTGCTGGCGGTCGGGGCGGCGCCCGCCGGGGCGCAGCCGGCGCCGCGCATCGCCTTTGCCGTCCACGGCGGCGCGGGCGCCATGGACCGGGCGCAGCTCACCCCCGAGCGCGAGGCGGCCTACCGCGCCGCGCTCGAAGAAGCCGTCCTGGCGGGCTACGCCGTGCTGCGCGAGGGCGGCTCGGCGCTCGACGCCGTGACCCGCGCTATCCGCCTGCTGGAAGACTCGCCGCTGTTCAACGCGGGCAGGGGGGCGGTGCTCAACGCCGCCGGCGCGGCCGAGCTCGACGCGTCGATCATGGAGGGCGCGGGGCTGCGCGCCGGGGCTGTGGCAGGCGTCGGGCGCCTGAAGAACCCCATCGAGGCGGCGCGCCTCGTCATGGAGCGCTCGCCGCACGTGATGCTGATTGGGGCCGGAGCCGAGCAGTTCGCCGCCGAGCAGGGCGTGGCCCTGGTCGATAACGCGACGCTCGTGCTGCCCGAGCGCCGCCGCGAGCTGGAGCGCGTGCAGGCCCGCGAGCGCGACCGCTCGGCGGCCGATGCCCCGCAGCGCCCTGAGAAGTACGGCACCGTCGGGGCGGTGGCCCTCGACGCGCAGGGCAACCTGGCGGCGGGCACGTCCACGGGCGGCATGGTCAACAAGCGCTACGGCCGCGTCGGCGATGCGCCCATCATCGGCGCCGGGACGTACGCCGACAACCGCACCTGCGCCGTCTCGGCGACGGGCCACGGCGAGTACTTCATCCGCACGGCTGCGGCGCACAGCATCTCCGAGGCGATGCGCTACGGCGGCCTGTCGGTCTCGGAGGCTGCCGCCGCGCTCATCCACGGCCGCCTCGCCGACCTCGGCGGCGCCGGCGGG
>CBDTTW010000006.1:0-37342 GCA_965363675.1 uncultured Rhodothermaceae bacterium
CTCGACCGGCGCCGGGCTGGGCGGCGGCGGCGCGGCCGAGCCGTTCTCCAGCGTCCACGAGGGCAGCCGGTAGCCCTGCACATGCAGTTCCACGGCGGCCCCGTCCGGCGAGAACGGGTACTCGCCGATAGGCTTCTCCACGACGCGCGCCGCCGGAGCCGCCGGGTCGAGCGCAAGGGCATAGTTCCACGGCGTCGTGGGGTGCACCTCCCAGTCGGCGGCGGGCGGCGGGGCGGGGTCGCGCATGCCCGTTTCGAGCTTGCGCCACTCCTCGCCGATCTTGAGCGCGTACACCAGCGGCCCGCGCGTGAGCGTCACGGCGCCTGCATGGCCGCGCTCGGCCCGCACCGGCATCGGGAAGCGCAGCGTCACCGTGTCGCCGGGCTGCCAGGTGCGCTCCAGCGTCAGGAACGCCCCCGCCTGCACGCCCGGCTGCGCCGCCCCGTTCACCTCGACGCGCGCCGCCTCGGCCCACGCCGGGATGCGCAGCACGAGCGGGAAGGCCGTCGCCTTCTCGGGGTGCAGCCGCAGCACGACCTGCTCGCGGAATGGATATTCGGTTTCCTCGACGATGCGGATAGGCACGTCGCCGCGCACGAACGTGCTGACCTCCGAGGGGCCGTAGACGGCGGCGGCCAGACCGCCCTCGGGCGTCGCCATCCACAGGTTCGCCGCGAACTTGGGCCAGCCCTGGTGCATGTTGGCGGTGCAGCAGCCGAAGTTGGGCTCGAAGCCGAAGATGTTGGCCTCCGGGCCGTTGCTGACCCAGTCCCGCCGGTGCAGGCTCACGAGCACCTGGTTGGCCTGCTGGTCGTACTGGTGCGCCCACATGTCGGCCGTGAGCGTCGCCGGCAGGGCGTTGTAGGCCACGCGCTCCAGGCGGTCGCCCCACGCGGCGTCGCCCAGCAGAGCCAGCACATGCTCCAGGGAGAACATGGCTTCCACGACGGCGCACAGCTCCGTGCCCTGCGACGGGCTCGTGCCGGAGTAATGCTCGTCGGCGCTGTACAGGCCGTTCGGCTGCCCGTGATAGCGGTCGAGCACGGCCATCATCTCGAACGGCGAGCGCCGGAAGGCTTCCTTGCCGCTGAACACCGACCAGAGCGCCTGGTACTTCATCGCCATGGCGTTGTTGACGCCGTGCGCCGTCATGGCCTTGTACGGGATGGGGGCGCCCTCCTGGAAGCCCAGCTCCTGCATGCTCTGGCGCTCCGGGAAGCGGAAGTCCGCGAAGTGCGCCTGCCAGTCGTAGCCCTGCGGCGCGAGCGCCTCGGCCAGTTCGAGCAGCGCCGGGTCGCCGGTGCGGTTGTAGAGCCAGAGGATGCTCAGGATCTCCTCACCCCAGCGGAACGAAGCCCACTCGTAGAGCGGGCGCTCGGCGAGATGCCGCCGGTGGTAGGCAAAGTACTTGGTCATGAGCGGCAGCACGCGCGGGTCGCCCGTGGCCTCGTAGTGCTGCGTGAGCACCTTGAGCATGATCATGTTGGGCCACCAGTCCTTGTTCTTCTCCGGCCCGATGCCGCCGTCGGGGCGCTGGTGCGTCAGCGTCCACTCGACCCACTTGTCGGCCTTGCGGATCAGCGCTTCGTCGCCGAGCAGGTACGCGAGGGGCAGCAGGCCGTCGAGGTAGTAGGGGCCGCGCTCCCAGCCTTCGCCGGGGCCGCCGAGCCAGGCGCTTTCAGGGCCTACGTCCGGCCAGATTTCTTCGAGCTGCCCGGTCAGACCCTGCGCCTGAATTTCGAGCTGGCGCCGCAGCCACCCGGTCGGGCGGACGCTCGTCAGGGGCAGCAGGTAGAAGGCCGCCGGCTGCAACGGCGCCCGGTGCGGCGCCACGCGCCGGTGCGCCGGGTCGCGGACGGCGATTTGCGCGGAGGCTTGCGACAGCGGCAGGCAGCAGAGCGCCGCCAGGAGGGCGACCGGCAGCAGACGGGCGGAGAAGCTTCGCATGACGGCAGGAGATAAGCGGGAGGAACGACAAGGGCGGGCTACGCCGGACAATATAGCCGGGCGGAGGCTTGTTTTCTAGGGCGCGGCCCATGCCGAGGCCAGCTCCCACACGTCGAGCGCGACGAGCCGCCCGGCGCCGCCCTCGGCGAACACCGAGACGCCGGTGCTCTCGGGGCGCGGGAAAATCTGGTGGGTGAGCGTCGCGGCCCCCTCCTGCGCGAACACCTCGACCGACGACCAGTCCACGACGACGCGCAGGCGCAGCCGCCCCTCCACCAGCGCCACGGGGGCGGCGTGGCGCGCCGCGAACGCCGGGTGGAACGCGGCCTCGCCGGAGCGGCGGCGGTCTACGAACACCTCTCCGGCGGCCGCGTCGTACCCGACGACGGTTTCTTCGCCCGGCCCGGTGCGCACCTTCAGGCCGATGGCCTCGGCCCGGCCCGGCTCGAACTCGGCGATGATCTCCAGGGCCGCGCCGCCGATGCCCTCGGGGGCCAGCGACCGCTCGCCGGGGGCAACCGCCAGGTCGGCGAGCCGCCGCTGGGTGCGGCGCAGCGCCTCCAGCCCGGCGACCGGCTGCTGCACGAGCCGGGCCTGCCCGCCGACGGTGCGCAGGGCCACGCGCCGGGGCAGGCTCTGGGCGCTGCGCCACGGGCGCGTCGGGATGGCCCCGGCGTAGCGCCAATCGTTCATCCACCCGATCATCAGCCGCTCGTGGTCGGGCGCGCCCGTCCACGAGACGGCGGCGTAATAATCCGGGCCGTAGTCGAGCCAGCGCGGCGCAGCCTCCGGCGGCGCCTCGGCGGTAAAGCGCGCGCCGTCGAAGTCGCCGAGGAAGTACTGCCCGGCCGAGCCGCCGGCCGGGCCGCCCGGATTGATATTGACCACGAGCACCCACCGCTGCCGCGCAAAGTCGCCGTCGAGCGGCAGGGCGAACAGGTCCGGGCACTCCCAGATGCCGCCCACCGCCCCGGCCGGCCCGAAGTCGCTGCGCCGCGTCCAGCGCTTGAGGTCGGGCGAGGCGTAGAAGCGCACGCGGTGTTCGAGCGGCGCAGCCACGACCATGATCCACTCGCGGCGGGGCGCGTACCAGAACACCTTGGGGTCGCGGAAGTCGGCCATGCCCTCGTCCAGGACGGGGTTGCCCGCGTAAAGGGTCCAGGCGCGCCCGCCGTCGGTGCTGTAGGCCAGGCGCTGATCCTGCCGCCCCGCGCGGGCGCCGGTGAAGACGGCGACGAGGGGCGGGCGTCCGCCGGGGGCGCCGAAGCCGCTGGTGTTCTGCCAGTCCACGACGGCGCTGCCGGAAAAAGCCATGACGCCGTCGGTCTCGGGTATGGCGACGGGCAGTTCCTGCCAGCGCACGAGGTCGCGGCTGACGGCATG
Organism: uncultured Rhodothermaceae bacterium; assembly: GCA_965363675.1. Lineage (GTDB taxonomy): Bacteria > Bacteroidota > Rhodothermia > Rhodothermales > DASSAV01 > CBDTTW01. Next base: position 3,331 of record CBDTTW010000006.1, read on the forward strand.
CCCCCAGCTCATGTGCCCCCAATCGATGCCGAACGGATTATGCTGATAGAACAGGTGGTACTCGCCGTCCAGATACACGAGCCCGTTTGGGTCGTTCATCCAGTGACGGGCGGGCGTAAAGTGCACCTGGGGCCGGTACGGCTCGGCGTAGCGGGCGGGCGGGGCTTGCTGCGCCGAGGCCACGGGGGCCAGCAGCGCCAGCGCCGCTGCCAGCCGAAGCAGCCCCCGGCGGGGGCATAACGCGAAGATCCGATGCAGACGTTGCATAGGGGAAGGACTTCAGGCAGGGGAAAAAGGAATCTACGCCCCGGCGCGCTCGGCCGCTACGGTCTGCGCCAGCGCCGCGTCGAGCGGCGTCGCGCGGAGGCCGAACGCCTCGGTGAAGCTCTCGGAGGCCATCACGAAGGGCTGCTCGAACTGGTACAGCAGTTCCCCCATTTCGGCCGGCATCGGGCTGAAAAGCCCCGCCAGGCGCAACATTGGGCGCCCTACGACGCCCATGCGCGGGCGGCCGCCCGCCGCGGCGAACGCGGCCTCGATGAAGGCGCGCCCGGTGACGGCCGGAGCTGCCGGCAGATGCCGGATGCGGCCGTCGGCGGCGGCCTCGGCGCCCAGCACGGCCAGCGCCTCGCCTACGTCGGGGAGGAAGTTCAGCGTGTGCGGCGCGTCGAGCGCCCCGAGCCAGCGGGCGCGCCCCCCCCGAAGCGCCGCCGGCAGCACCATACGCCCGGCGAGGGTGTTGGGCGCCCCCGGCCCGAAGAAGTCGGACGCCCGCCCTACCGTCGCCGCCACACGTCCGGCGTCGTGCGCCTCCAGCAGCGTCGCCGCCAGCGCGGCGCGCAGCCGCCCCTTGCGCGTCGGCGAGGTAGGCGGCGTGTCCTCGGTCATCGGCGAGGCGCCCGGCGGGTACATGTACAGATTGTCGCAGTACACGACCCTGGCCCCGCACGCCTCGGCGGCGCCGATGACGTTCGCCATGATGACCGGCAGCGTCTGCGGCCACACCGGATAGGGCGTGTTCAGGCAGTGGTAGATCGCCTCGGAGCCGTCGCAGGCGGCGCGCAGCGCCCCGGCGTCCAAGGCGTCGGCGGAGGCCCACACGGCCCCCGGCGGCAAAGCGCCGAGCGGGCGGCGCGAGAGCGCCCGCACCGGCAGGCCGCGCCGCGCGAGCGCGTGGACGAGCGCCCGCCCGGCTCCGCCGGAGGCCCCGAGAACGGTATGCATACGTTTGGGAGGCTAAGGTGGAAGCGATACCGCCCTAATATAGGCTGCGCGCGCGCGGTTGCGCGGGCCGCCCGAGGCCGGTACCTTAACCTTACGCTTGCCGATTCGCCCCTCGTTCACCTTACCCTTGCTTGACGTATGCCGGCTGCGCCCGCGCTTCTGCTCGCTCTGACGCTTTTGCTCTCCGGGTGCGACCTGCTCGGCCGGAGCGCCCTGAACGGGCCGGGGCTCGAAGTCACGGCTCTCGGCAAGACGTACGCCCCCGATCCGGAACGCGTCGGGCCGGCGCAGCGCCGCGCCGACGGCGGCGGCAGCACGAGCGTCCGCAACGTGGACGCCGCGCATCTGGAGTGGAAAGCCTCGGGCTACTACCAGCGCAACCGCGACCTGGGGCAGGTGTTCACGCCCGAGCGCGACCTGACGCTCCGCGCCGTCGTGCTGCGCATCGGGCCGTCGGACAGCGGCGTGCTCGCGGGGGCCCCCGGCGCGCCGCTTTTCCTACAGTTCTTCGAGGTCGCCGGCGAGCCCCGCATCGACGACAACGGCACGCCGCCGGGCGCCGAGGCCACGCACGGCTTCACGACGAACCACCGCGCCGACGACTTCATCACGGGGGTGCGCTACGCGCCGCTGGCGCTCTTGCGCGGCGGCGTCTTCCCCCAGCTGGCGCCTACCAGCGCCGCCACGGCCGCCGACGACGGCCGCCTGACCTATTTGCGCTGGCGCCTCGTGCGGCCCCTGCGCTTCAAGGCCGGGCGCCGCTATGCCTTTATGGTCGGCTTCGAGCAGCCCGGCCCCGAGCGCGGCTTTACGCTCGCCAACCAGAACGCCGCCGCCGAGCCCGACCCCGGCCGCCTCGGCGACCGCCACGACCACTACGGCGGCGGGTGGGGGCTGCGCCGCGAAGGCGACGGCTCGGCGCCCCCGACGATGCGCCCCGCCCCGGCGGCCCCCGAGGGCGGCCCCCTGCGCGCCCGGCTCGTCGGCGAAGCCCTGTTCGCCGGCGGCGCCGCGCGCTACGCGCTCGCGCCCACGACCGACGGCTACCCGGACGTAGACACCTACCGGGACCTTTACTTCGTGCTCGAAACCGCGCCCTGACGCGCGCCCGGGCATTTCCTCCGGATGCCCTATATTGCTTTTTTCGCCTTCGCCGAGAACCCCCACAGCCGCCCGCCCATGGAGTTTCTACAGCAGATCCTGAGCATCAACACCTACCTCGGCCCCATCCTCGTGTTCTGCCTGCTCGGGGCGGGGCTTTTCCTCACGCTGCGGCTCGGCTTCGTGCAGGTGCGGCGCTTCGGGCACGGCCTGGCCGTCACGACGGGCCGCTACGACGACCCTAACGAGCCGGGCGACGTGAGCCATTTTCAGGCGCTCTCGACGGCGCTCTCGGCCACGGTCGGCGTGGGCAACATCGCCGGCGTCGCCATCGCCATTCACTGGGGCGGGCCGGGGGCGCTCTTCTGGATGTGGATCACGGCCTTCCTCGGCATGGCGACCAAGTACAGCGAGGTCACCCTGGCGCAGCACTTCCGCGAACGCCTCTCCGGCGAGCGCGCCTGGGAAGGCTCGGTGGCGGGCGGCCCGATGTACTACATCGAAAAGGGCCTGGGACCGCGCTGGAAGCCCATGGCGCTGTTCTTTGCGTTCATGCTCATGATGACCTCGTTCATGACGGGCAACGCCATCCAGGCCAACACCCTGGCTACGCAGGTCTACGAAAGCTACGGCGTGGCGACCTGGATCACGGGCCTATGCACGGCGGCCTTCGTCGGCGTGGTCATCATCGGGGGCATCAAGCGCATCGGCGCCGTCTCGGGCGTGCTGGCTCCGCTCATGTCGGCCGTGTACGTGCTCGGCGGCCTGACGGTCCTGGCGACGCACGCCGAGAGCGTCCTGCCGGCCTTTGCGAGCATCTTCCACGAAGCCTTCAGCCCCTCGGCGGGCGTGGCGGGTACGGGCGTCGGGGTGTTTCTCTTCACGATGCAGTTCGGGGTGCAGCGCGGGCTGTTCTCGAACGAGGCGGGCCAGGGCTCGGCGCCCATCGCCCACTCGGCGGCCAAAACCGACGAGCCCGTTTCCGAGGGCGTCGTGGCCCTGCTGGAGCCGTTCATCGACACCATCGTGATCTGCACGATCACCGGCCTGGCGATCGTCTCGACGGGCGCCTTCGACGACCGCGTGGACGGCACGCGCCTGGCCCTGAACGACAAGAACATCACCTGGGTGCAGGTTCAGCCGGACAGCGCGCACGCGCGCATCGACGCGCCGCCGGCGGCCACGGTGCAAAACGGCCTCGTCGCCGGCGCGGGCGACCGCATCCGGATGGCCTACTACGACGTAGCCGTGGAGCGCCTCTACACCGACGCGGCGCAGACGCAGCCGTTCACGGGGGTGCTGCACCCCGGCATGGCGCGCGCCGTGGCGGCCGACGGCAAGCACTACGCGGTGCTCTACGGCCCGGCGGCCCGCAGCAGCGCCCCCCTGACGACGCTCGCCTTCGAGCGCGGCTTCGAGCGGCTGGGGCTGGGCCGCCTGGGCGCGCTCATCGTTTTTGCCAGCGTGCTGCTCTTCGCCCTCTCGACAGCCATCTCGTGGAGCTACTACGGCGACCGCTGCGCCAACTACCTGTTCGGGCGGCGCGCCATCCTGCCGTTCAAGACGGTGTACGTCCTCATGCACTTCGTCGGGGCCACGCTCGCCGTGACGACCATCTGGGACCTCGGCGACGTGGCGCTCTCGCTCGTGACGATCCCGAACGTGCTGGCGCTGATCCTGCTCTCGGGGCTGCTCAAGCGCCTGACCGACAGCTACTTCGCGCGCGAGCCGTGGCGCGAGAACTACGAGGTGCACCGCCGCCTCGTCGAAGAGAAGCGCCATCGCCACGACCACCCGCCCCGCCCGGAGTAGGGCGTCCGGGGCTGCGGCTTCAGGCCGTCGCCGGTTCCTGCTCGCCCCAGACCCGGGCGAGCACGGCCCGTATTTTCCGCTCCATCCGCGCGATCAGCGCCCGGTTGGCGTTCACCAACGCCTGCTCTGCTTCGATCTCAGCCACGATGGCGCGCTGGGTTTCGAGGGGCGGAAGAGGTATTCGATGCCCCTCCAACACTGATCTCGGAACCCGCTGTAACCCCCCTGTCCCCGTCATTTTGCTTTGGGCTATGGCGCGGAAATTGGCATTCACGACCGCGAAGTAGACCCACTCAGGGAGGACTCTGTCCGAGCAGCGAATCACAAAGAACTCGCTGGATCCAAATCCAATTCCATTCTGGAGATTGCGGGCGATACCCGCTTTGCCGTTCTCGAAGCACGGGGTCACCTTCGCCAGAAGCACGTCATTCTCACGAAAGTAGGTGTAGCCGGCCGCGACTTCCGAAAGGGCCCTTGTCTCTATAGGCTCGAATGTCATGGAGTGCTCGCCTAAGACTGCCATGGGGACGAACGCGACGACAGTATCGCTGGGCAACTCCGCTGCCTCGCTTTTTCTCGGGTTTATCTCCGCCGCCTCCCCCAACGCCACCATCGGCCAGTCCGGCGCAACGGGGATGCGCGGGCGGTAGTGCGCGACCACGGCGCGGGCGCCGTCGATCACCTTCTGATAGCCCTCGATCTCTGCGGCGATTTCTTGCTGCACTTCCAGCGGCGGCAGGGGGATTTCGAGTTCGAGCAGACTATGTTCATGCAAACGCACCCGATTCGTCGTTCCCGAACTCGCGTTTTTGCAAAGATCCCAGAAAAGCGGCGTATTCGTTATGGCTCCCAGATACGCGATGTCAAGACGCTGAGCATCTACATCGAAGGACGGAAAATCCTGAGAAACCAAGGCTCCATTTAATTCCGCAGGTACAATGCCGCACGCGCCGTTGCGCGCGTCAATTTTCGAGATAACGAACTGACCTGCCGAAACAACCAGGCGCCGCGCGCCGGAGGCTGGCCCGGCGCCATCGTTCTTCCGCGGAATGACGCCCTTGCCCCATAGCCTGACCGTCACTTCACGATACTGCACGCCGGCCTGCACCTTGATTTCCTTCGTATTAGGCGCAAGCATCTCGCCCAGGCGCACCATCTCCACCGTGCCGATTGCCTGCTTCGGACGGTACCGTGTTCCAGTCAGGTTCACATCGCCGGCCAGCACCGCCTCACGGGGCGCGAGCCATGAATGCAGCGATAGTTCGCCTCCCGCATAGTAAGCGCGATAGTCGCGCAGCACTTGCGGCAGATCGTTGTGCTCCGTAGAGGTGCGCTTGGCGCCAAGACTGAACCCTATCTCCCGCACGTCGGAGAACATGACGTTCGGGTTGCGCCGCGCCTCGATTCGGTCGAGTATAAGAATCGAGGTCTTGACACCCGTATACGGCATGAATACGCCGGAGGGCAGCGAGATAACGCCGACAAGAAAGTTCTCCACCAGCATCTTACGCAGCTTTTTATAGGCGGTCTGGCTCTGGAAGATGACGCCTTCGGGCACGATGATGCCGGCGCGGCCGCCGGGCGTGAGGTGCTCGGCGATGTAGTCCACGAACAGCACCTCGCTGCGCTTGCTCTGCACCGAGAAGCGCGTGTGCGGCCGGATGCCGCCCTTGGGCGACATGAACGGCGGGTTGGCGAGGATCACGTCGGCGTACTCGTTCCAGCGCTCCTCGCTCGTGAGCGTGTCGTACTCGTAGATGTGCGGCTCCTGGAAACCGTGCAGGTACAGGTTCACCAGCGAGAGGCGCACCATGTCCGGCGAGATGTCGTAGCCCTTGAAGTTCGCCGCCAGGCGCCCCCGCTCGTCGGGCGCGAGGCGTTCGCCGCGCCAGGGCCCCGGGCCGTCGGCGCTGTTGGCCTTCAGGATGTGCTTGTACGCCGAGATCAGGAACCCCGCCGTGCCGCACGCCGGGTCCAGCACGACCTCGTGTTTCTTCGGATCGACCACGGCCGCCACGAAGTCGATGATGTGGCGCGGGGTGCGGAACTGGCCGGCGTCGCCCTGGCTGCCCAGCACCGAAAGCAGGTACTCGAAGGCGTCGCCGAGCCGCTCCGAGTGGTCGTACTCGAAGGCGTCGATGATTTTCAGGAACGCCCGGAGCGTTTCCGGGTCGCGGTAGGGCAGAAAAGCGTTCTTGAAGATGTCGCGGAAAAGCGGCGGGATGCCGGAGTTCTGCGGCATCGCCCCGATGGCCTCGGCGTAGAGGTTCAGGGCTTCGTGGCCGCCCAACCCCGAGCGCATCAGCTTCGCCCACCCATAGCGCTCGTAGGGGCCCGCGAAAAAGGCGCGCCGCCCCCCGAGCGCCTCCGCCTCGGCGTCCATGTCGTCCATGAACTTGTAGATGAGCGCAATCGTGATCTGCTCGACCTGGCTCTTCGGATCGGGGACCTTGCCCACGAGGATATCGCGCGCCTGGTCGATGCGGCGTTTGGTGTCGGCGTCGAGCATGGGATCGGCTAGGCGGCAAACTGATTGAGGGGCACGTAATCCTTGACGTACTCGGGCACCAGGGCGCGGTACTTTTCCGGCACGGCCTTGTAGTCGCGCATCGAAAGGACCGGGTTGGCGGCCAGCGCCGTGAACCGGCGGTCGTCGATGATGCTGCGGACGTACCCGTCGGTCACGTAGGCTTCGAAATAGTGCCGGATGGCCGGCAAGGCCGAAGCCTCGTCCGGCTTGTAGTCGGCCACGAACTTGTTGAACTCCTCCTCCAGCAGCTCTTTTTTAGATTTAAAGCGGGGGATCAGGCCGAAGACCTTCTCCAGGATTTCCCGCAGCGTGACCCGGCGGTCCACGCCGGCCGCCTTGCGAAGCTTGTCGAGGGTGTAGTACTCCTCCGGTTTGCCGAGCACCTCGCGGTTGACGTAATCGACGACGCGGTCCCAGTGGCCGGCCTCGACGGCGGCGGCGATCTGCGGATCTTCGCGCACGGCGTCCTCGAAGCGCTCGAAGAACATGCGGTCGATCTTCATGCCGTCCGGGCCGGTCGGCGTCTCCCGGACCTGCAAGAGGATGTCGGCGCCGGGGCGCCGGTACGCGCCGCCCGAAGCCGGCGCACGCGCGTCGGGCGGGTCGTCGGCGGGCATCGCCCTCCCCAGGGGGGGCAGGGTCAGCACCTCGTCGTAGTTGAACCCGGTCTCGAAGTACTCGCAGGCCGCGAAGAAGTCGAACAGCTTGAACGCCGTCTTGGGCGCGGGCGGCGCATCCGCCGCGCCGCGAAGCTGCTCGCGGAAGTCGTGCCGGCGCGTGCCGCGCCCCTTGATCTGGATGAAATCCGTGGGCGAGAAAACCGGCCGGAACAGCCCGATGTTGAGGATGTCGGGGCAGTCGTAGCCGGTCGTCATCATCCCGACGGTGACGCAGACCCGGGCTTTGCTGGTGGCATAATCCGGGCGGAAGTTGCCCGAGCCGAGCAGGTTGTTGTGGGCAAAGTTGATGGCGAACTGCTGCGCGTCCGGCACGAGCGAGGTCACCTGCACGGCAAAGTCGGAGTGGTGCTTGCCGGGGTGCATACGCTCTGCCATCAGGTTAAAGATCTGCGTGAGCTTGCCGGCGTGGCGCTGACTGACGGCGAAAACGATGGACTTGCCGATTTCGTTGCTGATGGGGTCGCGCAGGGCGTTGTCCAGAAAAACCTTGCACAGCAGCTCGTTGGCGCCTTCCGCGAAGAACCGCTTCTCGAAGTCGCGCTGCGTGAACGCCTCCTGCTGCTCCTGGCCGTGCTCGTCGGTGAACGAGACCGCGAACCCCTCTTCGGAGAGCAGTTGCGTCGTCACCTCTGTGCGGGCATCGACCACGATGGGGTTGATGAGGTAACCCTCGCGGACGCCGTCGAGCAGCGAGTACCGGAACGTCGGCTGGCCGCTTTCGCACCCGAACGTGCGGTATGTATCGAGCAGCAATCGACGCTCCACCTCGCGCGGGTCGTGGGCGGCGGCCTGCTCGAACCGGCGCAGGTAATCGCGTGGGGTGGCCGTTAGGCCGAGCTTGTACCCCGTGAAATAATCGAAGACGGCGCGCGCGTTCCCCCCGATGGAGCGGTGCGCCTCGTCCGAAATGACCAGGTCGAAGTCGGTGGGCGAAAACACCCGCTGGTACTTGTTGTTGAAAAGCAGCGACTGCACGGTGGTTACGACAATCTCGGCGCGGCGCCAGTCATCGCGGTTTTCCTTATAGATTACCGTTTGGAAATCGGCCGAGAGCACCCGCGAGAAAGCCTTCCGGGCCTGGTCTTCAAGCTCCAGGCGATCCACGAGGAAAAGCACCCGCCGGGCGTTGCCCGTCCGCAGAAACAGCTTGATGACCGCAGCGGCCGTGAGCGTTTTGCCCGTGCCGGTAGCCATCTCGAACAGAAACCTATCCCTCCCGGCGCGGACGGCCGCCTGAAGCTGATGGACCGCCCTGAGCTGGTACGGGCGCAGAAACCGCAGGTTGTTGACCTGGATGAAGCCGGGGCGTTCCGCCTCGTGCGTCCACGCGGCTTCCGCCTGGTACCCCGGCCGCTGCGTCAGGACGATGTAGTCCTCGGCGACCCGTTCCGCAGCAAGACGCTCGGGGTCGGGTTTTACGCCTTGCCGACGCTCCGCGACGGAATCAGGAGTCGGAAAGGTCGTAATAAGGTGTGGACTGCCCTGGTCCAGGTCCCAGAAGTAATGCAGGTTGCCGTTGGAGAGCAGCACGAACCGGCAGTTCAGCGACCGCGCATACTTCCGGGCCTGCTCCTTCCCGACGAGCGGATCTTTGTCCTCCGCCTTCGCTTCCAGGACGACGAGCGGAAAGCCCTTCGCGTCGAGCAGCAGAAAGTCGATGAACCCCTTCTTCGCCGTATGAAAACTGCCCCCGGGCGTCCCGGGGTCGTCCGGCCCGAGCGCAACCGTCGGCTCCAGGCGAATGTTGGCGGGTTTGTCCCCGTCCGCAAAAAACCGCCAGCCGGCCGCTTCGAGGAGCTTGTTGATCTTGATGCGGGCGGCGGCCTCCTTCTCGGACATGGCGGTGCTCACTGTCTATGCGCTGAAAGCCCCTGCATTCGTAGGGCGCAGGCTCAGCCCGCATTCCAGCCTACAGGCCATAGAAAAACCCGCTTTCTATGCCAGAAAAGCGGGTTTCCAGTACCCGAGGTGGGACTCGAACCCACACGCCCTTGCGGACATACGATTTTGAGTCGCATGCGTCTACCATTCCGCCACTCGGGCAAGGTGTTGTTTCTTAAGTACTTGCAAAGAGCATCCGACATCTCTCCGGCAGCCGCCGGCCGGCCGGTGCACCAAATGCGTACCAGTTGATGCACGTCGCGGAGTCGCCGCCAAGATACGGCGGCTCGAGCGGCCCGCGCAAACCGGCCTCAGCTGCGCCAGATGCGGCCGGTCAGAATGTCTCTGATGGTCGTCGGGTCTACGCCGTGAGAACGCGCCAGGCTCCGCTGCGACGTCCCGGCAAGGGCGGCTTTGCGGATATCGCATACCTGATGCGCCGTCAGCTTGCTCCGTCCGTTGGCCTCGCCGCGAGCCTGCCGGCCGGCGTCCTGGCGGTCTTGCACGTTTTGAGCCTGCGTCCCGACGACCAGGTGGGCCGGATTGACACAGGCCGGATTGTGACACATGTGTCGCACAACGTGCCCCTCGGGAATGAAGGTGCCTGTGCTGGCGCAGGCCCAGCGGTGGGCGCCCGTGTGGGCGTCGCCGGTCCAGAAGCGGCCGTAGCCGTCGCGGTCCAGGGCGCCGGTCCAAAGCCAGCACTCGCCGGTCGCGTCGACGCGGCTCCAAAAGCGATCGGTGGTGTTCATCATAGGTAGGTTCCACGCGGGTGCCTACGTATGATGTGCAGGGGTCCGGAAGCAACGAGGCCCCGCCGGCGGCGGAGCCTCGTGCTGCGACGGGTCGGACCGATCAGCGCCTCGCGGCCAGTTCGCGCTGCGACGGCAGCCCCGGCCGGCGGCGCGAAGCGCGACTCTCGAGTCGCCCCAAGCGCTCCTCGATGCGCTCGACCCGGCGGTCGAGCCGAGCGTTTTTCGTGTCGATGGCCGACGCGACGCCGCGCATCTGCTCGAAAGCGCCGGTGGGGCGGTCGTGCCGGGCCGGGCGGCGGGTAAAGCGGCCGGCGGCGAAGCCGGTGAGAAAGGCAAGCGCGGCGATGAGGCAAGTCGTAGCGATCAATTTCAAGGTCCCATGTCGTCGGTGAATTTTGCTTGAAGTTGCGGCGATTGCGAAGCGCGAGGGGACGCTGAGAACCTCGGCCGGATTAGTTCACGCGGCGGGGGCGTCGCCTGGTCAGTCGCGCTCGAGGAGGTGCCGGAGGTAGTCCGCGCCCCACGTCGCCCGGATGGCCGCGCTTTCGCAGGGGTGGGTTTCAGCGAACCAGCACGGCGCGGCGCTTTCCACGGCATGGCCGGCGCGCTCCAGGGCGTGAAGCACTTCGTCGGTGAAGAGGGTGACCCTGTCCGGCACGCCGTCGGACCAAACGGGACCCTGAGAATCGTAGGCGACAAGGTGGCTGTTTGCGCTGCGCCGGATGAGATAGCCGTCGGCAGGGTGGTCGGGGTGAATGCGCATGTCGTGTCCATAAACGGTTTGTCGCGCTCGAGGAGCGCCTCGGGGAAGTTTGAACCGGCCAGAGCCTCGGCAAAGGCGGCGTCGCTTATCGCGCCAAGCGAGAGGAGTCCGTCGTGCTCGTTGGCGATAACCTCGAAACCGTGACGAGCGCCCAGCACGGTGAGCCGGTGGACGAGCGCGGCCTCTTTGCCTTGCAGGCGGTGCGCGGCGAGGGCCGCTACGGCCTCGTGCCGTCGGAGCGAGCCGCGCTCGTCGCGGTAGGCGTCGAGCCGGAACGGGGCGCCACAGTCATTGACGACGTACCAGCCGTTCCCAGGCCGCTTGTTCGCTTCCCAGAAGTCGGCGACAAGCCACTTGTAGTACTGCTGCAGTCGCGCGCTAAGGGGACTCAAAAGCCGTACAACGTCGGCGTACGCCCGGTGCGGGTCGGGGACCTCCCCGGCCGCGTGGGCCTTCCTGATAGCCTCCGCGATCGCCGGAAGCTCGGTGAGGCCCAACTCGCGCTGCAAATTTACGGCCTGCGCGTATGAATCGTGAAGCGTGCCATGGAATAACAAGGCGTACGTCGCCGTTTTCCATGTGTCGACCGATAGGCTGGCCTGGGCGGCGAAGAACGCCTTCGGCTTTGCAAGCAGCTCGTCGACCTCGCGCGTGTCGATGCCGGCGAGCCGGAACTCCTGGCGCAGCCCGTAAAGCTGGCTCGATTTCAGGTCGTTGTTGTGCACATCCGGCACGCCCTCGACGGCCGCCTGCTTCATCGCACGCGAGCAGGACTGCAAGCCGCCGCCGATCTCAGACAGGCGTCCCGAAAGCGGCTGCACCCGGTACGCCGGTTCATACGCGCAAACGCCCTCGGGCATGTCCGGGGCCTGCACGGGACGCTGCTGGCGTATGGACTCCCAGCACGCGGCGTCGTTCGCGTGGCGATGCTTGGCTTTGATGAAGGCGTCGCGCTCGGGAGCGTCGTCGCCGCCGCCTGCGGCTTTCCAGAGGCCCTCCAGACGGTCCCGCTCGGCGGCTAGGTGCGCGACGTGTTTCCGCACGGCCGCGAAGTTGAACACGCGGCGACGGATGGCGCGCAGTGCGGCGGCGACGATTTCTGGATGAGCGTGGCCGTTGTCATCAGTGAGGCGCGTGCGCTCGGCGGTCTTGACGCGCCGGTGACGTCCGGTCGCCAGGTCGCAGCGGAGCAGCTCCTCCGCGCCGAGGTCCTGGCCCAGGGTTAGGTACTGCGCAACGATATCGTCCGGAATCCGGAGAGCGGCTAAGTCGACGCCGCCGCGAGTAGCGACTCCGCGCCTCGAGAATCCCGGCGGCGCGAAGCGGCTCCCATACGCTTTCCGTGCGGAACGGGCAGTCGGTGAGCTTCTCCAGCATGAGCCTGCTCGCCACGGGGACCCAGCCATCATCGAGGGTGCGGTCCTTGAGCGCGCAAATCATGACATGTCGCCACAGTTCCATCGACGCAGCAGTATGGCCGGCGAGCAGCTCGGACACGTACTCGTATTGCGCCCGGGACGTGGTCATCGTGCTCTGCAAGTGACCCTTTGCGGCGACTTTGCATGCATCGGATTCGGCCTTCTCGGGGCCTACAGGGCCGCTTTTCGTCTCTTTCTTCGTGCTGGTGCAAACACCTATAGCCCTCGCCGCCATGGTGGGCTCCCGGGCGGCCTCGGGTTCTTGGCCGACTCCCGGTCCTTGGGCGGCCCCTGGTCCTTGGCCGGCTCCCGGTCCATGGGCGGCTCCAGGTCCGTGGGCGGTCTCGGGTTCTTGGGCGGTCTCGGGTCCATGGGCGGTCTCGGGTCCATGGGCGGCCTCAGGTTTCGGGGCGGTCTCGGGTTCCGGGGCGGCGTCGGGTCGTTGGGCGGCCACGGGTTCTTGGGCGGCCTCGGGTTTCTGGGCGTGGTTGGGCTTCTGGTCGGCGGTCGGCGCCGTGTCGGTCGGGGTTCTCGGTGTGGGAGCAGTGGGGTGGTTAGGTTTCGTCTCGGGCGCGCGGAAGATGGGGAGCGCCGGTCTGCGCTGTGGCGTCGACGCGGGGTTGGCGGCGCGTTTGGCGGCGCTGGGAGTCGCGCCGGTCGATTGCCGGCCGTTGGAAAAGCGCCCGGCGTCGGGTGGGGAGGAACGCCTCGGGCGTCCGTTTGTTAAAAGTTTGACCATTCGGCGGACTTTCCGGGTGGGTTTTGTTTGGTGCGTGTTGCGCGCGGGGTCGAGCCGCGTCGGAGGGGGTCGCCGGTTGCAGCCGACGGCCCCGCTCCTATTATGGGCAGGGCCCCGCCGTGTCGGGCGCACACCGGGAAGCCGGACGGCTTCCACGGCCCCGGGAAGGCCCTTGCGCCCAGACGACCGCGCCGGCGCTCAAGAAAGGTTCGTGAAGATCGCCGGCCGCGCCTTTCAAGTGGGACGTTGATAACGGGCCGCTCCGGCGCCAATCAGCCCCCATCGGCCGTCATGCCGGGGCATCGTGCAAGGCGTTTAGAATGGCCTTGGCCGCCGGGCGCAGAGCGCCGTCGGGGGTCAGGTACCGATACAAACTAGACCGCGACATGCCGACGGCCGCGCTGATGTCGGCGATAGCCATGGCCGGGTCGGCCATCAACTCGGCGGCGCGCTCAAGCTGCTCGCGCGTCACGGCCGGCCGGCGGCCGCCCTGACGACCGCGCGCGCGCTTCTCCGTCCCGGCCGATTTGCTGGTCGGCAGCCTTCGCCGAACCTCGCCGACGCCGTTGCGCTCAGCGAACCGCAGCAGCGCCGATGCGGCCGTCGTCGCGGATAGAGCCACATTCGGATCGCACCGGAGGCTGAGATACACCCCGCGCCGGTTCACTTCGTCGAGCATACGCAGCAGATCTAAAAGGTTGTCGGCCATCTCGTCGAGACGCTCGACATCGAGGTCGCTTTGAGGCTCCAACCCTTGTAGACGTTCGTAGAAGGCCTTGGCTTTTAAGCTCATACGAATGACCTCAAGATCGCTAAATACAGATGCATTTGACACATTAAAAGTGATACGTTGTTATAGGGATATAGTTTCAAGGATAGTGAGATCCAGCAGAGGCATGCGGGAGAGGGCGGCGACGCTCGATAAGGGACGATGTTACTGAGACGATCCGACGCGCCGGCGACGTTCGATAAGGGACGATGTTTATGAGACGATCCGACGCGCCAGCGACGTTCGATGTGGTACGATGTTTATGAGACGATCCTGTGTCGACGGCCTGATGCCGTGATGCGCCGCTGGCCGTCGGGGGGAGTGGAGGCAGGGTATGCCTAGACCAGGATCAACCGCTGCCGGAGCCTTCGTCAACTGCTCCGACGGCCGCGACCACACGTTGCGCGGCCGAGGGGAGATGCCGATCTGCGCGGCCAAGCGCCGTGAAGAGCGGCATCTTCGCCATTTCTTCAAGAAGCACAAAGGCGTAAATGCCCTAAACGGCCCGGAATCGCAGGTGGGCGCGCGAAGGCGGCCGTGGTCGTGCACATCATACACGAAAGGCGGCCAATGCGGCCGACGCCCACCCGACCGTAGGAAGCTGTGTTTGTCCGTCTATGTCATGCACCCACCCGTCGCGGGCGCGGTTTACGTTGGTCACGTCGACCGCCGCGAGCAACTGCCCCAGCGCATTATTAACCACTTCGCAGACGCGAACGCCGTCGGCACCCCGCGGGAGAAACGGATGCGGTGCTGCCGCGAGATCCGCGCGCTGCTTGACGCCGGCTTCGACCGCGACCAGTTCGCGTTCGAGCTTACCGATTTTCCTGACGAAGACGCGGCGATCGCCTATTACCGCTCCGCCGGGTGGGAGTGCTGGAACGAGGCTAAAGGCGGCGCCGGCCGGCCGTCGAAACATCGCGCGGTCGATTGGGACAACGCCGACGTCCGGGCGCTGCTGGGCAGCGCCCCCGACGCCGAGGTCGGCCGCGCGCTCGGCGTGCACGCCGACACCGTTACGAAGCATCGGAAAAAGCTCGGCATTCCGCCGTGCAATGCTCGGAGGGCGGCATGAGTCCAGAACACCACCTCGAGGCCGCCGAGGCCGCCGTCCTGGCCGCACGCGCGCTGACGGTCTTCGCTAATAAATCACACGAGCACGCGGAGGACGCGTTGATGCTCGCCGCGCACCTGGAAGGCGCCAAGCTCAAGACGATCGCGCAGCGCGCCATGCGGCTCCGCCGGCAGGGCAAAGTCAGCGCACGCGCGTGCACGATCGGCGCCATCCGGGACCGCATCGACTGCGCGGCCGCCGCCGTCGGCGCCCTCGTCGCCAATTATCTGGAGGCCTGACCCATTTCCGCGATCCACGACTTCATCCGCCGCGCGCGTGGCGCGCACCTGCACCTTCCCGGCGCCATCACCGCCGAGCACGAGGAGCGCCTCGTCGCCGTGTTGGGGCCGTACTGGCGACGCATTGCCGACGCGCGCGCGGCCTTCGCCCGGGGCGAACTCCCCCGCACGGGGCGGCAGCAGGCGCGCGGCGCCGCGTTCGAGCACGTCGCGCCGACGCCGGCCGAGCAAGCCGCCCTGCACGAGATTTTTACAATGTGCGCGCCGCTCGTGGCGGCCGAAACACACAAGGTGTGGTCGTCCGGAGCCTACGCCTGCGCCCTGGAAACGGCGCTGGGCCATGCCTGGGAAGCGTTCGCACGCACGGTGTCGGCCTTCGACCCTAGCCGTGGCGTCAAGATCACGACTTGGATCACGACAGACGTCCGCGCCGAGCTGCGCGCGCAGCTGCTGCCCTACCGGACGCTGCCGGTGCAGGTGGTAACCTTCACGGATCTGCTCGCCGAGCTCGACCTGGAAGGCGACGAGGAAGGGTTCTCGGTCGCCGACACCACCGCGCCCGACCTCGCCGGCTTCCTCGATCCCGGCAAGTGGGCCGAGACGTATACCACCACCCGGCCAGCCCTCCGTGTGGTGTACAAGTACCTGACGATGAGGGACGACCCCGACACAACATAGGGGATGTGGCACCTCTCGACGGCACGCCCGGCAGTTCTGCGCTGCTCCCGTCTCCGGACGCCCGACAAGCGCACCCTCGGGCGTCCGGCGTGTCGTCCCCATCCTTGGAACCCGATCGATGCTCAACGTCCAGCCCATCATCGCCGCCGCCGGAACGACCATCACCCTCGCCGCCGCCGGCATCGACGCGACCCCCGGATCATGGGTCACGGTCGAGGTCAGGCATGCGCTGACCCGCGAGCCGCTGCTGGTCGCCTCGGCCCAGTCCGACGCGATCACCCTGACCGACGAGCAGACGGCCGCCCTAGGACCCATCGACGCGGTCTACGGCATGCGCATCGAGAGTCCGGACGGCGTCGCCCATACGTCAAACACCGCCCGGTTTCTGCTTATGCCGGCCGCCGCCGTGCCCGGCGACGCAGCCGCCGCGCTGCCGCCGCGCCCCGACGCGCTGCTCGGCGCCGAGCGCGTACGACACGGAGCGGGGACGGTGGCGGACGCGCTTGATGGTCTCGACCGGCGGGTCGTCCAGGTTGACGACCGCCTGGACCTGCTGCTGATTGGGGGCGACGACGTCGTCGAGTGGCCCGAGGTAGCGAACAAGCCGGCGACGTTCCCGGCCGCGCCCCACATCCACGCGACCGATCAAGTCGCCGGCCTCGACGCCGCGCTGGCTTCAAAGGCCGACGCCGAAGCGGTGCAGCGTACTATCGACGAGTTAGCCGCGCAGCTTAGCCTTCTCGAGACGACGCCCGGAGCGCCGGGCGAACGCGGTCCTCAAGGCGAGCGCGGACCGGTTGGGCCGCCGGGCGAGCACGGCGACCCCGGCCCCGCCGGCCCTAGCGGCGCGCCCGGCGACCCCGGCCCCGCCGGACCCCAGGGACCCGCCGGACCCCAGGGACCCACCGGACCCCAGGGACCCACCGGACCCCAGGGTGAGCCGGGCGCCGACGGCATCCCCGGACCCATCGGCCCAGCCGGACCCCAGGGCATTCCCGGCCCCGTAGGCCCGGTAGGCCCCCAGGGCGTCCCAGGCGTCGCAGGCCCTGTCGGACCGCAAGGCCCTGCCGGCGCTGACGGCGCCCCCGGACCGCAAGGCGACAGCGGCCTCGTGCACGCAGCGTCGCCGCTCGTCTACGACGCGGCCGCCAAAACGATCGCCGCCCCCGTCATGACCGGCGCCGCCGCGCTGGCCGCCGGGCAAAGCGGCCTCGTGCCCGCCCCCGCCGCCGGAGACGCGAGCCGGGTGCTGCTGGGCGCAGGCGTCTGGGGCGACGTCCCGTACGCCGGCGCCCATGCCGCCGCCGCCGGCGCCACCGTCCAAGCGGCCCTCGGGCACGCGCTCCAGTACGGCGGCCGCCGGGGCACGGGTGACTTTTCGCACATCGAGGGCCTCCAGTCCGGCGACGCCGCCGGCTACGCCGCGCACCGGGAGGGCTTTTACACCACGGCCACCGGCACGGGCGCCCACGCCGAGGGCTATGACGCCGCCGCCGAGGCCATGGCCTCGCACGCCGAGGGGCGCGGCGCGCGCGCGTCCGGTCTGTACAGCCATGCCGAGGGCGCCCAGGCGCTGGCCGACCAGCACGCCATGCACGCCCACGCGTCGGGCGCCTTCACCGCCGGCGGCCGCGGCGAGGCCCAGTACATCCGCCAGGTCGCTTTTTGCACGACGACCGGCACCGAGCCGGCCGTGCTGTACCCCGGCGGCGACGGCGCCCTCACGAAAATCCCTGCTTATCCCGGCTGCACCTACTACTACCGCATCATGGTCGTGGCGCAGAGCACGACGCTCACCGTACGCGCCGCGTACGCCATTGAGGCGGTCGTCTACGGCGCCGACGGCCTCACGCCCCAGATCCCCTACAACACGGTCCGCGTCGTCCACCGAGGCGCGGGCGCCGCCGGCTGGACGGTCGCCGTGGCGCCGGCCGCCTACGGCATCGCCATCACCGCGACCGGCAGCTACGGCTACACGATCCGCTGGGTGGCCACGGCCGAGGCCGTGATGGTCAAGCAGTAAACTAAACATACTCATACACTTATGGCCCTGATCAAAGACATCCCGACGGAGTACGGCGCAAGCGCCGCCTACTGGCACATCAGCACGACGCACATCGACTGGAAAAGCCCCCGCGCCCACGTCGAGCTGGCCGGCTTTATCACCGAGGACGCGCGCCGCGCCGGATGCGCGCCCATCAGCCGCAGCGCCTTTGTCTTCGACGTCGCGGACTGGCCCTTCGACCCCGAGCGCAGCGTCGTCGCCGACGCCTACGCCGCCGTCAAGGCCATGCCCGCCTTCGCCGGCGCCCAGGACGCTTAGAGCGCCCTATGTCCCTGCTACATGCGACATAACCGCCGGCAACGGTGAGAGAGACTGTGCTGACTGCCTGAAATCGGTCATTCCACGCTGACATCGCGGTTTTAGGGCGACGAAAGGTGAGCAAACGACACATAGAGACGACGCCCACCGGGCGCTCAGAGCAGGATAGACCCATGGCAATGAAGACCACCAAGGCCGCACGCCTGCAGCGCATCTCTGACGTTGCGCAGCTCGTCGCCGAGGGCGCCGACCGCCGGGCGCTGATTCGATATGCCTCCGAGACGTGGGGCGTTTGTGAGCGCGTGGTCGACGACTACCTGGCCGGCGCACGCGAGCTGCTGCGCGCTCAGGCCGAGGAGGACGCCGCCGACGCCATGGCGCGTCACCTGGCTATGCGCCGCGATTTGTACCAGACCGCGCGCAGCGGGGGCGACGTCCGCGGCGCCCTGGAGGTGGCGCGGGACGAAGCGAAGCTTCTTGGCATGTACACCGACCGTCTGCAGATGGACGTGACGCTGGAGTCCGAGACGCTCGCCGACACGCTCGCGCTCTTGGCGCGCCGCGCTGAGGGGCTGGAGCCGTGACCGCCGCCCCTGCCCAGTGGATCCGTTTCGTCATGGAGCTCCGGCGCCTGCTCGCGGCCCTTCCTGCCGAGGAGCGCAAGGCGGCCCTAGCCGAGCTGCCCCCGACCGTCATCAAGAAGCTGCGCTGGGAGTGGCGCTACTGGGCGCGCGAGAACCAGCTTGCCCCCGTAGGCGACTGGGACATCTGGCTCGTCAACGCCGGGCGCGGCTTCGGCAAAACCCGTCTCGCCGCTGAGTGGGTGATCGAGAAGGCGCGTACCGGGCCGGTGCGGCTCGCGCTCGTAGCTACTACCGCCGCCGATGCCCGCGACGTGCTTGTCGAAGGGGAGTCGGGCATCTGCACCATCTCACCGCCTGATTTCCGCCCTCGCTACGAGCCGTCGAAGCGGCGCCTCACCTGGCCGACAGGCGCCGTCGCAACGACCTACTCCGCCGAGGAACCCGACACGCTGCGCGGCCCCCAGCACCACTACGCCTGGTGCGACGAGCTCGCCAAGTGGCAGTACCCGGACGACGCGTGGGACATGCTGCAGTTCGGCCTTCGTCTCGGAGACCATCCTCAGTGTGTCGTGACGACCACGCCGCGCCCCATCAGGCTCATGCGCGAACTCCTGAAGCGGGGCAGGGACCGGTCAGACCCTACCGTGGCGCTGACGACGGGCAGTACGTACGACAATGCGGCCAACCTTGCACCGGCCTTTCTCCGCGCCATTGAAGCGCGCTACGCCGGCACCCGGCTGGGACGGCAGGAGCTCGAAGCCGAGATTCTCGAAGACGTCGAAGGGGCTTTGTGGACGCTCACGCAGATCGAGGCGCTGCGCGTGCGCGAGCATCCCCCGATGAAACGGGTGGTCGTCGCCATCGACCCGAGCGGCACGGCCGCCGGCGACGCCTGCGGCATCGTCGTCGCCGGCGTTGGGCACGACGGGCGCGGCTACGTGCTCGCCGACCTCTCGCTCCAGGCCAGCCCGGGCGAGTGGGCCGCCGCCGCCGTCCAGGCCTACCACGACTTCGCCGCGGACCGCATCGTGGCCGAGACGAACTTCGGCGGCGACATGGTCGAGGCGACCCTCCGCTCGGTCGACCGCCGCGTCCCCTACAAGAAGCTGCATGCGAGCCGCGGCAAGCTCGTCCGCGCCGAGCCCGTCGCCGCGCTCTACGAGCAGGGCAGGGTGCATCACGTCGGCGCCTTTGCGCCCCTCGAGACCGAAATGACCACGTGGACGCCGGGCGACGCCAGCCCCAACCGCATGGACGCGCTCGTGTGGGCGCTCACCGAGCTCATGCTCTCCCATCGCCCGGAGGCCAGCGGCAAAGCCGCGCTCCTGTAGACTATATATATATAAGGTATCCCATGACCTTCCTCCAGCACCAGCACCCCGACTACGCTGCCATGCAGGCCGCATGGCAGCTCACGCGCTCGATGTACGCCGGCGACGGCGCGCGCGCCCATTTGCTCCAGCACCGGCAGGGCGAGAGCCGCCAGAGCTATGAGGAACGCGTCGCCCTGGCCCAGTTCCAGCCCTACGTGGCCTCCGTCATCGACAGCCTCGCCGGCATGCTGTTCCAGCGGCCGCCCCGGCGCGACTGGGGCTTCATGGGCGATCCCGAGACGCCCGGCGCAGAGGCCCACCGTCTGAGCCGCGACGTGCACGGCGGCATGAACTACGACGTGATGCTGCGCCGCCTGGCCATCGAGCTGCTCTTGCACCAGAGCGTCTGGATCCTCGTCGACGGCGACCGCGTGCGCCTGCTGCCGCCGACCGGCGTGCCCAACTGGCACGAGAACGGCGTGCTCCAGGCCGCCGTCGTCAAGGAAGTCGTCGACGCGCGCGCCTCTATACACGACGCGCCGCGGCAGATCGACCAGTGGGTCGTGTACACCGCAGACGGCTGGACGCGCTACCAGGACAAGCCGGGAGCCGCCGTGCAGGTAGCTGCCGGCGCCTACAGCGAGACGGGCCGGGTGTACGTCGACCGCGCCGGCCGCCGGGCGCCGCCTATCTTCCGCGTCGAGCTGCCGTGGCGCCGGTACGTCGCCCACAGCCTGGCCGAGTCGGCCAAGAGCCTCTACAACGCCGAATCCGAGCTCGACTCCCGCCTGCGCCAGATGAGCTTTGCCAAGCTCGTCATCAGCGGCGACGACAGCTTCTTCGACGCCCAGGTCGAGGCGCTGCGCAAAGGCAGCAACGTGCTCCAGCGCCTGCCCGACTGGGGCGACCACAGTTACATATCGCCGTCCTCCTCCGGCCTCGACGCCGCCATGGCGCATCTGAAAACCAAGCAGCAGAACTTCTTCAAACTCGCCTGGGACCTGGTCTCGCTCGAAGGCGGCGTGCAGAAGACGGCCACCGAAGTCGCCCTGGAGCGCTCCAGCGGCCTCGCCGGCGCCCTGGCCATGGTCGCCGCCGCGATGGAGGAGGCCGATGGAGGGATACTCTGGCTGCTCGCGCAGTCGCTCTCGGAGCGCCCCGCCGACTGGGCGTCCACGAGCGCATCATGGCCCTATGACTACACCAGCGTTACCATTCAGGTGAATGAGACAGCAGCCGTTCGCTCCTAAGCGGCCATCTTCATTCCTGCAAGAAGGGATTGTATGCGCTACCGGGCAAAGTGTAGATGTTCCCTGGGGATGAACTTCATCGCAAAGTAGAATTCTGACCAGTCAGGGTGATCCTCTATGACTATAGCCTTATCGCCATAGAATCCACGACACGGATTCTTGGCGCCAAACAGCCCCGGTCCAAACCTGATGATATCTGAGTAGATCGTGTAGTCTGAACCCGCCAGATCATGCTCTTCCAGGTACTCCCAGAAAGCAACGGGGTCGTAGTCAGTCAGTGTTGAGACGACTTTCCCGTTCTTGTAGAACCTCATAACGAATGCAACTACCCTTCCGTCGTCATCCTCGAAATCACCGGACAGATAGAGCCCGTCGATGCGGAAGGGCCGGTTGAGTCCTGATCTGAGGATTAGACCTTTTTCTTTTAGACTAGTCATAGCCCTGTCCGGCAGCTTGAGTAGATATGACTTAGAGCACCTCGGGCAACTGGCAACTGCGTTTGCATTGCCGAAGTCGTTGAGATATACCATGTGGGGATAGTAGTACTCACAAAGGCCGCAGTAGATGAAGGCATCGAATAAATTGTCCGGGTTGCTTTTGGCAAGCTGAGCCATCTCATGTGAATCGCTGATACTGAGCACAAATGTTTCGATAGGATGATTGTCTTGAGTCTCGTAGAAGCCACGGTAACCCATATAGATTTTCATAAATGCGTCTCTGGAACATGATGAGAATAATTGATGAATTTGTACCTGACCAATCCGTATCGAAGGCGCTTGAAGTTAACGCCAACATAAAAAATGTCGGCCTTAACCGATTCTTCAGGAATATGAATAGCGATTGAAATTGCATCCGCTTGCACCGGCATGATACCCGCGGCTCTTCGCACATCATAGGAGACAAGGCCTCCAGCGAGCCCCGGCGTCGTAAGCAGACGCCTCCAATCGCTCGGCACTTCCAGGCCACCG
This sequence comes from uncultured Rhodothermaceae bacterium, assembly GCA_965363675.1. Lineage (GTDB taxonomy): Bacteria > Bacteroidota > Rhodothermia > Rhodothermales > DASSAV01 > CBDTTW01. The sequence goes on from CBDTTW010000006.1 coordinate 25,472, forward strand.
GGTGAGCCTGACGACAACCCGAGAACGACAGCCGCGCCCCCATCCGGCGCTCGAGAAATAGGATGCGAGACGCTATGCCACGAGTCATCATCGAGGGCCAAGAGCACGAAGTCGCGCTCGACGCCATCCGGTTCGACGACGGCGAAATCCCCGCCGGCTTCGTCACCGCCGCCCAGCACGAGGCCGCCATCAAGGCCCGGCTTCAGCGCGCCGACAAGAGCGCACGGACCAAACTGGCCGCCGACGCCGACTTCATCGCCGAGATCCTCGAAGCCAGAGGCGTCGAGCTCCGCGAGGACGGATCGGTCAAGGGCAGCCTGAAGGACCAGAAGCAGCTCGAGGAGCGCTGGAAAGCCCAGCACGTAACGCCGCTCCAGACGCAGCTGGAGCAGGCCGCCCGGCAGATCGGCGAGCTGCGCCAGTCGCAGCTTAACGCCGACGTGCTCCGGCACGCCGACGGCGTCAAGCCGGGCCTCAAGGACGCCTTCGTCCGCGAGGTCGCCGCGCAGCTCCAGCTGGACGAGGAGTCCGGCCGGTGGGGCGTGCGCGGCGAGGACGCCTTCAAGTTTACCCCCGACGGCAAGCTGATGGGCGCCGAGCACGTCATCGCCGACCTCCGCAAAAGCCAGCCCGACTGGTTCGCGTCCAGCCGCATGACCGGCTCGAATCTCGCCGCCGCCGACACGGCCGGCCGGCGCACCTACTCGCAGGCGCAGCTCGCCGAGCTGGCCGCAGATCCCAAAGCCTGGGCCGCCGCCGAGGCCGACATCCTCGCGGCGCAAGGCGACGGCCGCATCATAGACTAAACACAGGAAACACAACAACATGGCTAAAACCGCATTTAACGCCACGATCCTCGCCGGCATGCTGAACCGGGCGTTCGCCGAGCGCCTCGTCATCGGCAGCATCACGAACCGCAATTACGAAGGCGACATCAAGAACCCCGGCGACACGGTCAAGATCGTCCGCCCACTGGGCACGACGATTCGCCCCTACACGAGCGGCACGGACATCACCGTCGACGAGCTCGACGCGTCCGAGGCGACGCTCGTCTGCGATCAGGCCGACTACTTCGCGTTCTTCGCGCACGACACGGATAACATCGCCCGGTACGCCCAGGTTTTCGTGCAGGAGGACGCCGGCAAGCTGCTCGCCGCCGCCGACCGCTATGTGCTCGGCCAGTACGCCCAGGCCGCCGGCGCGGTCACCAAGGCCACGGCCGGCGACTTCGTCGAAGCCGTCCGCGAGGCGCGCGCCGTGCTGACGAAGGCGAACGCGCCCGACGAAGGCCGCTGGCTCGTCATCGGCCCGGATGAGCTCAAGCTCGTCGAGGACAAGCTGGCCCAGCGCCAGACGACGATGGGCGACCAGACCCTGCGCGCCGGTTTCGCCGGCCAGCTCGCCGGCTTCGACGTGTACGTCTCGAACGCGCTCAAGGAAACCGGGACGACCCCGAAATACCGCCACGCCCTGGCCGGCCACATCAGCGCCGTCACGTTCGCCGGCACCGTGAGCCAGATCGAGACCATGCGCTCGGAGAACCGTTTCGCCGACCTCGTGCGCGGTCTCCATTGCTACGGCGCCAAGGTCGTGCGTCCGGAAGGCCTCGTCGACCTCCGCGTCCAGATCGCGTAAACCCAATAATCGCAACGGGGGGCCTTTGGGCTCCCCGGCTGCGGTAGGCCCATCCCATGCAGCTCTTCACGCCCGAGCAGTACAGTCTGCTTCCCGAGGAGATCGTCGCCCGCCCCGACCTGCCGATGCTCGTCGACCGGGCGACGATCGCGCTCCTCGACCGCTACGCGCAGGAGGGCGCGGTCTGCCTGCGCGGCTTTGACCCGGCCGCGATGGATCCGGAGCTGCTCACGCGCCTCCGCTACGCGATTGCCGACGTCGTCGAGCATGTCGTGACCGCGCCGGACGCGCGCATCCGGAGCGCCGTGCGCGGCGGGCGGCAGGTGGTGTTCAAAGAGGCCGTCGCCGCCATGCCGGCGAGCGCGTTTCGCCTGCTGGACCCCTTCGACCAGCGTCAACCGCTATGGAGGATCTGAACTTGACGGATCGCTTCTTCGACGCGCTGCCGTATCCGGATCGCATCACGGTGACACGGAAGGCCGCAGGCGCGCAGGACCCCGAGACCGGCATCTACGCGCCCGGCGGGGCCGCGCTCGTGCTCTGCTCTCCGTGCGACGTGCAGGACGACCGCGCCGGCGCGTTCCGCGATGCGCAGGGCGACGCTTACCGCGCGTCCGGCGCACGCTGCTTGCTGCCGACCACCGCCGACATTGGTCCCGTGCATCCCGGCGACAAAGCCGCCGTCGCGCAGGGACGCATGACCAGGCAGGCGCGCGTCGCCGAGGTCCTTTGCTTTCAGCATGCCCTCGTGGTGACCTGGCTGTGATCACGAACCTGGATGCCGCCCTGAAGGAACTCGAAGTCGCGCTGGATCCCGAGCGCCTGGCCGCCGCCATCCTCGACGCCACGGGCCGCGCCGCCGTCGCCTACGACAGCGAAAGCCACGGCGGCGAGCACCGGGGCGGCTGGCGCGACGACACCGGCGAACTCGCCCGGAGCTACCGCTACGACGTCGAAACCGCCGGCCGTGCGGTGATTCTGACCGAGGAGAATACGGCCGACCATGCACAACATGTCGAAGACCGCGCCGGGTTCAGCGTCCTCACGGCGTTCGACGCGGGCCAGATCCACGCCATGCTCCAACAGGCCGCACGCGAGGCCATGACCGACAGGACGCTCTGATGGAAGTACGATCGACCAGCGCCGTCGCCGAGTTCGTGCGGCTGCTCGGGGCCGACGCCGGCATCCGGCAGCGCACGATGGACCGGGACGCCGTCTACGCCCACCGCCTGCCGGAGCCGCCTACCGACACGGCCTGGGCGCGGCTCTGCGTGCGCGAGCTCGCTCTCCCGCAGGGCATGCCGGAGCATCCCTCCGGGCTCGTCCAGGTGCAGGTCCAGGTCATGGCTGAGACCAGCGGCGCGCCCGACCCCGACCTGCTGCTCGAAAGCATCCACGAGCGCGCCAAGCAAGTCCTCACCGGCAAAACCTTCGACACGCGCCACGGCGCGACGTACCTCGCCGTCGAGCGCTACGCACGACACAACCCCGCCCAGTGGGACGCAAAAGCCCACTGCTTTTACTCCACGTCCACGTACCTCTTGACCCTCAATTTGGGATAACTACATGGCTTTCAACAACATCGCTATCGGCCCGGCGCACCTTCTGCTGGGCAATCCCACCACCGCCGGCGGCATGGTTCACCTCGGCCGCATGGAATCGGTCTCGTTCGATCCCGGCGTCGCCATGACCGGCGTGCAGGACGCCTTCTCGGGCGACGCCTACATGGTCGACGGCATCTACAGCCTGCCTCCGAGCTGCTCGGTGACGGCCGAACTCTACGAAGCCGACATCGCCAAGATCGCCAAGATGGTCCTCGGCGGCGAGATCAAGACCGACGCCGCCAACGGCGACGCCTTCGGCTTCGGCCGCGCCGGCCTCGTCAAGATCGACCCCGAAAACGTGCCGACCCTCGTCGTCATCCCCGACTTCCAGAAGGACTCCGGCCTCGGGGCCAAGAACCAGATCGTGCTGCCGGCCGTCGCGCTGGAGTCGCTGGCGAGCATCGTCTACAACCGCCCGGCCGCCGGCGGCAACGCGGCCAACAGCTTCACGGCCACGTTCAAAGGCGCCCAGCGCGCGAAGGATCAGGCCGACACGGTCATCCCGGAAGCGTTCCAGTTCGCGTGGATGGGCCCCGTCGCCAGCGTCCTCGGCGCCGCGCACGGCTGGACCTACCCCGCGCTGCAAATCTAAGCCTGACCTTCCATCCGCACCGGCAGGCGGTGCGCCAATCGCCATGAGGCCGCCGGGAATGGACTTGCTCCGAGCCATCCAGACGCACGAGGCGCGGATCGACGGCAAGTCCTTTCCGGCGCCTCCCGCGAGCGTGCGCACGGCCCTGACCCTGCTGGCCACCGCTGAAGCCGCCGCCGGGGGCGACAGGGATAGTCTTTCCACGTTCCGCGAGGCGGCCAGGTCCTGGCTGCCTCGCCCCGTCTTCCAGCGGCTCTTCCCCGCCGGCCTGTGGAAACTCCGCTGCTGGGCCGCGCCGCCCGGCCTGGGCGTGCAGATGACGATGCAGCTCCTCATGCTCGGCCACGCCGACCGCGCCGCCGAGGCCCCGCACGAAGAGAAGCCGGCGGCCGAGGTCGAGTGGTCTCAGATGCTGGCCGAGTACTGCAACGCCTACGGCGTAAACCCGGTGAAGGCGCTGGAGACGCCCTGGCACCTCTTTCTGCAGATGCTGCTCGCGGCCGACAGCGTTCACGCCAAGGCCATGCTGCGCTGGCTGACGGCCAAGGGCCTGCCCTACATCGAGAACGAGCGCGAGCGCGAGAAGGCCCTTCTCGACCTGCAGAAACGCGCCGGCGCGGCCCCGCCCGAACCCACCGAGGAAGCGCGCCTCGCCGCGCAGAAAGCCAACCTCGAGCGCCTGGAGCATATGCTCCGGCCTCTCGCTTAGGATCCCCACATGCCCATCAAACAGGTTCTGGAGCTCGACACGCGTCAGTACAAGAAGCGTCTGAAGGAGGCGCAGCGCGAGCTCGAACGCTATGCCAAGCAGTCTACGAAGCACGGCAAGGCCATCGGCGACGGCGTGGCCGACGGCGCCTCTCGCGCCGAGCGCTCGTGGGCCGCGTCGGGCCGGAGGATCGCCGGGACGCTCGACGGCGTCAAGCGCGTCATGATCGCCGCGTTCTCGGCCAGGCTCCTCACCGATTTCGGCCAGGCCGTCGTGCGGGTGAATAGCGAGATGGACGGGCTGCGCCTCCGGTTCACGGCCATCACCGGCTCGGCCTCGGAAGCCAACGTGCAGCTGGCCCAGCTGGAACGCTACGCCATGGACCGGGGGCTCTCGTTCCCGGCCCTCGCCAAAGGCGTACAGACGATGACGAGCTTCGGCCTGTCGATGGACACGGTCATGAAGAACCTCGACGCCATCTCCACCGCCGCGATTCTCTCCCCTAACGGCATGGAGCAGGCGTTCAACGCGATCGGCCGCGCCCTGGGCCAGATCAGCTCGAACGGCCGCGTCGCCGCCGAGGAGATGAACCAGCTTGCCGAAGCCGGCGTGAACGCGTGGCCCTACCTGGCCCAGGCGCTGGGCAAGACGGTGGCCGAGGTGCGCAAGCTCTCCGAAAGCGGCGAGATCGCCGGCGACGTCGGCGTCAAGGCCATCGTCGAAGGCATCCGGCGCGACTACCCGACGCTGCTCGCCGAGTACGGCAAGACGGCCGAGGCCGCGTCCAACCGCTTCAAGGAGGTCTTCCGCAAGGGACTCACGACGGTATCCGGCGACGTCTGGAAGAAGCTCGGCGCCGACATGCAGTCCCTCTCGGTGAACGCCTCCGGCGCCTTCTCGGGCGGCTTCGGGCGCACGCTGAAGGAGATCGGCCGGGCGCTCGGCGACGTCTACGACGCGCTCAAGAGCCTGCTCCAGGTCGTGCTGCCGCTCACCCCGGCCCTCATCCGCGCCGGCAGCGCCTTCCTCGTGTTCAAGGGCGCGCGCGCGGCGCTCGATCCTCTGGCCGTCTCCTTCCACCGGCTCAAGGACGGCGCACAGAGCTTCACGACCTACCTCGGCAAGGCCTCGCGTGCGGCCGACTACGCCGAGTTCACGGGGCTGGCCAACAGCCTCGACTCGCTGCAGGACAAGCTCAGAGAAGTCGCCGAGGCCAAGGAGGCGGCCCTTCGTGCCGGCAGAGAGGCGAGCCGGCAGGGAGGCGCCGTGGACTTCGACTCGGTCGCCGTCCTGCGCGATCAGGAGAAGGAGATGAAGGCCAGCCTGGAACGCACCGAGGCCCGCCTCGCGCAGCTCGGGAACCGGGGCTTCACCGTCGGCGCACGCCTCGCCGGCGGTCTCGGGCGCGCCTTCAAAAGCCTTTACGCAGCCATCGGCGGCCTGCCCGGCGTCATCTCGCTCGTCGTCACGGCGCTCGTCTTCCTGGGCGACAAGTTCGGCTGGTTCACCCGCAAGCTCTCGGCCTCCGAGTCGATGGTCAAACGGTACCGCGAGCAGATCCAGGGCCTCACCGCAGACCTGCAGAACCTCGACATGGCCGCGAAGGGGTCCACCCAGTTCGAGCTGCGGCTCAAGACCGAGCAGATGGAGAAGGACTACGCGGCCCTCATCGCGAAGCTGCCGCAGAAGGTGCAGGAGGCGTTCCGCCGCGCCGGCGCAAACAAGCAGGCCGGCGCCTTCATGGACGCCGTCGCCACCGCGCCGCAGACGTTCTACGGCGGCGCCTCGAACGCGGCGGCCGTGGGCGAGAGTCTCGGCCGCTTCGGCCTCGCGCCGGGCGACGTCGACGCCGGCGTCCGCGCCACGATGCGGAGCCTCAAGGACCTCCTGGGCGTCATCGGGCAGGCGCGGCAGGGCGAGCGGCAGCTCTCCCGGACGATGGCCGCCAACTACCACCAGCAGCTCGCCTACTACCAGGCGCAGGAAGAGCACCTGAAGGGCATCGTGAGCAAGACGCCCGAGCAGGTCGCCCAGCTGGAGGCGGCGCGCGCCAGGATCGAGGAGATCACCAAGCTCATGGACGGCGGCGACAAGCCTGCGCCGGCCGCCCCGACCCCGTCCGACAAGAAGGAACTGGAGGAGTGGAACGGCCTCACCCTCATGCAGATCGGCCACGCGGTCGCGCTCATCGGCGAGCAGGAAAAGCTGAAGGAAGCGCTGCAGGAGGTGCATGCGGCCGAGGAGCGCATCGCCGAGGTCGAGCGGGAGCGCGCCGAGTATGCGAAGCGGCCCGACAAGAACAAGGAACAGCTTGCCGCCTACGACGCGTACCTGGCGGCCCTCAAGGGGGAGCTGAAGACGAAGCAGGCGTCGTACGACAAGACGAAACAGATGGCGACCCTCTACGCGAGCCTCACCGAGCGCGAGCGGCAGTTCGTCGACGAGCTCGGCGGCGTCGAGGACTTCCTCAAGAAGGGCCTTAGCCCCGCGGACCTGGACCGCTTCCTGCCCGCCGTCGACAAGGTTGCGGCGTGGAGCAAATACCTGCAGGAGGAGCTGGGCAAGATCGAGCAGAAGCTCGCCCTCGACCCCGCCTACACCGACGAGCAGGCGCAGACCGACGCCGCCGTGGTGGCCGCGACGTTCCGGGAGAAGCTCGCCGAGGAGCTGCAGAAGCTCGACCTGGCGGCCTTCCCGCCCGAGATGCGGGACCAGATCCGCGAGTACGTGAAGGCGCTCGTCTCGGGCATCAGCGGCAACCGGAAGGAGGACCCGAAGAAGGAGCTCGACGACCTCGGCGAGAAGATCCAGAACCTGGCCCGGAGCGGCCGCACGCTCCTGAACCTGGCGACGGCCATGGGGCGGCTCTCCAAGGCGACGCGGGACTTCGCCGGCGGCCTGCTCGACGCGCTCGACAACGTGGGCGAGCTGGCCCAGGCGTACCGGAAGCTCAGCGCCGACAAGCGCCCCACGACGGGCCGGGAGTGGCTGGGCTTTGCCACCGACCTCTCGAACCTGCCCTCGACGGTGGGCGTCGCGGCCGGCCTGGCGACGAGCCTCCACGCGGTCGTCGACGGCATGCAACAGCGCCGCAAGGACGCGCGGGAGCAGGCCGAGGCCCACCAGAAGCGCCTGCGCGAGCTGGCCGACAGTCTGCGGAGCTACCAGCAGCAAATCAAGTCGACCATCGAGCGGCTCTTCGGCGGCGGCCGCACGGGCGACGATTTGCGCCGGAGCCAGATCGAGGCCGCACGCGACGCTTTCATGAGCGCCGGCGAGTGGTTCGAACGCCTGGGCGCGCGCACGGACCGCCCCGGTCGCGGCGGCCGCCCGTCGTACACCGACGCCGAACGGACCCAGGCGCACGACCTGCTGGGCGCGCTCGACGCCATGAACCTCTTCGACGTCGACCTCACCGACTGGCTTGCGACGCTCTTGGAGCAAAACGGCGGCGACCTGAGAACCGCGCTGTCGGAGATCCTCTACGGCGGCGGATCAAGCCGGGACGACTGGAAAGGCATCGGCGACGTGCTGGCGAAGCTGGAGCATCAGTTCTCGGACTTTACCGAGGACCTCGACGGCGCCATCGACGCGGCGAGCTTCTTCGCCCGGTTCATGGGCGAGGACGCCTTCCGGCAGTTCGACCGCTTCCTCGCGGCGCTGCTGGACGAAGGGTCGGATTTGTTCAAGAAGCTGGATGATGACTTGATAGGGATCCTGAAGGAAGCGAAGGGCCTCGACCTCAAGGACCCCAGCGGCCGCCGGCGCCTTTTGGAGATCATTCAGACCGTGGCCGCCGGCTTCGGCGCGTACCAGGGCGACCTGACGAGCGAAGAGCTGGAGCGTCTGCTGCAGGAGCTGCAGCGGATGTACGACGAGAGCGAGCAGCAGCCGGCCGGCGACGAGGAGTGGTCGAAGTCGGTCCAGTACCTCCGGCAGATCACCACCGCCCAGGGCGAGGAAATGGTGCTGCTGCTGCGCGAGATCGCCTACTTCAGCCGCATGATGGCCGAGAAGTCCGGGGCGGTGCGCGTGCCGACGGTAGTCGTGCCCACCGCGCACACCCTTTCCGCCGCAGCCCCGGCCGCCCGAATCTACCAGACCTACGTCGGCGACGTCAACGTCACGGGCGAGGCCGACATCAGCCGCATCACGGCCGAGTTCGAAAAGGCGATCCGCGCCAAGAGCCGCGCCGGCTTCCACTCCCGCTAAAGCACATAGAGACGCCCCTTCATGTCCACCCGCATCGCCAAGATCGAGCTGTACCCGGCCGCCGGCGCCTCCCGGCTGATCGCCGGCGCGTCCGACAACCTGCTGGACTACGCGCACGCCTACCCCGCCGTCAACCACAAGCTGGGCGAGGCGAGCGAGCTGACGTTCAAGCTCAAAAGCGCCTCGCCCTGGGACGGCCTCGTCCGCAGCCGCATGCGCCTCAAGGCCCTTTACGACGACGGCTCCTTCAGCGAGTGGCGCATCCGCGAGGTGAAGACGACCACGTCCGGCGCCGACGGCGTCACGCTCCGCGCCTGGCCGGTGTGGACCGACCTGGCCGACCGCAAGATGCGGCGCACCCTGGAGCCCGACAAGACCGTCAGCTTCGCCATGACTTTCATGGATTTGTACGCCGAGGAGGTGCTGTCAGCCATTCTCTCACCGGCCTACGGCTGCGACCCGCGCTTTGCGCCCGGCGTGGCGGCCGCGCAATACCGGGAGGCGACCCCCGTCGTGCAGGGCGTCGACATCACGCACCTGGAGGCCCTGCGGCAGCTTTGCGAGCAGCTGGGGTGCGAATGGGACGTCCGGTGGGACGGACAGGTCTACCGCATCGACCTCGTCGAGCACGTCGGCGACCAAGACGCCGCGAAGCGCGTGATCGAAGCTCCGACCGGCGGAGCCGCCCCCAGCGAGGGCAACCGCATCAGCCTCGACGTCACCGACGACGGCGACGCCTACTTCAACCGCCTTATCCCCTTATGCGGCGACCGTGAGTTTCCGACGACCATCGCCCACGCTTACTGGCGCGTGACGGAGGCGTTCGTCGAGGGCGCGCTCACGCGGCTCAAGCTCGGGCTGAAGCCGTCGCCGGCGGCGCAGGACGGCCTCCTGAACGGACTCAAGCTGGGCTCTTCATCCACCGGCTATTTCACCGTCACGAGCAGCATCGCGCCCGACACGGTATGGGTGCAGGGCGACGCCGCCGGCCTCCTCGGCAAGCCGGCGCGCTTCACCAGCCCCGACGGCGGCGACCTCGTGGGCCTGGACGTTCCCGGCGAGGGCGGCGCCGTAGAAGTCAGCGAATACTTCGACGACATCCCGCCCGAGGCCAACCTGTACGAGGACGCCGGCGGATCGGCCGACATGTCGGAGGGAGCAAGCATCCCCGTCGGCATGCAGACGTTCGGCGCGGCGACGACCGAGATGATCGCGCAGCCCCTCTACGTCGCCTACGGCAAGAAAAGCGTCAAGGTGACCGCCGCGAAGGACGGCGGCCTCGAATCCATCGAGATTCCCCTTGTCCCGACGAAGGAGCGGCCCTACTTCTCGTTCTGGACGCGGGTGCAATGCGACTCGGGCAAGATCGGCGTCGAGCTCGAAGACGCGACCGGCAGGCTCTGGCCGCCCTCCGGCACGATCGAGTACGGCGGACGCGAGCCGGCCGAGATCACGACGCAGGGCATCCTCATCGAGGCGGCCGGCGGCCCGGCCCGAATCCGCTTCCGCGCCCTGGAGGACGGCGCCGTCTTCTACGTCGACGCCCTTACGGTCACCCAGTCGAACGTCCCGGCGCCCTACAGCGCCAAGATGGGGCCGCGCGCGCTTTTCGCGGCCGGGGCGAACCGCCTGCTCCGGGCCGGAGGCGCCTCCTCGCTGTCGTACGAGGGCGAGTTCTTCGACGCCTCCATCATCAAGCGGACCGACGGCCGGTCCGAAGCGGGCGCCGAGGTGCGCCTGGGCGACTACGTGACCGTGCGCGACCGCCGCCGCGACGGCGAGTGGCAGATGAACTTCACCGCCCGCGTGGTCGAGCTCCAGGAGACCGAGCACCCGTTCACCGGGCGCGTCCGGAAGCGGGTGCGGCTGGAGCGCAAGGCCCCCGACGCTGCGGCCCGGTTCGTATCCAAACCCGCCGTCCCGGCCGCGCAGGCGGCTCCCCACAAGACGCAGACGCTGAGCCTGGACGGCCTCTCCGTCGTCGCCTCGGCGGACCGCATCGCCACCATCGGCGCCGACCTGGACGGCGTGGTCGCGGCGCTCCCGCTGGGCGAGCCGCTGCGCATCGACGTGCGCGCAGGCACGGACCTTATCATCGTCGGGGAGTTCGTCCCGGGCGACGCGGCGGTCGGGCGCCAGTACGTGCGCGTGCGCGAGGCCGCCGAGGCGGGGGCGCTCTCGCTCCTGATCGAGCCCCGGCATGTCGAGGCCCGCGTGGGCCGGCCCATCCAGCTCGACCACGCGGCCGTCCTGGCCGGGCTGCAGGTGTCGCCGGATGCCATCCAAATGAGCGTCGAGGAGGAGCGCCGCGCGCGCGCCGTCACGCGCCTCACGGCGGGGGTGCAGGGCTGGGCCACGCAGCTGCCGATCGAGGCGCTCGCGGGCCGCATCCCGGCCGGCGCCGTGCTCCACGTCACCGACATCACGACGGGCCGCACGCAAAGCGTCACCGCCGCGCGCGCGCATGCCGAGGGCGAGACGGCGCTCGACGTCCACGGCCGCGACGTGGATCTGGCCGAGGGGTCGGCCGTAGACCTGGCCGGCTACTACGTCGGCAGCCAGCTCGGCCTGCAGCGCGACGAGATCGCCCTGCGCGTGCGCAGCGACCAGGCGGCGGCCAGCTGGCAGGCCGAAGCCGCCGCCAAGGCCGTCGCGCTCGTGACGGCGGCGGCGACGAACACGAAGACGATTGCCGTGACCGCCCTCCCGGCGGCGCTCAAGGCGGGCAGCCTGGCCACCTTCATGTGGATCGACGAGGCGCGCCTGGGCGCCGTCGGCATCCCCTACGTGCGCACCCTCCAGGCCTACCTCGCCTACGACGCCCCCGCCGGCGGGCAGCAGCTGCGCACCCAGTCGTTCGTGACGCTGCCCGTCGGCGCCTACGTCGTCTATACCGAGGGGCAGATGCTGGCGCGCTTCACGACGACCGAGGCGGCCGTAAACGTGCTCTCGGGCCAGGTGACCCAGTACGCGAGCCAGATCACGACGCTCGGGAGCAGCCTGGACGACTTGGAAGACGAAGTCAAGGACGTTGAGAACGCCGTCACGGCCCAGACGACGCGCATCGCCACGGCCGAGGGGCGCATCACGACGACCGAGAGCCAGATCGACCAGCGCGT
>CBDTTW010000007.1:0-37164 GCA_965363675.1 uncultured Rhodothermaceae bacterium
AGGGAGGCCGCCGTCACGTCCTGGCCCGCCTCGCGCCACTCGCGTTCGCACTCCTGGAGCACCCACAGCCCGTTGATGTTCTTGAGCAGCCGGATCGTGCCGTCCAGGCCCGCCTCGTTGGTGAAGCCCGCCTCGCGCGCCGCCGCCGATACGAGCGGCTGCGCCCGCTCGGCGCCCAGGAGCGACCAGGTGCCGCAGCTCAGGTAGGCCCACGGCGCCCCCGGCGCGGCCGGGACGGCCGCCACCGCCGCCGCCGTGTCGTGCGAGAGGCCCGCTACGACGGCCGCCCCTGTCGGCGTGCGGCCGATGACCGTGCCCGGAGCGACCACGGGCGGCCAAGCCGCCGGGTCGATGCCCAAGCGCTGCATCAGCGCGGCGTCCCAGTCTCCGGTGTGCACGTCCAGCAGTTGCGTAGTGCTTGCCAGGCTGCGCTCAGCGACGACGCGCCCGCCCAGCAGCATGTTCGCGTAGTCGGCCATCATCACGCGCGTACGCGTGGCGCGCACGCGCTCGGGCTCGAAGGCCAGATCCGCCAGCACCTGATAAAGCGTGTTGAACTCCATGAACTGGATGCCCGTGGCCGCGTAAATGGCCTCGCGCGGCGCCGCCTCGAAGGCGCGCGCCATGAAGCCGGCCACGCGCGGGTCGCGGTAGCACCACGCGTCGCGCAGCGGCGCGCCGTCGGCGCCGAGGGGCGCGTAGTCTACCCCCCACGAGTCGGCCGAGACGCTCGCCAGGTCGGGCGCGTGGGCCAGGGCCGCCGCCATGCCCGCCTCGATCTCGCCCCGCAGGGCCGCCAGGTCCCAGTACAGGCGCCCCTCCTCCTCGCGCAGCGGCGTCGTGAAGCGGTGCACCTCTTCGAGGGCCAGCCGCGCGCCGTCGAGCCGGCCGAGGATGGCGCGCCCGCTGGAAGCGCCGAGGTCGAAAGCCAGATGCGTCGTCGGGGCGTTCATAGCGAAAGGTGGTGGGTGAGCATGCGCTGCCGGTAGTGCTCGTCGCTGCGCGAGGCGATGCGGTGCACGTCCACGTCGTCCAGGTAGATCGGGCCGCCGAGGATGCGCGCCTGGATGAAGATCTGCGCGGCCTTCTCGGCCATGGCAAGCGCGGCCATCACGTCGGCGGGCGTCGCGCCCAGCCCGATGATGCCGTGGTTGCGCAGCAGGATCGTCTTGGGCACGGTTTCGATGCGCCGTATGAAGGCTTCCACGAGCGAGGCTATCGAGGCCGCGAGCGGCAGCCCGGGGTCCACGTAGGGCACGAGCACCGACTGCGGCCCGCAATAGACCACCTGATCCGGAAATAGGCGCCGGATCGCAAAAGCGTCCGCCGAGGTCGAGCACAGCAGCGCGTTGACGCGCGTCGCGTGCACATGCCCTACGTAATGCACGCCCGGCAGCCCCAGCAGCCAGGCATGAAACAGCGACTCGACGGAGGGCTTGAGCGCCGCCGCATCCACGCGCGCGGCCATCAGCAGCGCCTCTACGGCGGCGTCGGTCAGCGCCTCGCCCCCGCCGACGGCCTCCCGCAGCGGCCGCGCGTCGAGTTCCACCAGGTGCTCCGGCCCGAGGGCCGCCATGCGCGCCCCGCTTGCCTTGACGAGAAAACGGTCGGCGGAGAGCTTCCCGGAGACGTTGCCCTCGCCGAAAATCGCCATGCCGCGCGCATCGCCCAGGTCCTGCCCCAGGGCGACGAGCGCGTCGCGGACCGTCTGCGGATCGGTGTCCATGGGGTCAGAGGCCGGTTTCGGTTCCGCAGATGAACGTTTCGAGGCCCATGCCCTGGAACGCGGCCGCCTTGGCCGCCAGCGCCCGCTGCGCCCCCTCGGCGTCGGGGCAGTAAGCGACCTGGATGTGGTTGGCCTTATGGCGCGCCATCATCTGGTCGCGGCTGACGCCGTAGAGCACCGCGTGCATGATCGGCCACTGCGGCGTGGTGAGCCGCCAGCGCCGCTCGGTTTCCTCGGTGGGCAGGCTCACGATCTGCGCGCGCCCGAGGTCGGCCATGAGCCGCCCTTCGGCCACGTACACGCGGCTCCAGACGATCTCCCCCGGCTTGCTCACGCCCTTGACCGTGCCGCCGCCCAGCCGGAAGTACATCGGCGGCTGCCGCTCGCTCACGGCGCCCGCGTAGCCGCCTGCGAAGTGCTGCGGCGGCGCGGCCCCGGAAATCTCGAAGACCCACACGAAGGCGCCCTCGTACGCCTCGCCCCAGCGCAGGTCATGCAGCGTCGTCTCCGGCTCGAAGCCGAGCGCGCGCCAGACCAGGTGCGTCACGAGCGCGTCGAGGCCGGCGCACTCGTCCACCTCGTTGAAGTGCGGCAGCGCCGCGCCGGGGTACAGATCCCGCGAGCCGTCGCGGGCGCGCACGGGCGGGCGCTCGGTGTTGTTGAGCAACCCTTCGGCCAGGTCGGAAGCGGGCAGCAAATCCTTCAGGCCCTGCTGGTACTGAATGCCGATGGCATGGCACCCGAAGTCGTCGGCGAGGCGGAGGGCCGCGATGTACATCTTCAGTTGCAGCAGCGCCTGGCTGCGCGTCAGCGCGGTCTCCTCGTCGTCGCCCCACTGGAACCGCATCCCGCGCTGCTCCAGCCACGCCAGGCACTGCTCCGCCTCGGCGTCGGCGACTTGCATCGTCTCGTAGTACAGGCTGCTCTGGCTCAGGCGCTCCTTGAACACCCCCGTCGGGTGCAGCAGGTGGTCCGGGAGGATGGCGTTGTACATGCCCATGCACCCCTCGTCGAACACGCCCATGATGGCCTTGTCGCGGCGCAGCACCTCGGCCACCGAGGCCCCGATGCGCGCCGGCGCCTCGGGCAGGCGCAGCCTGGCCAGGGGCCGGGCGTGCTGCGTATCGTGCTGCACGCGCCCGTCGGCCAGCCAGGCATGCAAACCGTTCAGGAAATACGCATCCGTGAAGTCCTCGCTCCACAGGGTGCTGTAGGCCACCCCGGCCTTTGTCAGCGAGCCGTTCATGTTGAGCATCCCCACCAGCCCGGGCCACGTGCCGCTCCAGTTGGCGACCGTCAGGATCGGCGCGCGGTGCGTCGAGAGGCCCGGCAGCACATGGTGCGAGTACTGCCACGCCGCAAACGCCACGATGAGCGGCTGGTCGGGGTCGATGCTCCGGAACACCTCGCGGCCCATCTTCTGGCTGTCGATGAAGCCGTGCCCTTTGGCCGGGTCGTAGGCGGGCAGGCGCTCGACCGTCCACCCCTCCGCCTCGACGGCGCGCCTGAGCGCGCCTTCCATGCGCTCCTGCTCCGGCCAGCATACCTGGTTGGCCGAGAGGCGCAAATCGCCGCTGGCAATGAGGGTGACTTTTTTCTCGCCCATACGGGGGTTCGGAAGCGGTTCGAGGGTGCAAAAAAGTAAGGCGGGCTCTGCCCTTTTCAAAGCACAGCCCGCCCGGACTTGCGGCGCGGTTCGGAAGCTTACGCCAACCCGTCGAACGGCGCCAGGTGGCGGTCGAAGTGCCGTTCGAGCGCCCGGTAGTGCGCTTCCTCGTCGGCCTGGAGCGCCGCGAGCAGGCGGTCGCGGAAGCGATAGCCGCCGTCCGCCGTGCGCGCCGTCAGCGCCGAGCCGAACGTGACATGGAGGAGCTGGCGCGTGTCGAACTGGTCGAGCGTAGCCGGCAAATCCGCGTCCGCCGTGGCGTCGGGGTGGGCCGCCTTCGCCGGGTCTGCCGAGACGTGGTAGGTGGCTTTGTCGGTCTCGTAGCGCTCGTGGGCAAAGGCCAGCACCTCGCGGTAGAGGCCCGGGGCGATCTCCGAGACGGCTCGCAAGGCTTCCAGATACGACGTGCCCGCCGTTTTCAGGTGGAACAGATCGGGGGCGTGGCGGGCGAAAAGCCCGTAGATGCTGAACTTGTCCGATCCCGAGTGCAGGCTGAGCTTGTACGGCCCGAGCGCGCGCGCAATGGCGACGTGCCGCTGCAAGTCGCGCTCGAAGGCGTCGGCGTCGCCGATGAAGTCCACGCCCTTCTCCATGCGCCCGGCGAAGCGCGGCGCCAGGCTCACGCAGGGGACGCCCAGCCGCCGCAGCTCCGCCGCGACGAAGTAGTGCTCCTGCACCGACGTAGGCGTTTCCGTCTCGTCCACCGACATTTCCAGGTCGAACGGCTCGGCTTTCTTGATCGCCAGCAGATGCCGGTGCATGCGCGCCGTATGCGCCACCGCCGCCGCGTACTTGACGGCCGCCCGCGCGAGCGCCTCCGGCGTGAACGTCACCTCGAAGTCGCCCACGGGGAACGAGGGCCCGACGTACGCCGCCTTCATGGCCTCGGGCGTCGTCTCCAGGTCGTCCCACGGCAACGCTTCCAGCTTGGCTTCCAGGGCCGCCGGGGCGTCGGCGTCGGCGTCGTTATCGACGTAGGCGCTCGGGTCTATCGTGAAGAACGTGAAGCCCGCCTCGGCGCAGCGCTCGATGTCCTCGAACGTCTTGAGGTGGTCGGCGTCGGCGCCGAAGCCGGAGCGCCAGCCTGCCTGCAACACGCCCCACGAAGCCGCGTCCATCACCTCGTCCGGGGTGCGCTCGGTGCGCGTCATCTCGCGGATGCTTTGCTGCGCCAGAATGGGCGCAAACGGGTGCTTGCAGACCGACCGCAGGTGGCCCGGCGTCGCCAGGCCGAGGCGGTCGCCGAGGCCCGCGCTGCGCCGCAACCCCAGCGCCGCCGGAGCCGTCCAGGGCAGCGCCGCCCGCAGCGCCGCCGCGTTGGCATGGCTGAGCGGGCACCGCTGAAGCACCCACCGTCGCCCGCCGATCTCCAGCGGCACGGCCGCGCCCTCGAAGGCCGCCGCCCCCGCCTCCGAGACGACGCCCAGGAACTTGCCGGCGCCGCGCCCGGCCATGAACAACACCGCGTCGCCGGCCAGGCTCACCGACGAGGGGTACACGTCGGGAACGGCGGCGGCCACCGCTTCGGCCCACTGCGCTTCTTCCGGCGCCGCGGGCGCGTCTTCTACTACCATTTTATCCTGCATGGCTGCTTCTCTTGCTGATGCGGTTGAATATGCGGCCTCTAGACGCCGCTGAACGCCGAAAATCCTCCGTCGATGGGCACTACGACGCCGGTAACGAACTTCGAGGCGTCCGAGGCCAGCCACAGGATCGTGCCCAGCAGCTCCTCAGCCTCGCCGAAGCGGCCCATCGGCGTGTGCGCGATAATCGTCTTGCTGCGCTCGGTCAGGCTGCCGTCTTCGTTCAGCAGCAAGCTGCGGTTCTGCTCGCCGATGAAAAAGCCGGGGGCAATGGCGTTGACGCGCATGCCCGCCCCGAACTTCAGCGCCAGCTCGGTCGCCATCCACCGGGTGAAGTTGTCCACGGCCGCCTTGGCCGCCGAATACCCCACCACGCGGGTCACGGTGCGCAGCGCCGTCATCGAGGAAATGTTGATGATGACGCCCCGCCCCCCGGCGGCCATGGCTTCGCCGAAGACCTGCGACGGCAGCACCGTCCCGAGCAGGTTCAGGTCGAACACCTGCCGGAAGGCGTCGAGGGGCAAATCGAAGATCGTGTTGTCCAGCCCGAGCGTAGCCCCGGCTACGTTGCCGCCGGCGGCGTTGATCAGGATGTCGATGGGGCCGTACTGCCCCGTAACCAGCTCCCGGACGCCCTGGAGCTGCGCTTTGTCCAGCACGCTGCCCCCCGCCGAGATCGCCTCGCCTCCGGCCTCGCGGATGGCGGCGGCCATGGCCTCGGCGCGGTCGGCGTGCAAGTCGAGGATGCAGATCTTCGCGCCGCAGTGCGCCAGGCCGCGCGCCATGAGCCCGCCCAGCGCCCCGGCTCCGCCCGTGACGACGACGACTTTGCCCCGGACGCTGAAAAGTGTATCGAGAAAGTCCATAGGTCTACTAAAAGAAAGTTACCGGTTAAGATGGTACGCCCGGCGGCGCGGCAAAGCAACTACTTTTTTGCGCTTCCGCGCGTTTTTCGCGCGTAGGCTAGGCGCGCGCCGCGGCGATGCTTTCCATGAGCCGGCGCGCGTTCTCGGTCAGCGCCTCGAAGCGTCCTTCCTCGATGGCCTTCGCGTCGAGCAACGCCCCGCCCACGCCTACGGCGCATGCGCCTGCCCGAATCCAGTCCCCCGCGTTCGCAGGCGTGACGCCCCCGGTCGGCATCAGCCGCAGATGCGGCATGGGGGCTTTGATGCCCTTGATGAAGGCCATGCCCAGCACGTCGGCGGGGAACACCTTCACGATGTCGGCGCCGTACTCCTGCGCCGTGAGCGCCTCGGTGGGCGTAAACGCGCCCGGCATGGCCGGGCAGCCCTGCGCGTGCGCCGCGTCGATGACCTCCGGCTTGAACACGGGGCTCACGACGTAGCGCGCCCCCGCCCCGATGGCTTGCCGGGCCGTCTCGGCCGAGAGCACCGAGCCCACCCCGAGCGTCACGGCGTCGCCCATTTCACGCGCCACGTCCTCGATCACGCGCAGCGCGTTCGGCACGGTCATCGTGACCTCGATAGACGTAAGGCCGCCCTCGACGAGCGCCGCCGTCACGGCGATGAGCTTGCGGGCGTCGGCCATACGGATGACGGCCACCGCCCCTTCCCGCGTGAGCTTCTGCACCAGGGCCTCACGCTGCCCGACCATCTCCATCGTTTCCATATCGTTCGCAGTCAGCGTCCAAGGTATCCGGCGGGCGACATTGCCCGACGTGAGAAAGGCCCGCTTCCGGAGCCGCCGCCAAAGCAGCGCAAGCCGTCGCGGGCCTCTCTATCTTCTGCGTGTGAAGACGGCGGTTACTTCTTCTCGAAGGCCGCGTCGAAGGCTACGTTCGAGGGCTCGAAGTCGTAGGCGCGGACCTGCTCGCACGACTCCTGCGCGCCGTGCTCGCGGTTCATGCCGCTGTCCTCCCACTCGATCGAGAGCGGGCCGTCGTAGCCGATGCGGTTGAGGGCGCGGATGATCTCCTCGAAGTCGATGCTGCCCCGGCCGATGCTCCGGAAATCCCAGTAGCGATCCTTGTGGCCGAAGTCGAGGTGCCCGCCGAAGACGCCCGAAGGCTTCGCCACCGGCGACCACCACACGTCTTTCATGTGGGCGTGGTAGATGCGGTCCGGAAACTCCAGGATGAACTGCACATAGTCCACGCCCTGATAGCCGAAGTGGCTCGGGTCGTAGTTGAAGCCGAAGGCTTCGCGGTGGCCGAGCGCTTCGAGCGCGCGGTGCGCCGAGGCGATGTCGAAGGCGATCTCGGTCGGGTGGACTTCCAGGCCGAAGCGCACGCCGACCTCGTCGAACACGTCGAGGATGGGGTTCCAGCGGTCGGCAAAGTCCTTGTAGCCGGCTTCGATCATGCCCGGGCCGTTCGGCGGGAACGAGTAGAGCAGCGGCCAGATGCTGCTGCCCGTGAAGCCGTTGACCACCTTGACGCCCAGCTTGGCCGCCGCGCGCGCGGTGTTCTTGATTTCCTCGGCGGCGCGCCGGCGCACGCCCTCCGGGTCGCCGTCGCCGTAGATGCGCGGCGGAATGATGGAGGCGTGGCGCGCGTCGATGTTGTCGCAGACGGCCTGCCCGACGAGGTGGTTGCTGACGGCCCACACCTTGAGGCCGTACTTGGCGAGCAGGTCATGCCGGCTCTGGCAGTAGTCGTCCTCGGCGAGGGCGCGGTCCACCTCGAAGTGGTCGCCCCAGCAGGCGAGTTCGAGGCCGTCGAAGCCCCAGCTCGCGGCTTTCTTGGCCAGCGTTTCGAGCGGCATATCCGCCCATTGGCCGGTAAATAGCGTTACGGGTCGTGCCATGATTACGCTTCAGGTTTTGTCGTTGAAGTAAAGGAAGGGGCGGCCCGTCTTCGGCCGCCCCGCATCACACCGGCGCCGGGCTTAGCCGACAAAGTTGAGCGCCACGGCCAGCGCCACGAGCACCAGGCACGCCGGGATCAGCAGCCGGAGGCTGCGCTGCACCGTAGAGCCGGTGGCCATGTTGCCGATGGCCTTCGGGATGATCGTCGCGCCGAGCAGGCCCACGGCGAAGATGATGCCGAAGGTGCTGCCGTAAACCTCGGGCGGCACCTTGGAGAACGTCACGCCGACGGTCGTCGGGAAGATCGGGGCGAAGAGCAGGCCGGCGAGAAACGCCATGATCTGCGCCTGGCCGAAGTTCTTGGCGGCCACCATCGCCAGCAGCACCCCTACCGTGATGGCGGCGACGCCCGCCAGCAGCCACGGCCCGATCCCGACGAGGTTCGGAACGAAGCTGGAGAGCAGACGACCGATCATCATGGCGATGGCAAAGAGCGTGAGCAGGCGGGCCGCCGTAGCGTCGATGGAGGCTTCGTCGCGCGTGGCCCCTTCCGCCTTGACGACTTCCTTGCCGAAGGGAACCAGCCAGTTCGAGAGCGACACTTCAAGGCTAATGTAGCAGAAGAGCAGCAGGGCCGCCACGAGCACGACCGGGTTGGCGAGCAGGGCAAAGGCTGCGCCGAGCGTGAAGCTGCCCTGCGCCACGGGATAATCCACGGCCAGAACTGCCAGCACCGCGCCCAGGCCCATCAGCACGGCCAGCGCCGAGACCGAGTTCTCGTAGGTGGTGCGCTTGAAAAGGGTGCTCGTGATCGTCGGGGTCAGGAACATGCCCAGCCCGAAGAAAACGTTGCCGAGGTTGCTGGCCGCCGCTGCGTCGTTGATGAAGCCCAGGCGCGTGAGCACGCCCGGCGCCATCGTGTTGCCGGCCGTGTTAAGGGCCATGGCCGCCACGCCCAGCAGTACGCTCGCAATCATGACCGACTGGTAGGTCGTTCCGCGCGCGAGCAGCAGAATCACGAGCGTCACGGCCACGAAGCCCACGATGGCGATGAGCTTGAACCCGAGCGAATCGAGCAGCACGCCCACCACCAGCGACGAGATCATCGCGGCGAACATGAAGCCCGATACCAGCGATCCGAATTGCGCCGCGTCGATGCTCAGCCGGGGCATCAGCTTGACGCTGATCGAGCCGAGCAGCGCGAAGCAGGTTCCCAGCCCGAACAGGGCCATAAGACAAACGAGTGTTGCCATGTCAGCAATCTCCTTGAAAGGTTGGTGTACGGTGTCAGGACCATTCCAGCATCAGTAGAACCGGCCCTCGGCATGCGCCGGGGACCCGAGGCCTGCCGGCATGAAATACCTGTCTTTGCTGCGTTTCCGCTTTTCGTCCTACACACGTTTCACCCGCCGCCCTTGCCGGAGGCCGAGGGCGTACGTCACACAGCGGCGTCGGAGCGTTGAGCACAGGTCGCGGAGCGGCTCCGCGTACTCGGTGAAAGAACAGCCTGCCCCTGCGGCGAAGCGCTTCTGACGCCCGGCAGAAAACCGGCGTCGTGCGCCGCCGGAGCCGGAATGCGGCCTTCAGGGCGGCATCAAAATGCGAACAATCAGCTACGAAAGCAAACCTTCGCAGGATATGCGCCGAGCCTGCGGACGTTTTTTATCGGGGCTTCGCACAAGCCGAAAACGGCGACCCCGGCGCGCGCGTTGCGCCGGGGTCGCCGCCCGAAATACGCGCCGCCCAGGGGCCTACGCCGCCTGGAAGCTGTCCACCTTGCGGTACGCCTCGATCAGCGCCAGCTCGCCCGCCTTGCCCTTGCCCGAGACGCCGTGCTCCATGCCGAGGATGCCTTTGTAGCCCTTGCCGTGGATGTGCTCGAACACGCGCAGGTAGTTGATCTCGCCCGTCGTGGGCTCCTTGCGGCCGGGGTTGTCCCCGATCTGGATGTACCCGACCTCCTCCCACGCCATATCCATGTTCGGAATCAGGTTGCCTTCGGTGATCTGCTGGTGGTAGATGTCGAACAGGATCTTGCAGGAGGGGCTGCCGACGGCCTTGCAGATCATGTACGCCTGCGGAATCCGCGAGAGGAACATGCCCGGATGGTCCCGGTACGGATTGAGCGGTTCAAGCACCATCACCAGGTTGTGCGGCTCCAGAATGGCCGAAGCCTGCTTGAGCGTCTCGACGACGTGCGCCGTCTGATAGTCGGGAGCGAGCTTCAGATCGTACTGCCCCGGCACTACGGTCATCCAGCGCGCGTTGACGCGCTTGGCGACCTCGACGGACTCGCGCATCTCCTGGAGGAAGGCCGCCCGCGCGTCCTTGTCGCCCGTGGCGAACACCGAGGCGCTCCACGGGATCTTGTGCGCCACGAAGACGCCCATTTCCATGTTCAGGCGGGCCATCTCCTCGCCGATCTTCTGCTGGAGCGCAGCCGGCTTGTCCTTCATGCCGTTGTCTTCCAGCGCCCGGAAGCCGATGTCGGCCATGAACCGAAGCTGGTCGATGGGGTCTTCGCCGGTGTGCTCCTTGAACATCCCGAAGTGCGGAGCATACTTGAGCTTGAAGGGCGCGCCCGGCGCCGCCTCGGCGGCCTGCCCGAGCGGGAGGGCCGCCGCAGCCCCGGCCGCCACGGCCGCAGCCGTCGATTTGATGAAGTTGCGTCGTTGCATGAGGTGTGGTGCGTAAGCTTAGGGAGGATAGGGGCCGTAAAACGCAACCGGCCGCCTTGCCATAACCGGTGCGGTCTGCAAGGCGGCCGGCCGCCGCTGGAAAAAGCGAAGGGTCAGGAGAAGTACGTCCGTTCGAGCTTGGTCACGCCCGGCACGGCCACCGGAATCTCCGGAACGTCGCCGAAGGCGCGCATCTTGGGCGCCATGTCGAGCTTGGCGTTCAGGATCTCATCCCACGTGATGTCCTTGCCCGTGTAGGCGGCTTCGCGGCCCATGATGGCCGTCAGGTTGGACTCGGCCACCTCGTGCGCCTCGTTGAGCGGCGCGCCGTTGCGGATCGAAGCGATCAGGTCGGCGTGCTCCTGCGCGTACGGGTTGGGGTCCTTGCCGGAGAACGTCCAGGGGTTCTGGCCCTTGATCGACGAGCTCGGAATCATGCCCGTCGCCACGCCCTTCGTGCCGACGATGTTCTCCTCGATGCGCTTCGTCGTGCCGTCCTGCTGGCGGCACTGGCTCGTGACACGCTGTCCGTCCGGGTACACGAACTCGACCGTAAAGTGGTCGTAGACGTTGCCGTACTTCGGATCGACGCGCGCCTGGCGCCCGCCGACGGCCAGCGCCTTGACCGGATGGGCGTTCAGGGCCCAGTTCGCCACGTCGATCTGGTGGATGTGCTGCTCGACGATGTGGTCGCCCGAGAGGTAGTTGAAGTAGATCCAGTTGCGGATCTGGTACTCCATGTCGCTCCAGTTCGCCTCGTGGCCGCGATGCCAGAGGCCGTCCTGGTTCCAGTACACGTCGCCGCCGATCAGCTCGCCGATCTGGCCGTCGCGGATGCGCTGGATCATCTCGATGTAGTGCTGCGAGTGGCGGCGCTGCGTGCCGGCCACCACGCCCAGGTTTTTGGCTTTGGCTTTCTCGGCCAGCTCCATGATCTTGCGGCAGCCCGTCGGATCCACGGCCACCGGCTTCTCCATGAAGATGTGCTTGCCGGCGTTGATGGCCGCCTCGAAGTGCTCCGGCCGGAAGACGACCGTCGTCGCCAGGATCACGTAGTCGATGTCGCTGGCGAGCACCTGCTTGTACGAATCCCAGCCGACGAAGCTGTTGGCGTCCGTGACCTTGAACTTGGAGCCGAGGGCCGTCTTGAGGTCGCCCTTGGACTTTTCGAGGATGTCGGGGAACAGGTCGCCCATGGCCACCAGCTCGACGCCTTCGGTGCGGCAAGCGTCGTAGGCGGCGCCTTTTCCGCGACCGCCGCAACCGACCAGACCAACGCGCAGCGTGCTCGGGGGGGCGGCGTACGCAAAGTTACCCGAAGCCAGCAGGCTCATGCCGGCCGTGGCCGCGGCGGCCGTCTTCAAAAACCCACGGCGCGTTACCAGAGACGAACGCTCAGTGCTGATCGGTTCGTTCTTCATGTTGATCTCCAAAAAATTATAGATATCGAAGAGGATCAGGCCGGCCGGCCAAGCGGCCGCAAGGCGCGGTTGGCGCCGCTTCCGGGGGCAGGCGCGCGCCCGGTCCACAGCGTACCGCTTAAAGATACGCATGTTGCCGAGCGTTTGCTCGATATGCCTGATTTCAAAGACTTTTCGTATCAAAAGCGGGGCGCGGCGCCTGCGCGCGCGCCCCGCTTTCGGGTGCAGATCGCTTACTGCTCGCGGACGACGCGGAAGCCGATCCAGGTGGCGTCCGTCAGCCAGAACACCGACTTCGGAATCTGCGGGTCCGTCTCCTGCCACTCGGGGGTTTGCAGCGTGCGCGAGGCGCAGTTCACTTCCGCCGCCGGCGAAAGGTACGAGCCGCCGCAGGCCATCGGCTGGTCTTCAGGGTTGCCCTCGACCGGCGTGCACCATTCGAGCGCGTTGCCGAGCATGTCGTAGATGCCCCACGCATTGGGCTTCTTCGACTTGATGGGCTGCGTCTTGTTCTCGGCGTTGTCGGCGAACACGGCGCGCTCGGCCAGCGGCGCCGGGTCGTTGGCCTGGCCCGCTTCGCAGGCGTACTGGTACTCGGCCTCGGTCGGGAGGCGGTACTTCTTGCCCGTAAGCTGCGAGAGCCAGCGCGCGTACTCCTGCCCGACGCCGTAGCTCATGCTCAGGGCGGCGTAGCCGGCGTGGCCGAAGCCGCGATCCGGGGCGCCGTACGGCTTGCTCGGGCGGATGATGCCGTCGGAGCCGGCTTCCTTGCCGGCGTCCTTCAGGTCGGTGCCGTAGGCGTAAATGTCAAACTCCTCCCACTTCACTTCCGTCTCGCTGATCCAGAACGCGGGCAGGTTGATCGTCTTGGCGCCCGCCGCCGTGCTCACGGTCACCGTGCCGGCCGGAACCGGAACCATATCGAAAGTTGAAGCAGAGCCGGGCACCTGCTCGGTGTAGCGCTCCAGTTGGACGTTGCTCGCCGCAGCGGACTTGCCGGCGGCAGCGGCGCCGGCGGCCGGCGCGGCTTCCTGACGCGCTTCCGCCTCCGGCGAACCGGCTCCGGAGGAGGCGCATCCGGAGGCGAACACGACGAACACGATCATAAAGACCGACATGCCGAGAACGCTGGCGAAGTGCACCGCATTCCTTGTAAAAGCTTTAATCATAATTCCCGTCTTGTGTTTGGGCCGGCCTGCTCCGAGCAGCGCCAACACGTCCCTGTATCGTTACGAATATACGCAGGTGCACATGGGCGTTCAAGTCCGCGTGATCCTGTACGCCCCCGACGAGGCCGCCGCCCTCGGCGCCGTCCGCGCCGCCTTCGCGCGCATCGCGGCGCTGGAGGACGTCATGAGCGACTACCGCCCTACCTCGGAGCTGATGCGGCTGTGCAGCAAGGCCGGAGGACCTCCTGTTAACGTCAGCAGCGACCTTTTTCGTGTGCTCGCGCGCGCCCAGGAGCTTTCGCGCCAGTCCGGCGGCGCCTTCGACGTGACGGTAGGCCCCTACGTGAAGCTTTGGCGAATAGCCCGAAAAGCCGGGAAACTCCCCCCGCCCGAACCGCTCGCCGAGGCCCGCGCCCGCGTCGGCTGGCAAAAGATCAGGCTCGACTCGGCCGCCCAGACCGTGCAACTCGCCGTCCCCGGCATGCTCCTCGACCTCGGCGGCATCGCCAAGGGCTACGCCGCCCTCGAAATGCTGCGGGTGCTGCGCCGCCACGGCATCGCGAGCACCTTCATCGAGATCGGCGGCGACTTCGTCATGGGCGAGGCCCCCCCCGGAACGCCGGGCTGGCGCGTCCTCATCGAGAACGCTTCCGAGGACTGGCGCGAAGCCACCCTCGCCGAAGTCTCGGTAGCCTCCTCCGGCGACACCATGCAGTTCGTCGAGATCGACGGCGTGCGGTACTCGCACCACGTCGATCCGCGCACCGGCATGGGCATCACCAACCGCATCGCCGCCACCATCATCGCCCCGAACACCGTGCTCACCGACGGCATCTCGACGGCCGTCTGCGTGCTCGGCGCCGAGGCGGGCGCGGCCTTCCTCGAACGCTATTACCCGGATTTGCGCGCCTACGTCCGCCGCGCCGACCAGCCGGAGGCGTCCGCCGAAACGGCCGCCCCCTGAGGCCCTCAGTACCGCAGCTTCTTCAACGAGGCATAGCTCGTGCGCGCGCTGGCGAGCGCGTCCTGCGGGTTGTCGTGCTCGACGATGAAGTGCTGGATGCCGCCTTTCTCGGCCAGCGCAAAGATCGCCGCGAAGTCCACGCCGCCCTCGCCCACGGGCGCCATTTCGCCGCCGGCCGTCATGTCCTTGACGTGCACGAACGCGAAGCGGCCCGGGTGCGCCTCGAAGTAGGCCTGCGGCTGCACGCCTCCCTTGAGCATCCAGAACAAATCGGCCTCCATCTTGACGAGGTTCGGGTCGGTCGCCTTGAGCAGCACGTCGTAGGGCCTCTGGCCGTCGATCTGCTCGAACTCGAAGGCGTGGTTGTGGTAGCCCAGCTTGACGCCCGCCATGCGGGCGCGCTCGGCGCTGCGGTTGAGCACGTCCGCGAGCGTTTTGTAGCTGTCCAGGCTCGCGCGCATCTCCTGCGGGATGCTCGGCACGATGACGTACGGATATCCGACGGCCTTGGCCTCTTCGATGACCGGGCCCAGCTCGTCGCGGACGCGCTGGTAGGAGACGTGCGCCGAAACGGGCGTCAGGCCCTCCTCGACGAGCAGTTCCCGCACTTTCTGCGGCGTCCGCTCGTACAGCCCGGCGAACTCCAGCTCCTTATAGCCCATCGCCCCGAGCGCCCGGATCGTGCCCTCGAAGTCGTCCTTGAGCAAACTGCGCACGGTGTAAAGCTGGATGCCGATAGGCCCGAGCGCACGGCGGCCCCCGGCGCGGGCTTTGGGCGCCTCGGCGCCGGCTCCGGGGGCGCTGGTGGCGGCCTCGCCGGCGCCGCTGCATCCGGCCAGCCCTAACAGGGCGCCGCTCGCCGCCAGTCCGGCGGCGGCTCGAAGGAAGTGTCTGCGGGTTTGCATGATCAGTGGGGGTTTAGGCGGGGGGAGTCACCGGCGCGCCGGCTCGGCGGCCGACGAGGCCAGGTAGCGGCTCGCGTTAGGTTCGCCCGGCTTGACCTCCAGCACGGCCTGCCACGCCTGCCGCGCCGAGGCCATGTCGCCCGAGATGGCGTAGACGACGCCGAGGTTCAGCAGAATATCGGTCGAGGTGGGGTCCTTGCGTCCGGGGTCCAGATCGAGCGCTTCCCGGTACCAGCGCACGGCTTCCAGGGTGTCGCCGCGCAGCAAATGCAGCGCCGCGATGTTGTTGCGGAACTCCAGGTTCTCGGGTTGCAAGCTCACGGCCACGCGGTAGGCGTGCATGGCGTCGTTGTAGCGCCCGGCGCGGCGCAGCAGCGAGGCCATGCCGGCGTGCCCGTAGGCGTCCGAGGGCACGTTGCGCACCGTCATCTCCATCTGGTTGATCTTCGCGTCGAGGGCGCGGAGCTGCTCGGCTTTCTCCAGGAGCTGCTTGCCTTCCTCCTGCCGCCCCGTCCGCACGAGCGCTTGCCCGAGCGCATAGTACGACGGGTTGTGCCACGGCCACCGCTCGACGGCGCGCGCCAGGTACGGGATGGCCTCGGCGTTTTTGCCTTGCAGGTTGTAGAGGTTGCCCACCAGGTACACCGCCGAGAGGTTCTCGGGGTCGCGCCGGAGCGCCTGCATCGCGTAGCGCAGCGCCTCGTCGTAGGCGCCGTCGTCCTGCAAGAGCTGCGCCAGGTCGGTGTACACCGACACATAGTTGCTGTCGAGCCGGAGCGCCTCGCCGAAGGCCATGCGGGCGCTGTCGGCGGCGCCCAGCTCTACGTAGGTCATGCCGATGCCGCGCCACGGCACCGGCGAGGGCCGCAGCGCCAGCTCCTTGCGGTACAGCGCGATGCCTTCGCGGTAGCGCTCCTGCCGGACGGCGTTGTTGCCCAGGTTGTTCCAGATGCCGGGGTACTGCGGGTCGATGCGCAGCGCGTTGCGGTACGCCTTCTCAGCCTCGTCGTAGCGCATCATCTCCGAGTAGATGCGGCCGCGCAGAAACTCGGGGTCGGCCACGCGCGACTGCTGCATCTCGGCCGAGTCGGCGTAGGCGAACGCCGTCTCGAAGTCGTGCATCTGCAAGGCGCGGTCGCCCGCCACCAGCAGCGCCTGCGTCTCCGGCTGAAGCGTCTCGGGGGCCTTGCCGCCGCACCCCGCCGCAAGCAGGGCGGCCAGGAGCAGCCCGCAGCCCGCCCACCGGCGAAAAAAGTTCGGCAAAGGGCAAAGGTGGAGCGGCGCCATGCGTTCGGTGTGGTTTCGGCTTGTGCGCTGCGACAGGCGGCGGGCGCCTGCTGCTAAGTTAGCTAGATAATCCATTTACAAACGCGCGGCCACCCAATTTGTTATGAATCGCGCCGGGGCGGCGCCTTCCGGAACGGCTCGGTGCGCAAGCGCGGCTCGCCCTCGGTCACGTAGACCTCGTGGCCCGCCTCCAGAGGGCCGTACCGGCCTACCTCGCCGCTCGGCCAGTATACGTACAGCGAATCCAGCGCCGCCGCCTCGCCCAACCCGAACGTGACCGGCAGCTCGTTGGCCGCCAGGTAGCTCGTGCCCGAGCGCACCATGCGCTCCATGCGGCGCCCGCCCACCACGCCCACGATGCGCGCCCCGAGCGCGTCGCGGTTGCTGCGCGTGCCCGTGGCATGCACCCGCACCGCGCCGCCGCCGCCCACCGACTCGTTGCGCCACAGATGCGCCGGGCCGGCGTTCTCCGCAAGCAGCAAATCTACGTCGCCGTCGCGGTCGTAGTCGCCGTAAGCGGCGGCGCGGCCCACCATCCGTTGCTGCATCACCCCCCCGAGCCGGGGCGCCACGTCCTCGAAGACGCCATTGCCGTCGTTGAGGAACAGGTGCGGCGGCTCGTCGTAGCCGATGCCCTGCGCCGTCGTCTCGATCTGCGGCTGCACGTGCCCGTTCAGCACGAACAGGTCCAGGTCGGTGTCCAGGTCCACGTCGATCAGGAACAGGGCGAACTTGAGCGTCATGAGCGAGGCGCGGCCGATCTGCGAAGTCGCCGCCCGGTCCTCGAAGAGCCGGTTGCCGGCGTAGCGGTACACCGAGATCATCTCCTTCGAGAAGTTCGCCACGAACAGCGTCACCTGCCCCGTCGTGTCCACCACGCCCGCATCGACGCCCATGCCGGCGCGCGCCTTGCCGTTCTCGTCGTAGGCCATGCCGCTCAGCTTGCCGACCTCGGTGAACGTGCCGTCGCCGTTGTTCTCGAAAAGCACGTTCGGCTGCGTGTCGTTCGTCACCATCAGGTCGGGCCAATCGTCGCGGTTGAAATCCAGTTCCATGACGCCCAGCGACTTGCCCGGCGAGTCCAGCAGCCCCGTCTCGCGGGTGCGGTCGGTAAACGTGCCGTTGCCGTTGTTGTGGTAGTAGCGCCCCGGCACCCCGGTATGCACCTCCGGGGTGCAGTAGTCCTTGTTCTTGCCGTCGAGCGTGCAGAACATGTCGGTCTCCTCGCTCCACTCGACGTAGTTGCCCACGTAGAGGTCCAGCCAGCCGTCGCGGTCGGCGTCGAAGAAGGCCGCCGACGAGCTCCAGGCGGGGGCGCCGGCCACGCCCGCCGCCTGCCCGACTTCGGTGAACACGCCGCCGTCATTGCGGAAGAGCATGTTTTCCGCAAGGGTCGTCAGGTAGATATCCTCGTCGCCGTCGTTGTCGTAGTCGGCCACCGCCACGCCCAGGCCATAGGCTTGCACGCCCTCCAGCCCGGCCGCCGCCGTGGCCTCCTCGAACGTGCCGTCGCCTTTGTTGCGGTACAGGCGCAGCGGCACGACGCGATTCTTGGGGTCCCACGAGCCGCCGCCGACGAGCAGCACGTCCAGCCAGCCGTCGCCGTCGTAGTCCACGAAGCCGCACCCGGAGCCCATCGACTCGGGAAAAAGCTTGCGGCCGTCGGCGCCGGTGTCGTGCCGGAAGCCGCCCAGGCCCGCCTCCTGCGTGGCGTCCACGAAGTGGATCGGCAGGTCATGGTCGGCGGGGGCCTCCGGGCCGCCGGAACGGCCGCCGCAGCCGGCCAGCGCCAGAGAGGCGGCGGTGAGCATCAAAGGCAACACGAAAACGCGGAAGAACGGATGCACAGGCGAGAGGAAGAGGGAGGAGCAGGTTAAAAAAGACGTCCGGGG
The DNA here is from genome assembly GCA_965363675.1 of uncultured Rhodothermaceae bacterium. GTDB lineage: Bacteria > Bacteroidota > Rhodothermia > Rhodothermales > DASSAV01 > CBDTTW01. The sequence goes on from CBDTTW010000007.1 coordinate 18,058, forward strand.
GTCAACGCCCGGGCAGGCGCGCCAGGTAGGCGCGTACGGTGGGGTCCTGCGGGCGGTAGCGCAAGGCGCGCTCCCAGGCCAGGCGCGCATCGGCCGGGCGGTCGGACATCGCGTAGAGCACGCCCAGGTTGACCCATCCGTCGGTGAACGTCGAGTCCTGCCGCAAAATGTTCAGGTAGCGCAGAAACGCCGCCGACGTATCGCCGCGCGCCAGGGCGATGTTGGCCAGGTCGTTCTGCACGCGCAGATCCTGCGGGCGCAGGTAGAGCGCCGTTTGCAGCGCGTCGTTGGCCTCGGGCAGGCGGCCCATGTCCAGGTACGCCCCGGCCAGCTTCACCCAGTGGCCCGGCTGCTGCGGCTGCAAGAACGCCGTCGTGCGAAGCTGCTCGACGTGCGCGCCGGCCTTCTGGAGCGTATCGGCGCGCGCCAGGAAAAAGGCGGCCTCCGCCGGCTTGCCCGCCTGCTGAAGCGCCCGGCCGAGGCTGTAGTTCGCTCCCTGATGCCACGGCTGCCGCTGCACGAGGGCGCCCAGCGCCTCGGCCGCCGCCTCGGCTTGGCCGGTCTGCGCCAGCAGCGACCCGTACAGGTACGCGGTCTCCGGGTCGGAAGGCCGCAGACGCCGCGCCTCGTCGGCGTGCTTCAAGGCGGCGTCGTACTCCCCGAGTTCCTGAAGCAGCTCGGCCATCCAGGCGTGCGCCGTCGCGTTGGACGAGTCGGCGGCGAGGGCGCGGCCGTAGGCGGCGCGGGCGCTGTCGGCCTGGCCGAGCTTCTGGTAGGCGCGCCCGATTTGCAGCGTCGCCAGCGGCAGCGCCTCGCGGTCCTGCGCGGCGAACGCCTCGCGGACGCGCGCGGGCGAGTTTTGGATCAGCTCCTGTTCCTTCCGGTAGTACGCGATGGCCTCGTCGTACTGCGCCCGCATGAAGGCGCCATGTCCGCGCGTCAGCCACACGCGGCGGTAGTACGGCTCCTTCTTCAGCAGCGCCTCGAACACCGAGTCGGCGCGGGCGATCTGCGAGGTCTGCATGTACACGCTGCCGCGCAGGTAATCGGCGTGCGCCAGGCCCGGCTCGTAGCGCTCGGCGCTGTCGGCGTAGGCCAGCGCGGCGCGGTAGTCGCCCCGGTCGAGCGCCGCCCCGGCGGCGGCCAGGGCCTCGGCGGCCTGCGGCTCCAGGGTGCGGCTCAGCAAATCCTCGCCCTCCCGCCCGCAGCCTTGCAGGCTCAGCCCGAGGCAAACGAGCCCCGCTGCAAAAAAGAATCGGTTCAGGTTCATGGTGTTGCGCCCTGCCGGGCGTGGCTTGCGGCGCGCGCCGGGCCGACGGCCTCGATGCGCCCTCCCTGCTCGTGCACGCGGATATGCCGGTTTCCTTCCACGCGGCCCAGGCGCGTCACGCCGCCGGAGGGCCAGCGCACCACCAGCGAATCCACGGCCCCGGCGGCGCCCAGCCCAAAGGTAGCGACAAGCTCCGACGAAGAAAGGTAACTCGAACCGGTGCGCACGCGCTGCACCAACTTTTTGCCCCCTGCCTGCGCCTCGATGCGCGCCCCGATGGCGTCGCGGTTGGCGCCCTCGGCGCGCAGGCTCACCCGGAGCCAGCCGCGCGCGGGGCTGTCGTTGCGCCACAGGTAAGCGCCGCCCTTGTTCTCCGTAAGCAGCACGTCCAGGTCGCCGTCGCCGTCGTAGTCGGCGTAGGCGGCTCCCCGAGCCACCAGATGCCGCTCGAAGGCCCCCCCGGCGGTTTTGCCGACTTCGGTGAACCGGCCGTGGTCGTTCAGGAAAAGCTGCGCCGCCTCCCGGTAGGTCACCGTGTCCGAGACCTTCTCGATGTCGTCGTCGATGTGGCCGTTGGCGGCCAGCACGTCCAGGTCGCCGTCGAGGTCGGCGTCGAAGAGTAGAATCGCAAACGTGAGCGCCGTAAGGCTGGCATGTCCGAGTTTGCTCTCGCGGGCGCGGTCTACGAACATGTCGTTCCCCACGTAGCGGTACAGCCCGATCATCTCGTTGGCGAAGTTGGCGATCACGATGGTTTCGCGGCCCGTCGAGTCCAGCACGCCCGCATCGATGCCCATGCCGGCGCGGGCCTTGCCGTTCTCGTCGTAGGCCAGCCCTGAAGCCACCCCCATCTCCCGGAAACGCCCTCCTCCCTGGTTAACGTATAACAGGTTGCGCTGCGTATCGTTGGCGACGATCAAATCCGGGCGGCCGTCCTCGTTGAAGTCCGAGAGCGCCGTCCCGAGCGACTTGCCCGGCGAGCCGCCCAGGCCCGCCGCCTCGGTGCGGTCCGTAAAGGCGCCGTCGCCGTTGTTATGGAAGAACCATCCCGGCGCCCCCACGAAGGCTTCCGGCGTGCAATACGTTTTGTTTACGCCGTCGAGCGTGCAGAACAAGTCCGTCTCCGGCGTCCACTCGACGTAGTTGGCGACGTAAAGGTCGAGGGGGCCGTCGCCGTCGGCGTCGAAGAACACGGCGGCGGTGCTCCAGAGGCCGTACCCGGCTACGCCCGCGGCGGCCGTAACGTCGGCGAAGCGCCCGCCGTCGTTGCGAAACAGGCGGTTGCCTCGCAGCGTGGTAAAGTAAAAATCGGCGTCGCCGTCGGCGTCGTAGTCGGCTACGGTCAGGCCGAAGCCGTAGGCGCGCACGCCGCCCAGGCCCGCTTCCTCGGTGCGGCGCGTGAACGTGCCGTCGCCGTTGTTCCGGTAGAGCCAGAGCGCCGGCGTGGCGCTCTCGGGGCTCCACTCGCCGCCGCCGACGAGCAGGATGTCCTGCCGCCCGTCGCCGTCGTAGTCGATGAAGGCGCAGCCGGCGCCCATCGTTTCGGGCAGCCAGCGTTTTCCCTGCGCCCCGTCGATGTGCCGAAAGTCCGAAAGCCCGGCCTCGGCCGTCACGTCGGTGAAGGCGATGCCTGCGGGGGGCGCGGCGCTCTGCGCGCAGCCTGCCAGCAGCGCGCAAAGCGCCGCCCACGCCAGGCGGGGCGCGGGCCGGCGCCGCAGACGAGCAAAACGGTTTCCGGGAGCCATCTTCGCAGGCCGGCGGCGGCCGGGCATGGGCGGTAAAAAACACGGCGGCAGCCCGGCCGGAAATTCCCTAAAGGAAATCCTGCCGGGCTGCCGCACGTGGTTATGAGCCGTTGCTTCGAACGAGAGGAACGCCTTAGAGCGCCAACCTCAGCGACACGCGGTGCACCGGGTCGAAGACGCCGAACGACGTGTAGGCATAGTCGGCGCCGAAGCCGAAGCCGCCCACCCGGCGCTGGAGGCCCAGGCCCAGGTTCACGCCCTGCTCGTCCGTCGGGAAGACGTACCCGGCGCGCAAGGCCAGCGTGTTCATGAACAGGTACTCGCCGCCGACGGAGATCTGCTCGTCGTAGTCGCGCGGGCGCTCGGCATCGACCGATACGCGCAGCGAGTGCATGTTGCGGTCCATGTTCGTGAAGTCCATCATATCCATCGACACGCCGATCTGAAGCGCCAGCGGCGTCTCGAAGTTATCCTGCTCGTAGATGAGCTCCTGCGAGAAGTTGCGGGCGCTCATGGCGAAGTTCAGGCTCTTGTAGCCCGTCTTGTAGAGCACGCCGAAGTCGAACGCAATCGTGTTGAGGTTGTAGTCCCCGAACACGGCCGGGTCGTCGGCGGTGGCAAGCTCCGTCATCGTCTCGCCGAGGTCCTGCTTGGCATACTTCACGTTGGCGCCCACCGCAAAGCGGTCGCTGAGCTGCTTCGCGTAGCCGACGCCGAGCAAGAACGCCGTCGGGGAAGGATTGCTCATGCCCAGTTCCTCGAAGTCGGAGTAGCCGTTTTCGTTCGAGGAGCGGACGGTGCCGATGAACTCGCCGTAATCGACCGCCAGGAGCGACACGCCGAACGTGCCCATGGCCCCGCCGCGCGGCGAGAAGGCGATGCTGGCCTGGTTGTAGTTGATGTCGGCGATCCACTGCGTCACGCCGGCGTTTGCGCTGAGCATGCTGCCTTTGAGGTTCGCCATACCCGCCGGGTTGTAGAACATGGCGGTGGAGGACCCCATCTCGTCAGCCGTGAGCGCGTCTGCCATGCCGGCCGCCCGCGCATCGACAGACATACTCATGAACTTGAAGCCTGTCTGGGCAAGCTTCCGCCTCTCGATCACGTTGGATTGCCCCATCGCCGTGGCGGCGAAGCAAGCAATCAGCACGAGGGCTAGGGTGGTTGTAGTCGTTTTTTTCATAGAAGGCGCTATGGGCTTGGGTGTCTACGTCGTGAGCGTCCTGCGCCGCAAGCGGCGCGCCCCGGGGCAAACCCGGCGGCGTCCCGGCGCGGCGCCCGGCCTCCTGCTTCAGAGGCCGGGCGCTTGCCGGCGCGCCTTACCGGACGATGATGAACTTGCGGATCACCTGCTCGCCCGTCTCGTTGTTCTTGATGACGGCGATGTAGATGCCGCTCACCACCACCTGACGGGACGACGTGGTCAACTGCCAGTAGTCGTCGCCGCTGCCGTTGGTGTGCTCGACGGTCTCGATCAGCTCACCGAGCTCCGAGTAGATCTTGATGGTGGCATTGCCCGGCAGGTTGAAGAACGCGAGGCGGTCTTCCTGGCCGAAGCGAATGTCCTGGCTCTGCGTGATGCTCCACGGGTTCGGCACGATGCGGACCTGGTCCATCGCCGTGCCGGCGCCGCGCTGCAAGCGCGCAGGCTCGTAGGTCTGCGTGAAGTAGCGGTTGCTCTTCATGACCACACCCGTCGGCGTCATGCCCGTCGAGGTGGTGTTCACCGCGCCCACGGCCTGGAGGTAGTAGTAGTAGTCTACACCACGCTCCACGTCCTCATCCTCGTAGCTGGTCCCGCTGTCCTTGTACACGAGCTTGTAGGTCGCGGCGCTGTCCGGGATGCCCAGACCGTTGCGCGTGGACTTCGAGAGCGGCAGACCGTGGTAGTAGTTGCGCGCACGGTACAGCTCCCAGCCGTCCGGCGGCTCGCCGCCCGGGAAAGCCTCCCAGCTAATCTTGATCTGGTCGGTTCCCGAGGCTACCAGGAACTGGCGCGGCGGCAGCGGCGCATCCGGGATGCTGTAGCCCGACTGATAGTTCGCCATGGCCATTCGGAACATCTTGAAGAGCGAGTCGCGCGAGGTGAAGAACCACTCGTTCTTCTTCATGCTCACCGTCTTGCCGTTGAGCGTCACCGGGATGTCGAGGCTGTCGTTGAAGCCCGAGAGCTTGTAACGGCGCCCGATGGTGTAGGCCGCCTGCTCGCTCAGACCGGCCACGCCTTCCACCACGACGATCTTGACCTGCTGATTCATCGGGATGGTGTACGGACCATAGGCGTTCATGAAGCCCCAGCCGCCTTCCGTGCCCAGCGAGGGCAGGCCGCTCGTGTTGATGAAGTCTTTGTCGGGCTCGACGAGTTCAGCCTGCGTCGGGCGCGTGCGCGGGTTGCTGCCCGGAGGCGCCACGTTGCGCTGGAGGGCGCCGCGCTCGATGTAGTTGCGCTCGAAGGCCATCTTCGGGCCGTTGTTGTGGTCTACGCCGGTCGTGATGTCCGACCAGTCCGACTCCAGGTAGGTCATCGTGCGGGGCTGCGCCGGGTCGTCGGCGACCTGCTGGCCTTCGGCGTGCGCCGAGGCGTCCGCATGGAGCACGGCGTACCCGTACATGTTGGCGCCGCCGAGCCGCCCGAGCGTGTCGTCGGCAATCGGGTTCGACCAGTGGTTCGTGAGCATCGGGTTGCCGAGGGTGTTCATCGGCCGGCCGTTGAACTGCTTGCCCGGCACGTAGCCCAGCCACGAGTACTGCGCGCGCATGTTCAGGCCGTAGTCGTCGTGGCCCTGGAACACGGCGTCATTCATGGTCATCTTACCCCACGCCGCGCCGCCGTCGCTGTTGTCCCACGCGCCCGAGCCGGCGTTGATCTTCGGCCGGTTCATGAACACGAAGTACACGTCGTTGAGCGTATTGTTCAGCTCGATCTCGGGGTCCTCGTCCACGTTGCCCGTGTTGGTAAACGTGTACTCGATGATGTGGTAGTTCTCGTGATACGGGTTCGACCAGGCGCGCACTTTGCGGTCCATACGCACGCCGACCGACGTGTGGACGATGTTGTCCACCATTTGCGTCGCCGTGAGCGTCGGGTCTACGCGGTCCACGGTGATCGGCTTGTCGAAGGTCGTCAGGCCGTCCACCTTGACTTCAGGCAGCTCGAAGCGGCCGACGAGGTCGTGCTTCACGTCGAAAAACTCGCCCAGGCCCAGGTCGCGGGGGCCGATGTGCGAGGTGCGGATCGGAAAGTTCTTGCCGGTTTCGTCGGTAAAGTTCTTGGTGCTGATCCACAGGCCTTTCCAGTGCATGTGGAACGTAGCGGGTACGATGCCGGGGTACTGGTACCCCTCGACGAGGTTCTCGGGCTCGGCGCCGCCGCTCAAGTAGGGATAGTGCAGTTTGCCGACTGCCAGCCACTTGATCGACCACTGAGCCTGGACTTGCGAAGCCGAGCTGCACACGAGCAGCAGAGCCAGCACCGCAACAACCCGCTTCACCAGCTTGGGGCCGTACGTATCAAAAGTCATGGGTAGTGAGGGTTGAGAGATGGGGACTATAAGGGCGCACCGCCCGGACCTTGAACCCCTGCGCCCCGGTCGGGAGCGCAGGGGGAGGTCGGTTCGGCGCCGGGCTTAGAGGGAGAGCCTCAACCCGAAGAACACGTTGCGCGGGTTCAGGAACGTCGCGAAAGGCTGGTTCGGCATGTCGATGTACGCCTTGTCGTCCAGCACCTGCTTCACGAAGCCCTGGTCCGCCTTCTGGTACGAGCCGTTCTTGAACTGGTAGTACTCGCCTTCGCCCGGCGTCTGGCCGGTCTGGAGGAAGTACAGGGCGCGCGTCGAAGCGCCGTCTACGATCAGTTCGCGCGTGACTTCGATCGGCACGAACTCGACCCCGGTCTTGCGGATGTCGCCCGGCTTGTCGCCGCCCGGGATGAAGTCGTACGGAGCGCCGTTCTCAAAGTCCTCGAAGGTATTCTTGTCCCAGTGCAGCGAACGGTAGTAACGGAAGTCGTCCTTGTCGCCCCGGAAGCCCGAGGTGTAGAAGTGACGCTTGTTGAACACGTTCGTGAGGTCTGCAAAGAACTGGGCCTCGCCCACCTTCGTCTTGAAGTTCTTCGAGAAGCGCATGTCCACCATCCAGTAGTCCTTCAGGTGGGTGTTGCCCTGCACGCCACGGATAGAGCTCTTGGCGCCTTCGAGCGCCTGGCCCGTCCACGTGCGGAGCTGGCCCTTGCGCCAGTCGCCGAGGAACGCGATGCGCCAGTCGCCCAGCACCGTCGAGAGCAGATCGTTGCCGAGGATCTTCTCGGGCACGAGGAACTCGATGTTCGCGCGGCCGAAAGGCTCGGGGATCGGCGTGCTCTGGTAGTGGTCGGTCGTCGTGCGTACGTAGTTGCGCATGCGGACCGGGTTCTGGTACTGGTTGGCGAAACCGAAGTTGCCGCCCTTCCAGGCCAGGTACGTGTAGTTCACGAAGCCGCGCACCCAGTCGCCGCGGTTCTTGCTCAGCGTCACTTCGAAGCCGCGCACGTCCGAGTAGTTGTACGGATACGTCGCGTTGTACTTGACTTCGGAGTCGATGCTTTCAAACCACACCAGGCGCGGCTGGTTGGACATGTCGCGGTAGTAACCCGCCAGGCGCAGCGCGAACAGGTTGAACAAGCTCTGCTCGTAGCCCAGCTCGTACATGACCGTCTTCGGCATCGGGTGGTTCGGGTTGCCGATGCGCTGCACGGCGCCCGTGTTGATCTTCTCGATGGTGAACAGATCCGTCGGGTTGAGCATCTGACGGAAGTGGCCGTAGTTGAAGTACAGCTTGCTGTTCGTCGTGATCGGGAAGGAGACGCCCAGGCGCGGGCTCAGCGAGAACTGATGCTTCGTCGGCTCCTGCGCGAGCGCCGTGTCGATGCCGGCTACGCCCACCGAAGCGCGGAAAGCGCGTTCCCAGTCTTCGAACACGTACCAGTCGCCGCCGGCGTGGAAGTAGTCCATGCGCAGGCCGATGTTGGCGACCATGCCCTTGAACTCCAGCTTGTTCTGCGCGTAGAGCGCGCCCTGCTGCGGCTGCCGGCTCCAGACGTAGGTCGGGTTGGCGTGGTGCGGGTGGGCCGGGTCTACTTCACCGAAGTTGGTGTTGTAATCGTTGAAGTAGTATTCGAGGCCCGCCTTGAGCATGCTCCAGCGGTTGAGCTGGCTCGTCACGTCGAACTTCGCCCGCCACGTCGCGACGGTCGAGGAGTCGCGCGCGCTGAACCAGTGGCCGCCGTTGCGGATGCCGACGCCGAGCTGGTCGGTCTGGTCGCGCCACTGCCACCCGAAGGGCTCTTCCGTCAGATCGATCGGGCCGACGCTCTTGATGATCGTCGTGTCGCGCTCGGCGGTGGCGTACGTGTCGTAAGAGGTGCCGTTGCGCTGGAGCTGCACCTCGTAGAACGTCGTCGGGCTGAGCGTGTGCGTGAACTGCGCGCCGATCATGTTGCGCGTGATGTCCATCGGGTTGCGGTAGTGGGTGGCCCACAGGGTGCCTTCGTTCCACTCGCGCGAGAGGCCCGTCTCCGTGGCAAAGTCCCACGGGTAGTACGGCATGCGGCCCGTCCACATGTTCGGCCAGCCGCCTTCGTTGTCGTTGATGCCTTCCTGCTTGGCCCAGAGGCCCTGAATCTGCAACTTCATGCCCTTGGCCAGGTCGGACGTCAGCTTGCCCTGGAAGGTGCGCTCGCCGTAGTCCTTGCGCAGCATCGGGATGACGTAGGCTTCCTGCACCTGGCGGTACGACGCCGTGAAGCGCAGGTCGCCGAGCATCTTGCTGACCACGGGCACCGGGCCGCCGATCGTGCCGTCGAGCTCGTAGTCCGGATCGTGGATGCGGAGGTCCTTGCGCAGGTAGTGCTTGTAGGCTTCCTGAAGCTGCTGCGCCGTAACGTTGTTGCTCGGGTCGTTGTCCGTGTTGAAACGGTGGCGGGTCGCCAGGGCGTCCCAACCGTCAAACTCGGGATACTGGTTCTGCGTGTACTGATCCCACACGCCGCTCTTGGTGCCCTTGAAGGCCACTTCGTTGTCGAAGTAGGGGCGCACCCAGAACGAGGTCGGGTCGTTCGGCATCACGTCGTCGAAGTACTTCTGCGACGGGGGCGAGTAGCGCACCACCACGTCGGCGGAGTAGCGCTCGCGGCCGCCTTCCTTGGTCACTACGTTGACGAGGCCGGAGCGCACGTTGCCGTACTCGGCGTTGAAGCCGCCGGTCTGCACCTGCACTTCGTCCACGGCGGTGTAGCTCACGCCCGTAAACGGCACGTTGTCGCGACCGCTGGCCAGGTTGAGGCCGTCCACGCGGAAAGCCACCTGGTCGCCGCCGCCGCCGCGGATCGTCAGGCCGCGCTCGAAGCCGGCCTGGAGGCCGATCACCTCGGCCACGTCGGTCACCGGCAGGTTCTCGATTTCCTGCGCGCTCAGGTTGGCCACCGACGCCGAAACGTCGCGCTGCACCACCGGGCGCTCGGCTTGCACCGTCACCTCTTCCAGGCCGAACGTTTCTTCGCTGAGCTGGAAGTTCACCTCCGTCGTCAGGTCGATGTTCACGCGCACGGCCGACTTCGACTGCGGCGTGAAGCCGATATAGGTCGCCTTGAGTGTGTACGTGCCCGGACGCACGTTCAGGATAGTGTAGTAGCCGTCCACATCAGTCGTCGCACCTTGCGTCGTGCCCTCGATGACCACGTTCACACCCGGGAGCGGATCGCCGTTGTTGGCGTCCGTTACGGTTCCCGAGAGCTTGCCGGTCTGCGCGAGGCTTACTGAGGTGGGGACCAGTAAAGCAAGCATCCACAGTAGCTTTACTAACCTCATAGTAGATCCTCCGATCTAGGTTTGTTAGATGTCCGCAGTACTAAAAGCCTGCGGCAGGTAGTTCATTCATTAGCCCGGCGACTACCCTACCAGGAGCGGAAGCGTTGTAGCGCTTCCAATACGAGCGCCTGGTCACAAGGGCCATGGCGCAAGTTCAAGCTATTGAACTTCAATATCAAGGGCGGCGCTGCGTTTTGCACGGCCTCCGCGGCGCCCCCTGCCCTGCCCGAACCGCCGGCTCCTGCCCGGCGCCTTGCTTCGTTTTTTCAGCGCGGCCGCTCCGGCGCTTGCAACTAACCCGTTACGGGCCCGTACGCAAAAATAGAACTGCGCCTGTTCTATTCAAACGATTGCGCACGGCCGGTTTGTCAAAGCTTATCACCGCAAGGCAGCCCCGGCGCGCCGACAGACTATTTATATAGTCTTACGCGCCTTCGTCCCTCGCCCGCGCAAGGGCGGGTATGCATTTTTGCCCTGCTGCACGCACACCCGGACCGCTCCGGCGATCCGCCCCGTAGTTACGAAGCGCCGGGCTGATATTCAATCACTGCTCGCTGCGCCAGGCCGATCTCACGCACTTTTTATGGAGCAGAGCTATAGCAAGGTCGACATAATTAATAAATCAATTTGAATAAATGTAAAAACCTTTTTTGATTTTGCCCTGCGCGCGCCTGGAATTTGATGCCCAGCTACGCCTGCCGAAATTGGAAAGACCATCCATAAAAAGGGCGGAATAGGTAGGACCACCTATTCCGCCCTTTTGGCGTTGCGCCCGCGCTGCTCAGAACCCGACTTGCAGCGCGATCCGGCTTACCGAGCCGAAGATGCCGAAGTTTGTGTAGGCGTAGTCCGCGCCGATGCCGAAGCCGCCGAGCGACGAGTGCAGGCCGGCGCCCAGGCTGACGCCCTGCTCGTCGGTCGGGTAGCCGTAGCCCGCCCGGAGCGACAGCGTGTTCATGAAGGTATACTCCCCGCCGAGCCGCAGATTCTCGTCGAAGTCGCGCGGGCGGTCGGCGTCGAGGCCTACGCGCAGCGAATGCATCTTCCGGTCGAGGCCCGTAAAGTCCATCAGGTCCATCGAGATGCCCATCCGGAAGACGAGCGGCAGCTCGAAGTTCTCCTCGAAGTACTTGACCTCCTGGGCGAAGTTGCGCGCCGTCATGGCGAAGTTCAGGCTCTTGTAGCCCGTTTTGTAGAGCAGCCCGAAGTCGAAGGCCATCGTGCTCAGGCTATTATCGTTCATCTCGTAGGAGCCCGCCGCCGTCGCATCGGGCCGCAGTACGCCCTGGTCGAAGTTCTGGTTGACGTATTTGAGGTGCCCGCCGACGGCGAACCGGTCGGTGAGGGCCTTGGCATAGCCGAACCCGGCGGCCAGGGCCGTGGGGGTGGGGTTGGCAAGACCCAGCTCGCTGTAGCGCTGGAAGCCGCTCGGCGTGTCGGAGCGGATCGTGCCGATGACCTCGCCGTAGTCGGCCGCCGTAAACGAGAAGCCGAAGACGCCGTAGGCGCCGCCGGCCGGCGCAAACGCAATGGCGGCGGCGTTATAGTTGATGTCTGCGATGTATTGCGTCTGGCCGGCAGCGGCGCTGAACGTGCTCGTCATGGCCGAGAGCGCCGCCGGGTTGTAGAGCATCGCCATGGCGCCCTGGCGGCTGTCGGCCGTCACGGCGTCGGCGAGGGCGGCGGCGCGCGGGTCCATCGAGACCGAGAGAAACTTGAAGCCGGTCTGAGCGATCTTGTCGGTGGGCGGTTGCGCCACCACATCCTGCGCTCGCGCGTCGGCGACGAGGCAAAGCGCCAGGAGCGCCGCCGGCAAGATACTGTAAACGATTTTATGCATACGGGTAACCTATTCGGAGGGAGAACCTGAAGTTCGGGCGGGGCGCGGCAGAGGGAGCCGCCGCGCCCCGGCCCGTTAGCGCACGATGAGGATCTTGCGGATGACCTGCTCGCCGGTCTCGTCGTTGGTGATCACGGCGAGGTAGAGGCCGCTGGCGATGAGCTGGCGGCTGGAAGTCAGCAGGTACCAGAACTCGTCGCTGCTGCCGTCGCGGTGGTTGAGAGTCGTGACGAGTTCGCCGATCTCCGTGTAGATCTTGATCGTCGCCGCGCCCGGCAGCCCGTAGAAGGCGATCTTGTCCTGCTTGTCGCCGAAACGCACGTTCGCCTCGGAGCCGATGATATACGGGTTCGGCACCACGACGATCTCGTCCATGTTATTGCCGGCCGGGCGGCGCAGGAAGGCCGGCTCGTAGGTTTGCGTGTAATAACGGCTGCTCTTGAGCGGTTTACCGACGGGGGTGCCGGCCACCGGGTTGGTGTTGGCCGCGCCGACGGCCTGGAGGTAGTAGTAGTACGAAATGCCGCGCTGCACGCTCGGGTCCTCGAAGGATTTGGCGCTGGCCAGCAGCGTTGCGATGCGCGAGTAGACGCGCGCGCTGTCGGGCACGCCGAAGGCTCCCTGGATGCTCTTGGCGCCGGGGACGCCGTAGTACTCGTTGGCGGCGCGCCAGACCTCCCAGCCGCCCGCTGGGTTCTCGCCGGGGAAGGCTTCCCACGTGAGCGTAATCTTGTCGTTGCCCGAGCGCACGTTGAACGCCTTGGGCGGCTTCGGCGGGCGCGCGAGGGCGTAGCCGCTGTTGTAGTTGTCGCGCGCCATGCGGAACAGCTTGAACAGCGAGTCGCGGGCCGTCATGACCCACTGGTTCTTGGTCAGCTTCTCGTTGGCGTCGATGACGCCGTTCTTGTTGGCGTCGTACTCGATGAGGCGGTCATCCTTCGCCCCGGAGAGCTTGTACTGGCGCCCGATGGTATAGGCCGCGTGGTCGGAAAGGCCGGCGGCGCCTTCGGCCAGCACGATCTTGATTTCCTGGCCCGGCTCCATGTCGTACGGACCGTAGGCGTTGACGTAGCCGAAGCCGCCCACGATGCCCAGCGACGGGTCGTTTTTGCTGGCGGCGAAGTTGCCGGTCTTGTCCACCAGCCAGGCGTGCGTCGGGTTGGAGTGCGGGTTCGAGCCGGGGGCCGCCAGCGCATCGCGGAACGAGCCGCGATTGATGAAGTCGCGCTCGAGCTGCATCTTGTTCAGATCGGTGTGGTCGTTGCCCGTCGTCAGGTCGGAGTAGTCCGAGTTGAGGTAGGTCATCAGGCGGGGCTGCGCGATGTCGTCCGGGGCCTGCTCGCCCGGCTTGTGGGCGTACTTGTCGGCGTGCAGAATCACGGTGCCGACGAAGTTGGCCGAGCCGAGGCGCCCCAGGGTGTCGTCGCGGATGGGGTTGTCGCCGACCTTGTACCAGATCGGGTTGCCGAGCGTGTGGAACTGCGAGCGCTCCTGCGTATAGCCCACCCACGAAAACTGCGCGCGGAAGTCGGCGCCGTACTGCGGGTTGATGTCGGGCGCTACGGCGTCGTTCATGGTGTAACGGCCCCAGTCGAGGCTGTTCGGGAAGTTCGAGCCGCGGCCGGAGGGCGTGTTGCCGGTGGGGCGGTCCAGCAGCACCAGGTACACCTGCTTGAGCTTCTGGTTGGGCAGCTCGACCTCCGGGTCGTCGTCGATGTTGCCGGTGTTGGTCAGCGTGTACTCGACGACGTGATAGTCGTCGTTGTACTCCTGCGCAAACTGCATGGCGCGCCGGTTGATCGTTACGCCGACCGACGTGTTGATGACCGAGTTGACCATGCGGTCGGCCTTGATGGCCGCCTCCACCTTGTTGACGATGACCGGGCGCTGGAACGTCTCCAGGCCGTCCACCTCGACGCGCGGCTTGTCGAACTGCGAGATCACTTCGTGCGAGATGTCGAACATCTCGCCGATGCCGAGGCCGCGCGGCCCGATATGCGAGGTGCGGATGGGCCACGCCTTGCCCTGCGGGTCCGTCCAGTCGAGCGCGCTCACCCACAGCCCTTTCCAGCGGTTGCTGCGAACGTTGGTGCGCAGGCCGGGGTAGTTCCACTGCTGCGCCTGGTTTTCCGGCTCGGCGCCGCCGGAGAGGTACTCGTGGTGGAAGTCGCCCACGTTGAGCCACTTTCGGGACCATTGCGCCCGGGCGTCGCCGGCGGCGGCGCACAGCACCACCAGCGCCACAGCGGCGGCCAGCAGCCCGGACTTGTTGCGGATCGTAGACCTATTCATAACGGTAGGAAGGTGCAAGGAGAGGGTTGGGGAGCGCCTCGCCGCATCGGGGGGGCGCACAGAGGCCGCGAGGCCCGGCGGCGGGGCAGGCCCTCCGGGAAGGCGCAAAGCGCCGCCCCGGAGCCTGCCGCATTGCCGTTAGAAAGAGAGCCGGATGCCCAGGTTGAACCTGCGGGGGTCCAGGAACGTGAAGTAGCTCTCGTTCGGCATGTCGATGTACTGCTTGTTCTTGAGCACCGACTTGACATAGGCGGCGTCCGCCTCGACGAGCTTGCCGTCCTTGAGCTGGTGGTACGTCCCGGCGGCGGTGTTGCCGTCGGCCGGCAGCAAGTAGTAGAGCGGCCGGGCCAGCGCCTTGTCCGGCGCCGGGAGGGCGTTCACGATCGAGATCGGCACGAAGGGCGTACCCGGCTTGCGGAAGTCGCCCATCTTGTCGTCGCCGGGGATATACAGGTACGGCGGCTTGCCGCCCGGGAAGCCCTCGAACGTGTCGGCGCCGAGCTGGAGCGAGCGGTAGTAGCGCAAATCGTCCTGGCTGCCCTCGAACGCGCCGGTGTCCTGCTCCAGGCTGCGCAGGTTCAGCACGTTCGTGATGTCGGCGAAGATCATGGCGCGCGTGCCGTTGACCGTAAAGTTCTTGCTCATGCGCAGATCCACGTCCCGCGTGCCGCGCCAGGTGACGTTGCCGCGGATTTCCTTGAACGAGCTGCGAATGCCTTCGCGGGCCGTGCCGGTCCAGGTGAAGGTCTGGCCCTTGCGCCACGAGGCCAGCGCGCTCAGGCGCCAGTCGCCGAAGACCGTCGAGAGCAGCGGGCTGCCCAGGATGTTGCGCGGCGCGAGGAACTCGACGTTGGCGCGCGCATACGGCTCCGGCACCCGGAAGTCCGGGTAGTACTCGCCCGTCGTCAGGATGTGCGTGCGCATGCTGACCGGGTTCTCGTAGATCGTGCCGAAGCCGAAGTTGCCGTTCTTCCACGCCATGTACGTGTAGTTGACGAAACCCCGGACCCACTTGCCCCGGTTCTTGCTCAGCGTCACCTCGACGCCGCGCCGGTCGCCGTAGTTGAGCGGCAAGTCGATGCCGTAGTCCACCTCGCCGTCGAGGTTCAGGAAACGCACGCGGCGCGGCTGGTTGCGCTGGTCCCGGTAGTAGCCGGCCAGGCGCAGCAGGAACTGGTTGAACAGGTTCTGCTCGTAGCCCAGTTCGTACTGCACCGTCTTGGGCATCGGGTGGTCCGGGTTGCCCATTTCGTTGACCCGGCCCGTGTTGATCTTCTGGATGTCGAAGAGGGCGTAGGGGTCGAGCATGTTCCGGAAGTGCCCGTAGTTGAAGAACAGCTTGCTGTTCGTCGTGATCGGGAAGGCCACGCCGAGGCGCGGGCTCACGGCAAACTGGTGCTTGGTGGCTTTCTTCGGAAGGGCTTCGTCGAGGTGGTCCGCGCCGACCTGCGCCGAGAGCGCCAGGTCGAACGGCTCGTAGACGTACCAGTCGCCGCCGGCCCGGAAGTAGTCCATACGCATGCCGATGTTGGCGACCATGCCCTTGAACTCCAGCTTGTCCTCCAGGTACATGGCGCCCTGCGTGGGCGTGCGGTTCCAGATCACGATGGGGTTGGCGTGGTGCGGGTGCGCCGGGTCGATCTCGCCGTGGCGCGTGTCGTACTCGGAGTTGATGTACTCGAGGCCGGCCTGGAGCAGGTTGTACCGGTTGAGCTGGCTGTTGATGTCGAAGCGCATCGTCCAGCGGTACACCTTCGAGGTGTCGCGGGCGCTGAACCAGTGGCCGCCGGTGCGCAAGTCGGCCCCGAGGATGTCGTAGGCGTCGCGCCACTCAAACCCGAAGGGCTCCTCGGTCATCTTGAGGTTGCCCACCGTGTTGATGATCTCCGGGTTGCGCGCCTCCGTCGGGAAGGTGTTGTAGCCCGTCTGGTTGCGCTGGATCATTACCTCGTAGAACGTCTTCGCGTTGAGCGTGTGGGTCAGCTCGGCGCTCAGGAACGAGTACGAGATGTCCATCGGGTTGCGCCAGTGCGTAGCGAACTGCTCGCCCTTGCCGGGGAAGAGGTTGCCGCGCCCCCGGATCATGTTCTGGTTGCCGTCCTCGGAGTTGTTCAGGCCGCGCTCCTTGCTCCAGAGGCCCTGGATGTTGAGCTTGAGGCCCTTGGAAAGGTCCGACGTAAGGCGCCCCTGGTAGGTTTGCTGGTCGTACTGATCGCGGACCATCGGCACGACGAACTGGCTTTGCGTGCGGCGCATCGACGCGCTGAAGCGCAGGCCGCCGAGCATCTCGCTCAGAAGCGGCACGGGGCCGCCGATGGTGCCGTCGAACTCGTAGTCCGGCTCGTCGGGGCGGAAGTCCTTGCGCAGGTACCACTTCACCGCCTCGTGCATGTCCTCCGGGGTGGCGTTGTTGTTCGGGTCGGCGTCGTTGTTGACCTTGAGGTTCTTGGCTTTGTCCTTCCAGCCCGTGAAGCGGTCGTACGAGTCGCGCATGTACACGTCCCACTTCGAGGAGTTGGTGCCGTCGTAGGCGATGTTCTCGTCGAGCAGCGGCCGGGCGAAGTAGGCGTTCGGGTCGTTGGGGTACTTGACCGGAGCGCCGTCGATATCGTGCCCCGTAAACGTCTTATTCTGCGTCGGCGTGTAGCGCATGATCACGTCGGCAAAGTAGCGGTCGCGCGAGCCTTCGCGCGTGACGACGTTGATCACCGAGGAGCGCACGTTGCCGTAGCGGGCGCTGAAGCCGGCCGTCTGCACCTGCACTTCCTGAACGGCCGTGTACGAGATACCGGTAAAGGGCTGGTTGCCGCGGCCGGCCGCCAGGTTCATGCCGTCGATGTTGAACGAAATCTGGTCCCCGCCGCCGCCCCGGATGTTGAGGCCGCCTTCGTTGCCCGCTTGCAGCGCGATCACGCTCTGGACGTTGTTGACCGGCAGGTTCTCTATTTCCTCGAAGCTCAGGTTGGCTACGCTGCCGGCGATGTCGCGCTGCACGACGGGCCGCTCGGCCGCCACGACGACTTCGTCGAGGCCCATCGTCTCCGGCTGAAGCTGGATGTTGACCTCCGCCGTCAAGTCGATGTTGACGCGGATGTCGGTGAGCGTTTGGGCGGTATACCCGATGAAGGAAGCGCGGATGGACTGCGTGCCCGGCGTGACGTTGAGAATGGCATAGTAGCCGTCTACGTCGGTGACGCTGCCCTGGGTGGTGCCCGTGATGACTACGTTAACGCCGGGCAGGGCCTCGCCGGTGCCGGCATCCGTGACGCGCCCGGCAATCTTGCCGGTCTGTCCGAACGCCGCCATCGGGCACACCAATCCCAACACTAACAGCAGCTTTACCAGTCGCATAATAAAGCCCTCAGTGAACCGTTGTGGTTTATGGCCAACTCCGGCCGGCGCGAGGGCGTGCGAGGTCGCATCTTGGGGAAATGCGAAGCGCTTTCCGTTGGGGCGGATAGGGCCCGCGCGGCCGGGGGAGTTGTTGCCTCGTAGTTACGAACGAGCGGCCCCACTTTCAATGCCCCGTCGCCTGCCCCATGCCCCTAGCTGCATAATTTTTTTCGACGCGCACCCGGTTAAGGGCCGCGAATCGATCCAAATACGATACCCAGGAAAACGTTTGCACAACTCAATACTATTATACTATATACTTCTCCAGAGGTCGCGGCTGTTGGCTTTGCCCCCGGCCGGAAAGAGCTTTTAGTTTAAATAAGCAACAAAAAGGGCAGGGTTGGTATGACAACCAACTCTGCCCTTCGGGTTTGCCTTCGCCTGTGCGACCGGGCATGCCGCCCGGCTGGATTACTTTGCGGCTTGCAGGGGCGGCACACCGGCGGCCCACTCGATGCCGCCGAGCAGGTGCGCCAGGAACTCCGGCTCGACGAAGCTGGCTTCCGTGTGCCCGAGGCCCGTATACCAGCTCCGGCCGCCGCCCACCTCGCGCAGCCACGCAATGGGGTGGTCGCCGCTCATCTCGTCGCCGTCGTAGGTGCCCGCGTCGAGCGAGGCCAGCACGTGCACCTTCTGCCGGGGGTTCTCCTGGTAGTTGTACCACTCGTCCCAGCGCGTCCAGCGCGCGGGCAGGTGCTTGGTCGAGATGTGCTCGCGGTCCTCGACCTTGATCGTGGCGTGCTGCTGCTTCGGGTGGCTCTTGAAGTAGCCGCCCACCAGCTCGCCGAACCACGGCCATTCGTACTCGGTATCGGCGGCGGCATGCACCCCTACGAAGCCGCCGCCCGAGGCGATGTAGCCCTCGAAGGCTTGCTGCTGCGCCGCGTTGAGAATGTCGCCGGTGGTGCTCAGAAAGATCACCGCCTTGTACTGCGCCAGGTTGTCGGGGCGGAACACGTCCGCGTTCTCGGTGGCGTCCACTTTGAAGTTATTCTTCTCGCCAAGCCGCCAGATGGCGGCGATGCCGTCGGGGATGGACGAGTGCCGGAAGCCTTCCGTTTTGGAAAAGACGAGCACGCGGTAGCGCGGCGCCGGCTTGGGCTTTTGCGGCTGCGCGCACGCGGCCGTCGCCGAGAACAGCAGCGCGAGCGTCAGGAGGAGCGCAGGGGCCCTCCGGATGCTGAACAGGGATTTCATGGGGTCAGCCTCTCAGTTACGGGTAACGTCGGTCGGGGGAAGCGCCCCTAACTTACACAATCCGCACGGCAGGTTGCGGCCGCCGGAGGCCGAAGCCCGACGCTTTTTTGCAAGCGCTCCCGGCGCGGCGGGGCGCCGCGGCGCCCTACTCCCCCGGCAGGCGCTTTTCAGCCGTGCGCGGCGGCTCCGGCAGCGCCGGGGGCGTCGAGAGCTTGAGGCCCACGAGCGAGGCCGTCAGGAGCAGCAGAAAAAAGAGCCGCCCGGCGGTGCGCGGCTCCCCGAAAAGCGCCATGCCCAGCACGGCCGTCCCCACGGCGCCGATGCCTACCCACACCGCGTATGCCGTCCCGATGGGCAGCGTGCGCGCGGCCAACCCCAAAAGGCCCATGCTCGCCGCAATGGCCGCCGCCGTCAGCACGGTCGGGACGGGCCGCGTGAAGCCCTCGGTATACTTGAGCCCAATGGCCCACCCCACTTCCAGCAGCCCCGCGACGACCAGATACACCCATGCCATATGGTTAAACCTCC